>DASVUC010000081.1:0-13400 GCA_036387255.1 Tepidisphaeraceae bacterium | reverse complement strand
CTGATGCGGGCGCTGGCCTTTAACGCGCCGACGGCGGATCTGGGTGGGACGGAGTTGTATGGGCCGCTGGAAGCGATTCTGCACGCGCCGGTGGGGAAGCGCGGAAGCGTGCGGAACATCGTGCTGCTGACGGATGGGCAGGTGTCCAACGAGGGTGCGGTGATGGAACTGGCGCGGAAGCATCGGGCGCAGAATCGGATCTTTTCGTTTGGGATCGGCCATGCGTGCAGTGCGCACCTGGTGAGGGGATTGGCGCGGGCGACGGGAGGCGCGGCGGAGTTTATTACGCCGGGGGAGCGGATTGAGGAGAAGGTGCTGCGGACGTTTGCGCGTCTGGCGTCGCCGGTGATGTCGGATGTGCGGGTGGATTGGGGGAATGCGGACGTGCAGACGCTGGCGGAGTTGCCGCCGGTGTTTGATGGGGATGCGGTGGTGGTGATTGGGAGGTGCGGGGGGAAATTGCCGGAGAGGGTGAGGCTTTGTGGGGAGTTGAGTTCGGGGAAGTGTGAGTGGGTGGCGGGCTCACGGATCTTGTTGAGGGGAGAAGAGCCCTCACCCTGCCCTCTCCCGGAGTACCGGGAGAGGGGGAGTGCGGGAAGAGGGGCGCAGGCCCAAGGGATGCTGGCGACGCTGTGGGCGCGGAGGGTGATTCGGAGCTTGGAGGAGGTGAATGGGCTGGCGCGCGGGGCGTATCGGAAGGAGAAGTCTCGGGAGGCGGACGAGGTCGTTCGGATCTCCAAGCAGTTCAATGTGGTGAGCGCGCTGACGACGTTTGTGGCGGTGGAGCATCGGTCGGTGGAGGAGCGGACGAACGGGATGCCGGAGATGCGGAGGGTGCCGATCATGTTGACGCAGGGATGGGGAGGGACGCGCGCGTCGGTTGCGGCGCCGCGGGTGGCGGCCGTGTGCGCGCGCCCCGCTGGCGCAGCTCGTCGTCGATCAAGCCGTCGCATGGGAGCGATGAGCTTCGATAGCGACTTCTCCTTTCAAATGGATGACCTGATGCTCGCTCCCGTCGCGCCGGCTTCAGGGGGGAATTTGTTTGACGTGCTGTCGACGCAGACAGCGGAAGGATCGTTTGCTGTGCCGGGCGCGCTGCTGACGATGCTCAGCGATGCAAATCTTACCGGAGCGCCCTGGGAAGAGGCTGTTGAGCGGCATGCGCGATCAAAGAGCGCGGATGTGATCAGCACCGTGGCGGTGTTGGTGCTGCTACGGAGCAGGTTTGCGGCGGAGCATCGGACGTGGAAGCGGCATGCGGAGAAGGCGATGAAGTGGGTGAGCGCAAAGCTTCAGATTCCCACGAGCGAGGTGAGGAAGGTGGTGGAGAAATTGGAGAGAGAGGTGTTGGCTGGCGGGTGATTGTTGGCGGAATGAAATCTTTCGTCGCCGAGGAAGAGCCCTCACCCTGCCCTCTCCCGGAGTACCGGGAGAGGGTAAGAGGGGTTGAGCACTGAGGTCCTGCGGGCGCTTGAAAAACAATCGATCCCCCCTACCGTAGCGCGGTCACGTGAGGATCGCTTATGGCATCGCAGATTGGCGCGCAGTTGTACACGCTTCGGGATTTTGAGAAGACACCGGCGGATATTGCCAAGACGCTGGCGCGGGTGAAGAAGATTGGGTATGACGCGGTGCAGGTTTCGGGGCTGGGTGCGATCGATCCGCAGGAGCTGGCGAAGATCTTGAGCGGGGAAGGGCTTGTCTGCGCGGCGACGCACATCAGCATCGACCGGATGGAAAAGGAAACGCAGAAGGTGATCGACGAGCATCACCTGTGGGGCTGCAAGTACACGGCCATCGGGGGGTTCTGGGCGCCGAACAATGACTGGTCCGCGCAGGCGTATCTGGATTTCGTTTCGCGTTACAACGCAATCGCGAAGAAGTTCGAGGGGTCGGGGGTGGCGATTGGGTATCACAACCATAGCCATGAGCTGGCGCACTTTGAGGGGAAGTCGGCGCTGGAGCTGTTGATTGAGAAGCTGGATCAGCGGGTGTGGATGGAGATCGACACGTACTGGATCACGCATGGGGGTGGGGACCCGGCGGCCTGGATCAGCAAAGTGCGCGGGAGGATTCCGTGTGTGCACTTCAAAGATATGGGAATTAAATCGGATCGGACCCAGTTCATGGCGGAGGTGGGGGAAGGGAATTTGAACTGGCCGGGGATCATCAGCGCCTGTAGAGACGCGGGAGTGGAGTGGTACCTGGTGGAGCAGGACATCTGCTACCGGGATCCGTTTGAGAGTTTGAAGATTTCGCTGGAGAATTTAAGGGGGATGGGGGTGGAGTAGCCCGTTTAGCTGGCGAAGCGACGTGAGGTGTTCTGGGCGAAGAACCCTCATCCCCGCCTTCTCCCGGAGTACCGGGAGAAGGAGTAAGAAGCTACTTCACGCCGCCGGCGAAGAAGGACCAGTTGAGCCAGATGGACATTTCCAAGAGCGCGCCGCTGATGACGGCGATGTTGATGCAATAGCCGGCGACGACGTGGGCGTCTTCGATGCCGGGGTTGCGTTGGAAGCCGCCGACGATGGTGAGGATGAGGCCTATGCTTCCCAGGGCCAGCGGGATGGGGGACATGAGGAAGCTGGCGCCGAAGCCGAAGCATCCGCCGACGAAGATGGCGATACCGATGATGGAGCCGGCGATACCGAGTGCGCCGCCGATCTTGGCGTAGGAGGTGGAGCTGGGGAGGCGAAGTGGGTCGGACATGAAGGGGAATGATACGGAGCGAGCGGTAGCGTGCAAAAGAAAAGTGGAGGTGAGATCAATCGGGGGCAGATGCGCTGCCGCGGGTAGACCCTCACCCCCGCCCTCTCCCGACGAGCGAGTGCGCTTCTTGTGCTTCAGAAAACGAACGGGGCGGCAGGGACTTTCAAGTCTTTGGGGACGTCACTGGTTGGTGTGGAGAGGCGCGGGGCGGGGATGCGGAACTTGGTTTCGCACTTGAGGCACTTGATGACCTGGCCACGGGCTTCATTGGGGAAGCTGTGGATGTGGCGGCAACGGATGTCGGGACAGACCATGTGGATAGACATTTTGAGCCCTCACATTCCGTATCGGCGGGGAAATGGGAGGACTGAATCAGGAGGTTGGGTTGTAGCGAGTGACCAATAAAAGAAGGGAGATCACGGGCAGGATGCCCGTGCTCCGGGAAGAAAAGAGAAGGGCGACTCGTTGGAGTCGCCCTTGGGTAATGGGTGGCTGTAAGGGTTGATCAGGCGAGGGTGCCCAATTCCATTTCGTGGAGGCCCTTGCCGCTGGGGACCATGGGGTAGACGTGCTCGTTGGGTTCGACGAAGAAGTCGACGAGGACGGGGCCCTTGTGGTCGAGCATTTCCTTGACGGTCTTCTGGACGTCGCACTTGTTGTCGCAGCGGATGCCGCGGATGCCGCACGCTTCGGCGAGCTTGGCGAAGTTGGGGTTCTTCATCGCGGTCTGGCTGTAGCGGCGCTCGTAGAACAGGTCCTGCCACTGTTTGACCATGCCCTGGAAGTCGTTGTTGAGGATGCAGATCTTCACGGGGATGTTGTATTCGGCGATGGTGGGGAGCTCGAACATGGTCATGCAGAAAGAGGCGTCGCCGTCGATGTCGATGACGGTCTGGCCGGGCGCGCCGAGCTGTGCGCCCAGCGCCGAAGGCAGACCGTAGCCCATGGTGCCGAGGCCACCCGAGGTGATCATCTGCCGCGGGCGGCGCCAGCGGTAGAACTGCGCAGCCCACATCTGATGCTGACCGACGCCGGTGGTGATGATGGCTTCGCCGCGGGTCTGCTTGCTGATTTCTTCGATGACGTACTGCGGCTTGGAATGCTGGCTGTCATCGAAGTACTTGAAGGGGAAGCGTTTCTTCCAGGCCGAGATTTGCGCGTGCCAGTCTTTGCGGTCGCGGTATTCGATGTAAGGCAGCATCGCCTCGAGGCTTGCGCGGGCGTCGCCGACGACCGGGACATCCACGTCGACGTTCTTGCTGATGCTGGAGGGGTCGATGTCGATGTGAATGATCTTGGCGTTTGGTGCGAAGGTCGCGAGATTGCCGGTGACGCGATCGTCAAAGCGTGCGCCGACGGCGATGAGGCAGTCGCACTCCTGGACGGCATAGTTGGCGAAGGCGCTGCCGTGCATGCCAAGCATGTACATCGCCAGCGGGGAGTATTCATCAAAGGCGCCCAGACCGAGCAGCGTGGTGGTGCAGGGAATGTTGCCGGTTTCAGCGACCTTGCGCAGGGCTTCGTGAGCGCCGGCGATGATGGCGCCGCCGCCCACGTAGAGCACGGGGCGCTCGGACTTGTTGATCAGTTCCGCGGCGTCCATGACTTGCTTCTGGGTGCCGCCGGACAGCGATGTCTTCTTGCGCTTGATGACGTGCTCGCGCGGCGTGTCGTCGACTTCTTCGGGACAGACCGCCGTGGTGACGTCCTTAGGCAGGTCGATGAGCACGGGTCCGGGACGGCCGGTGGTTGCGATGGCGAAGGCTTCGTTGACGATCCGCGGCAGCTCGCGGACGTCCTTGATCAGGTAGTTCCACTTGGTGCACGGGCGGGTGATGCCGGTGACGTCGGCTTCCTGGAAGGCGTCGTTGCCGATGACCTTCGTGGCGACCTGGCCGGAGAAGACGATGATCGGGATGGAGTCCATCTGCGCGGTAGCCAAGGGCGTGACGGTGTTGGTGGCGCCGGGACCGGAGGTGACGATGCAGACGCCGGGCTTACCAGTGACGCGGGCGTAGCCGTCAGCGGCATGGCCGGAGCCCTGCTCGTGGCGGTTCAGGATGAACTTGGCCGGGGTCTTGTAGAGCTGGTCAAAGACGGGCAGGATCGCCCCGCCGGGGTAGCCGAACATCGTGTCGACCTTGTGGTCGTTGATCAGCATTTCGTGCAGGATCTGGGCACCGGTCTTGCCCTTGAAACGGGGCTTGGCGGCGGTGGAGGTCTTGATTTCGGTGGTGGGGATCGTGGTCGTGCTCATGGTCTTTCTCGATTTGGATTTGCAGGTCGGGCAATGTATCGACCGAGGGGCGCTCGATCAATCGAATTATCGTAAATGGTGCTGGGGAACAGGGTAACGGACTGGTGTGGGCCGGTCGCGCTCTACGAGGCGGTGAACCTCGCGGCGTCGGGGCCGGCCTATCGTACGACGACAGCTCGACCGAGCTCGCCGCGGACCGGAAGGATGGAAAGTGGAAGCATCATCAGATTTCGTCCGCCCCGGTTGGGGAGCAGAGCAGTGTAGAATCCGCCGCGTTTGTGGTCAAGGAAATGCATGAAATTCTATAAGTTGTGTTTTTTACTTGGGTTGCTGGTGCTTGTCGCTGCGGATCAGGGGCATGACGAGCAGGTCATCGAAAAGCTGAAGTCGCTGAAACAGGGGGCAGTGACGGTGATTCCGCTGGAGAAGATGAAGGTGGTGGGCTGGGAACTGCCGCCGGGGTACGAGGGGGAGCGGAAGCACCAGGGAAGCGCCATTGAGGTTCAGCGGATCTATAAGCTGGAGACGCGCTTGTCGGCGCAGTACGTCGTGCAGACGAACGATGGGAAGTTCCACGTTGGGTGGTCGGACGGAACGAATGAACTCTCGCTGGATCGCGAGGCGAGCGGGACCATCGATGAGTTCGTGAAGAAGTTGGATTATCCCCCCCTGCCGGAGGCGCCCAAGGGGTGGCGCGTGCGCGAGGTGGTGCGCTTTCCAAACAACCCAACCCGCATCGCAAGCGATGGGAGCGGGAGGTTTTTGTACATCCTTTATCAGAACGGGACGATTGCGCGCGTGGAGCCGGCGAGCGGGGAGATGAAGAATGTCATCACCGCCAGCGATTACGCGACGGGCGAGAACGTGAGCGCGCTGGGGCTTTGTCTGGACCGCGACAAGCGGATGTACATCGTCGTCAACCAGATGGATGGCAACGTCAACCCGAACATGAACCGCGTGACAATCTATCGCACAACGAGCACGCGCGAAGGTGATCCGGCGGAGCCTAAAGCCTGGTTCAAGACGGAGTATCCGTACGGCGTCGACGTGTTCAATCACGGCGTGAGCTGCATCGCGCAGGGGCCGGACGGGATGATGTATGTCTCGAGCGGCTCGCGCACGGATCATGGCGAAGCGGGCAAGGAGCCGACACGCGCCAAGATCGGCGAACCGGAAAACACCGCGTGCATCTGGCGGTTAGATCCCAAGATGGACAATCCCAAGCTGGAGATCTTCGCCAAAGGCATTCGCAATGCGTGGGGTTTCTGTTGGGATGAGCAAGGGAGGATGTTCGCGACGGAGAACGGGCCGAACGCGTTTCCGCCGGAAGAGCTGAACCTGATCGAGCAGGGAAAGCACTATGGCTTTCCGCACGTGTTCAGCGATTTGGACCACAAGGCATATCCGGATCAGCCGGATGCGCCGGCGGGGGTGAAGTTCGTGCAGCCGGTGATCAACAAGGGCCCAGACGGAGGGGTGAGCACGACGCAGCCGACGTGCTCGACGTTCTCGCCGCATTCGAGCCCGGCCGGGATTGTGGCGCTGGGGAAAGAGTTTCCGGAGCGTGATCGGGGATCGATGCTGATCCCGCGTTTTGGGCAGCTTCTGCCTGTGCCGGAGGTGGGGTTTGATGTGCTGCAAGTGCGGATCACCGGCGAAGAGCGCGGGCGGCCGGTGGCGCAGGTGAGAACTTTTCTGAAGAAGGTCCCGCGGCCGCTGGATATCCACATCAGCGGCGGGAAGGTTTACCTCTGCGAGCACACTCGCCAGGCATCAGGAGATTCCGGCTCATGGCTGCCGGGCGGTCTGCTGGAACTGTCGCCGGAGCCGTGACATTATGAAGTGATGCTCAAGCACATCGCGTTGCTGGTTGGGATCGGACTCTGGTCGGTCGCGCTGGCGGAAGAGAAGAAGATCGACCCGAAGACGTTTTTCGGGATCCAAGTGGTGGACGATCAGACGGGACGCGGCGTGCCGCTGGTCGAATTCCGAACGACGGCGGCGTGCACGTACTACACCGATTCGAATGGCTGGATTGCGTTTTACGAGCCCGGCCTGATGAATCGGAGGGTTTACTTCGAAGTGTCCTCCAACGGCTATCAGATCAAGCCGGATGGTCTTGGGATACACGGGGTGACGCTCGAGACGACGCAGGGGGAGACGCGGAAGATTGAGATCCACCGGCTCAACATCGCAGAGCGGCTGTATCGCGTCACGGGCGCGGGGATTTATCGCGACAGCGTCTTGCTGGGACAGAAGACGCCGATCGAACAGCCGCTGCTGAATGCGGAAGTGACGGGGCAGGACAGTGTGATGAACGTCCTGCACAACAACAAGCTTTACTGGTTCTACGGCGACACGGGCAAGATCTCCTACGCGCTTGGGAACTTCGCGATGACCGGAGCGACGACGGAACTGCCGGGGAAGCTGGACCCGGAAAAGGGTATCAGTCTTCACTACTTCACGAACGAACGCGGCACGATGAAGGCGATGTCCCCAATGGCGGGAGAAGGCGTCGTCTGGCTGCTGGGGATCGTGAATCTCAAGGGATCGGAAGGAAGAGACAAGATGCTGGCGTTCTATCACCGCCGGCGCGGGATGGGAGCGGTGCTGGACAACGGATTTGTCATCTACAACGACCAGAAGGAAGAGTTTGAGATTCTCAAGCGCGTGCCGCTTGAAGCCCCGGTGTTTCCCACAGGGTCCACCGCACATGTGCGCGTGGACGAGACGAATTACATCTACTTCACGAACCCGTACCCTTCGCTGCGCGTGAAGGCGGACTACGACGCCTATCTCGATCTGGCGTCGTACGAGGCATACACCTGTTACAAAGCCGGGACTAAAGAGCTGGATCGTGCGGCGGACGGGAAGCTGGTCTGGGGCTGGAAGAAAGGCGGCCAGCCGATCAACCCGATGGAACAAGCGGAGCTCGTGAAGAAGGGGAAGATGAAGCTGGAAGAGTCAGAGCACCGGCTCGCAGACGCCGCGAGCGGCAAGGCGATCCTGCTCAACAATTGCTCCTGCTTCTGGAACGAGTACCGCAAGAAGTACATCATGATCGCATCAGAGGTGCTGGGGGACACGGGGCTCGGCGAGGTTTGGTACAGCGAGTCGGAGCGTCCGGAAGGGCCTTGGACCAAGGCGACGAAGATCGTGACACACGCGAACAAGAAGGATGACGCTCACGATCTTTACAACCCGGCCCACCATCCGTTCCTGGATCGCGAGGGTGGACGGGTGATCTATTTTGAAGGCACCTACTCCAATGGGTTCTCGGGGAACAAACACTCGACGCCTTGGTATGAGTACAACCAGATCATGTACAAGCTGGATTTGGCGGATCCGCGGTTGAAATTGGATTAGGAGAACGGCATTCATGGGCGAGACGCCCATGCCACGTAGTTACTCACGGCCAACGGAAGAATTGGGAGACGTTGGCTGTGGTGATGGCGTCGAGGTCGGCCAGGGCAATCTCTTTGATGCTGGCGATGGTTTGAGCGGTGTGGATGACGAAGGAGGGTTCATTCGTCTTGAATTTGCGCATGGGCTCGGGGGTGAGGTATGGGGCGTCGGTCTCGACTACGAGCCGGTCTAAAGGTGTGGCGCGGACGACGGCGCGGAGATCATCGTTTTTCTTGTAGGTGACGGGACCGGTGAAGCCCAGGAGATAGCCGGCAGTGAGGATCTTTTCAGCTTCGGCAAGTGTGCCGGTGAAGCAGTGGAACAGCGCTGGGACGGAGGGGAAATCCTTCAGAATGGCGAGCGTATCGTTGACGGCTTCCCGGCAGTGGATCACCACCGGCTTGATCACCTCCTGCGCAATTTGGAGTTGGGTTACGAAGATATCGCGTTGATGGAGGCGCGGGGCGCGATCGTAGTGGTAGTCGAGGCCCATTTCGCCGAGGGCGACGACGGAGGGGTTTGTGTGCAGGCCGCGGAGGAGGTTTACCTGCGAAAGGTCGGCGTCGGCGGAGTGGTTTGGGTGGATGCCGATGGCGCAGCGGATGTTGTCGCGGCCCTGGCAGAGGGCGATGGCGGATTGATCGTCTTCGATGTCGGTGCCGATGGTGATGAAGCGGGTGACGCCGGATGCATTGGCGCGCGCGAGGACGGCGTCGAGCTGGGAGCCGAGGCGGGGATCGGTGAGATGGCAGTGGGAGTCGATCATGTCGAGAAGAGCCCTCACCCCGGCCCTCTCCCGAGTACGGGAGAGGGGGAAGATCAGAAACTGGACTCGAAGGCGTTTTCGGTGTGGCGGATCTGGGGGTTTGCGTTCTTGGGCCAGACTATGGCGACGATGTCGAATCGCGCCGGGGGCTGGGGGATGCCGTAGCGGGAGAGGTAAAACTTGGCCGCCTTGGTGATCTGATGTTGCTTCCCCTGGTTAACCTGCTCTTCGGGCGTGGGGTCGTCGTAGGCGCGGGTTTTGACTTCGACGAAGACGAGGGTTTTGCCGTCGCGGGCGACGATGTCGATCTCGCCGAGCTCGCAACGGAAGTTGCGGACGATGATCTTGTAGCCGAGGTTGCGAAGGAAGCGGGCGGCGATGTTCTCGCCGCGATCGCCGAGGGGGTCGGGCTGGCGCTGGTTGACGGATTTTCGAACGCTTTGGAAGAGATTGTCCAGCCAGAGGGGCATGGGGTTAGTTTAAGTGGAGGAGGGGGTGAGGCAAGCGTTTGTGAGACGGGGTTCATTTCGCAGGGGGCGCGGGTCTTGGAGGCGGTGAAGAGCCCTCACCCTGCCCTCTCCCGGAGTACCGGGAGAGGGGATACCTGGCAGGCCAAACCTTGGCGCAAAGAAGAGGGGCGACGCTCTTGCGTCGCCCCGGGGTGTTTGAAGGTGAGGGAGAAGTTACGACGCCGCGGAGGCAGCGAGTTCTCGGGTTTCGACTTTGCCGGCGGCTTTTTCGCCCGCCTGGGATTCGTCGCGCTTTTCCTTGCGCTTTTCCGCGAGGCGGGTGGCCTTGCCGACGCGGTCGCGGAGGTAGAAGAGCTTGGCGCGGCGGGTTTCGCCGCCACGGCGGACGGTGACCTTGGCGATGAACGGGGAATGGAGCGGGAAGATGCGCTCGACGCCTTCGTTGTTGACGATGCGGCGGACGGTGAAGGTCTCGTTCATCCCCCGACCCTTCTTCATGATGACGGTGCCGGAGAAGGTCTGGAGGCGTTCCTTGTCGCCTTCGATGATCCGGGTGGCCACGTCAACCGTGTCGCCGACCTGGAAATCCGGAACGTCTTTCTTCAGGTAGGCCGTTTCGATCTGTTCAACAATTCGGTTTGCCATGGCTGTCTCCGTTCGTTCAAAGGCTCAGCTATTTATTTGATCGTCAGCACGGGCAAGATGCCCGTGTCACGACTTGCGTTCTTGTTTTTTCACATACGCTTCCCAGAGGTCTGGGCGGCGATGCTGCGTTCGTAACTTTCTCTGCTCCAGCCGCCATTTTGCGATGGCGGCGTGGTTGCCGCTCAGGAGCACGTCGGGCACTTTCATCCCGTTGTACTCGCGCGGCTGCGTGTACTGCGGATACTCGAGCAGGCCGTCAGCGAAGGTCTCGTCTGACGCGCCGGTTTCGGCACCCAGTGCTCCGGGGAGCAGTCGAACGACCGCATCGATGATGACCATCGCCGCGAGTTCACCGCCGCTGAGCACGTAGTCGCCGATGGATACTTCTTCCATCGGAGCAAGGCCATCGATGATCCGCTCGTCGAAGCCTTCGTACCGTCCCGCGATAAACAACAATCGATCACGCGTGGCGAATTGCTCCGCCATTCGTTGATCGAACAACCGTCCCTGTGGAGAGAGCAGGATCCGAGTCGCGGGTCGTGGATCCTGCTGCTGGGCGTGCGCGACGGCTTGATAAACCGTCTCGCACATCATCACCATACCGGGTCCGCCGCCGAAAGGTTTGCCGTCCACGGATTTGTGGGCGTCGGTGGCGAAGGATCGGATGTTGGTGAAGTTGTAGCTGACCAATCCTTTCTCGGCCGCTCGCTTGGGGATGCTGGTGCCGAGCACGGCCGTAAACATCTCCGGGAAGAGCGTCAGGATATCGATCCGCAGAGCCATAAAAGAGCCCCGAATCTAAAAGACCCGGGGGCTAATCTTATGCACTCGGCGCTGCTGCGGGCGCTCCACCTTCCGCGGCGGCGGGCGCGGCTTTCGGCTTACCCGGCTTGGGCAGACGAAGCTGCTTGTGCTCGACACCGCTTCTCTTTAACCAGCTGGAGACCGTTTCGCTGGGGATGGCGCCATGATCGAGCCAGTAACGGCAGCGATCGAGGTTCACCACGAACTGCTTGGCGCCGTCCTTGTTGTTCGGGTCGTAGTAGCCGAGCTCTTCAATGACTCGGCCGTCGCGGGGCGCGCGGCTTTCGATCGCGTTCAAACGATAGAACGCGTGGTTGGTGCGGCCCATGCGCTTTAGTCTCAGTTTCACGGACATCTGTCGGTCTCCAATGGTCAGATCAATTGCGAATCGGAGAGTATAGCAACAACCGATTCGTTGACAAGGGACCTGTAACCGCTTCTAGCTGCGCAGGTTGCGTAAGGCAACGCCCCAAGATGTCGTACGGCGGAAGCGGGCGCAAAGATCGCTTGCGGCCCTCGCGTGGCAAAAGGGGCTGGGGGTGATAGATTTTGGCGATGGCTAAGTCGAAACAGCATTTGATCCAGCAGGTTGCGGACGCGGGCGTGGTGGCGGTCATTCGAGCTTCGTCGCTGGACGTGCTACCGGGGCTCGCGAAGGCGCTGCTGGAGGGGGGTGTGCCGGCCATTGAAGTGACGATGACGACACCGAAGGCAATACGCGGGATTGAGAAGCTGGCGGATGAGTTTGGGGACCGGGCGGTGGTGGGTGTGGGGACGGTGCTGGATGCGGCAACGGCGGCGGATGCGATCCAGGCGGGGGCGCAGTTCGTGGTGTCGCCGACGTTCGAGCCGGCGGTGGTGGAGACGACGCTGCGGTATGGAAAGATCAGCATTCCCGGCGCCTTCACGCCGACGGAGATCATGCGGGCTTGGGGCGCGGGAGCGGATGTGGTGAAGGTGTTTCCGTCGACGGCGCTGGGGCCTTCGTATTTTAAGGATATCCTGGCCCCCCTGCCGCAGCTTCGGCTGACGCCAACCGGAGGGGTGGATCTGAAGAACGCGGGCGATTGGATTAAGGCGGGGGCGGCGTTTGTCGGGGCGGGATCGTCGCTGGTCTCGAAGGATGCGATGACCAAGGGGGATTGGGCAAGCGTGACGGCGGCGGCGAAGCAGTTTGTCGATGTGATTCGGGCGGCGCGGGCGAAGTGATAGCGAGGAGGTGCTACCGTTTTCCTCTTGTCGATTCGGTGAACAGGATCCTAAAATCAGCTGGCATCGGAGGACACAATGAGTGCGGTGTACAACCCCGAAGCGGACGTGATGGCTGAGATCGAGAAGCTTGAGCTGGATGCACGGAACATCCGCCGGCGCGTGGAACACGCCCGGAATGAAGCGGACAAACGGGTGCTGAACCGGCAGCTTGCGGAGATCGAACGGCAGGTGGAGTTCCTGAAACAGCGCTTGCCGTGATGGAACAGACGTGAACCTGGTGAAACATGGAGGAGGCCGCTGGGTCTCCTCTTTTTTTGCGCGATGTCGCGTGGGGCATTAGAAAGTGGCGATGAGAAGCCGATAATCGCAAAGGCTTCATGCTGATTCAGATCCTTGGCCTTGGCGTTTGCAGTTTGATCCTGTCATGGGTGCTGACGTGGGCCATGATCCGGGTCGCGCCGCGCGTGGGTTTTGTGGATAAGCCGGGGGGAAGGAAGATTCACGAGAACCCCAGACCGCTGGGGGGAGGGGTAGCAATCTTCCTGGGGATCGCCGTTCCGATGCTGATTGGTTTGGCGATCGTGAATTTTGGCGGTGAACGGATCATCCTGCGGTTTATCAACTACCCGCAGATTTATGAGTTGATCACGGGAGGGCAGTATCAGACGCCGCTGTCGCTGGGGGTGCTGGCGGCGATGCTGGTGATGCACGCGATGGGGATTGTGGATGATGCGAAGGCGCTGGGGCCGTTCATCAAGCTGATTGGGCAGCTTGGGGTGGCGACGATCCTTGTGGTGGGATTCAAGATGCGCGCCCTGACGGCACTGGGTTATGTGCCTTCGGTGGTGCTGACGGTGCTTTGGATTACCGCGATCACGAATGCATTCAATTTTCTCGACAACATGGATGGACTGAGCGCGGGGGTGGCGGCGGTCTGCACGGCCGCGTTTCTGGTGACGGCGCTGGTGATTCAGCAATGGTTTGTGGCGGCGACGCTGGCGATGCTGCTTGGGGCGCTGCTCGGTTTTTTATATTGGAACTTTCCTCCGGCAAAGATTTTCATGGGGGATAGCGGTTCGCTGGTGATCGGGTTTGTGCTGGGGGTGCTGACGGTTCGGACCACGTATTTGCC
>DASVUC010000080.1:0-12468 GCA_036387255.1 Tepidisphaeraceae bacterium | reverse complement strand
GTACTTGATCGCGTTGCTCAGCAGGTTGAGGACGGCCTGGTAGAGCATGTCTCGGTCGGCGACGGTCTGATAAAACACCGGCGTGAGTTCTTCTTTTACGGTGATGTTTTTCCCCTTGGCCTGCGGGGCGATGACTTCGATCGCCTCTTTCATGATCACCGTCAGGCTTTGCGGCTGCTTGTTGACCTTCACCAGGCCGGATTCGATGCGGCTGATGTTGAGAATGTTGTCGATGAGGCGCGAGAGACGATTGGCTTCACCCTGGATGACTTCATAGAACTCGCCCTGGGTCTTGGGATCTTCGGCTTCGCCGTCGATCAGCATCTCGACGTACGCCTTGATGCTCGCCAGCGGCGTGCGCAACTCGTGGCTGACATTGGAGACGAAGTCGTTCTTCATCTCGGCGACTTCTTTTTCCTTAGTCATGTCGTGCAGGACTGCGACGACGCCGGCGGGGCCTTCGGCGCCGTCGGAGCGGGAGCCATCCACGCAGGAGAGGGTGATTTTGTAGGTGCGCTCCCCTGCCGGGGTCTTCACGCCGTGTTCGACAATGCGCCGGCCGCTGGTGCTCTTGCTTTGACGCATTTCGCGGATGAGCGAGATGATCTTTTCATCGTGCAGGATCTGCTCGACCGGAGCGCGCTCGGCGGTCTGGAGATCGAAGTCCAGCGCGCGGGCGGCAGATTCATTCGCCAGCACCAGCTCATCGAAAGGATCGGTCACCAGCACGGCATCCGAGATGCTGTAGATGATGGCCTCCGCATGCTGCCGTTCGGCGGTGGCGACTTTGAGCTGAATTTCCAGCTCTTTCGCCTTGATCTGCGCATCACTGACGGTGCGATCGGCTTCTTCGAAAAGATCATTCACGGCGTCGGCGATGGGGGCGACGTCGCGGCTGGGGGCGACAAGGCGCTTGGGCTGCCCGGTGCGTGCGCGGTTGATGACTTGCCGGGCGATTGCCATAGAGTCTTTGTGGCTTTGAATGCTGCTGACGACGCCGGCGACGACAGCGAGCATCAGCAGGACGGAGCCGAGCAGCGGATAGCCCATCGCCTGCTGGATTCCCAGCAGGACGCACACCAGGCCGGCGGCGCCTAGCAAAGCGGTAAGCGAAATGAGCAACCAGATCCGACGCACAGCGGAATCTCCCTGGGGCTAGTCCTTCAAGTCGATTGATGCCATCAGCTTGGTCGCCAGCTCATCGTTTGGCTTGATCTTGAGGGCCTTGGCGTAGTACTTGACGGCTTCGCTGGCGCGCCCGGTCTTTTCCATCGCGTAGCCGACCATGCAGAGGCTGACGGTGTCCTGCTGATCGAGGGCGCTCGCCTTGCGGAAGGCGGCGAGGGCTTCGTTCCCCTTGCCCTCGTGCAGGCGCAGGTAGCCGATGAGCAGATGCGCCTGGCCGTTGTCGGGTTCAAGCGAAACAGCCTTGCGGGCGGCGAGGTCCGCGCGGCGGAAGTCGTTGCTCTGGAGCGCGGCGCGGCCGAAGCTGAGCCAGGCGGAGGCCATGTTAGGATCGAGCTGCGTCGCCTGCTCGAAACTCTGCCGAGCGGCGCGGGGGTTGTTCAGCTGCATCTGGCACTCGCCGAGCGTGACCCACAGGTCGGCGCGCTTTGCGTACTTCTCGTTGCTGGTCAGGCGCGCGAGTTGTTCGGAGGCGGAGAGCCACTGCTCCGACAGATACAACGCGAGGCTGAGATGCTCGCGGATCGTGAAATCGTCCGGCGCGAGGATGCTGGACTGGCGGAGCATTTCCGCGGCGGCTTTGTACTGGCCCTTGTGAACAAGCAACTGCCCTACCGCGTCGCGGATGACCGCGCTGTGTTCGAAATAGGCAACCTTTTCCTGGAGGAACTTGAGCGCTTCCTCCTCGCGGTTCATCGCAACGAGCATCTCGCTCTTGGCCATGATGTAGGCAAGTTCCGCGGGCTGCTTCTCCGCGGCCGAGTGATAATACTCGTAGGCGGTCTCAAGCTTCTGCCAGCGCTGGTAGATCACGCCGCTGAGGTAGTCGACTTCAGCGTTCTTGGCGTCGACTTTGCGGGCGGCGGAGAGCTCGCGATCGGCGACTTCCAGCTGCCCCTGCTCGATCGCGAGGCGGGCGGAGAGAAGCCGGAGCGGGACGCTGTCGTGAGCGAGCTTCAGCGCGTCGTTGGTGGTCGTGCGCGCCTGTTCGAAGTTGCCGTTCTTGTATTGATCCTGCGCCAGGCCATAGAGAACGGTGGCGCGCGCCTGTCGCCACTGGCGCGCCGCGGCTTCCTTTTGGTCCTTGGGCTTCTTGTCCGGGCCACAACCCGCGACCACCAGAATCGCCAACGCTGCCGGCAACAGCCATTTCCAAGACATCGATACTCCCTGTCAATCGGGGCAAAGTTGATGAACCGTACCGAGTGACATCGGCGCAGATGAGACTCAGGTTTATCTCAGACTGATGGGAAGCTGATTCCGATAACGCGCATCGCAACATCAGCTCGTGGCGCAAAAGAAAAGATCCCGGACCTGCGCCGTTGCCAGCGCCTGTCCGGGATCCTGTTTTCACAGAACGTCTGCTTACTTCTGCGCGTCGATGTCCGACTCGGGAACAACCGCTTCGGTGGGAAGCTCCGTCACCGTCGTCGATTCATCCGACTGCTCCGTCTCAACGACCGGTTGGGTGGCCGGTTGGGTTGCGGGAGCCGGTGAAATCTCAACGATGCTTTCGACCTCATTTTCAGAAGTGATGGGCGCTTCCGCCGAATCTGACGACGCTGATTCGCTCTTGGCGCCGTTCATTGCTTCGGCGTCATCGGCGGTTTCGCCTTCGCCCATCGCGACTTCTGCTGAAGGTTGCGTGGACGGGCCTTTGGCCGTCGGCATGGTCGTTGGGAGGGCAACCGTGGGCATCGTGGTCGGACGCTTCTGTTCCTCGGGTTCCGCGAGCGTCACGTCGTTCGGACGCGTCGAGGGATTCGTCGCCGGAGCGACATCGCGAAGGATCGCCTGGCTCACGAAGTGCCGGATCGAGCTCCCGCTGGCTTCTGTCACGACGCGGCCGGTGAGCGCCTGCTTCATTTCGATGGCTTCGGTGAACTGCGGATTGAGGTTGGTGGCCTCGTTCAGGTGCCAGATCGCCAGGTGGCGATCCGGGTGGGGCTTGGCCATCTCCTTCTTCGCCGCTTCGTACGCGGATTCCGCCAGGCGGTTGCGGCCCCAGGGCATCATGCCCTTGCGGACGCCAACCCGCATGTCTTCCATGTGCTGGAGCTGCTCGGCGGACAACGTTTCGTAGGCCGACTGATCCTTCACGACGTGCGGCGTGAGCAGGATGATCACTTCGTCGCGCACCGTACGGTCGCGCTGGTTCTTGAACAGCAGCCCGGCCACCGGGATGTTCCCAAGGAACGGCACCTGGCTGCGATTGGTGACGGAGCTTTCGCGGAACAAGCCGCCGATCACGACGGTGTGGCCGTCGCGGACCATGATGTTGCTGGTGACTTCGGTGGTGGTCTTGCTGGGGAGACCATTGGCCTTCACCTGGCCATCGGAATCTTCCGGGTGAACTTCCAAGCGCACGAAGCCGTCGCTGGCGATGTAGGGCCGGAACAGCAGCCGGGTACCGGTCTTGAGCGTTTCGACCTGCTGGCTGGTGGTCGTCTCGGTGGTGACGGTGGTGTAGTAACCATCTTCGTTCCCGACGAAAACCTCGCCCTGCTGCTTGTTGAGGGTGAGGATCTTGGGATTGGCAAGGACGGCGGTGTCGGTCGTCTGTTCCAAGGCCTGGAGGAACGCGGCGACGTTGCTCGTCACCACGCCGACGCGCATACCGCCCGTAGGCACACCGTTGGTGAAACCGGTCTGGCCGGCGGCGGCGTTGTTCTTGACGACGCCCTGGCCGCCGGCGTTGTTGGCGATGGCGCCACTGAGGACTTCACCGGCGCTGGAGCCGGCGGTGTTCAGACCGGCGAAATCGACGCCGCCGAGGATCGTAAAGTCGATGCCGAGTGCGTTGTCTTCGTTGAGCGAAGCGCGGAGGATCGTCGCTTCAAGCAGGATCTGCTGCGGGCGCTGATCGACTTCAGCGAGGACGCGCTTGGCGGCTTCAATGTTCTCTGGATAGTCGGTGACGACCAGCATGTCTTCGGTCGCATGCGCGTTACCGCCGCCACCGCCGCCCCCACCGCCGCCGCCCCCTCCACCACCACCGCCACCACCACCACCGCTGCTGAGACCCACCGTCGCCGGCGTGGTCACGGCAGCCTGGCCTTTTTCACTCAGGACCGGCTTGATCATCGTGGAAGCGTTAGCCGCGGGCGTGTAATACACGCGGATTACTTCCGTCTTCATCTGCCGCTCAGCTTTGTTCAACTCGTCGAGTTCCTTGGCGGTGTAGACGTAGATGAAGTTGCCTTTTTCGCGATAGGCGTAGCCGTTGGCGTGGAGGATCGCATCCAGCGCCTCGCGAACCGTCACGTCATACAGGTTGGCGGTGACGGTGCCGTGCACTTCCTTAGACGCGATGATGTTCTTCTGGCTCTGGAGCGAGAGCATCCGGAGCACTTCAACGAGGTTGGCGTCGTTGACGTGGATCTCGACGGTGCCGGCGTCGGAGACGCTGACTTCCTGGGAGGAAACGCTCTTGCCTTCGCCGGCGGGTTGAGTCGTCGCGGCAGACGCGGAAGGCTGCGTGGTGGCGCCGCTGGGAGACGCGAACGGATCCGTCGTCTCTTCGATCAGCTTGACGTCGGTATTGTTTTCAGCGGGAGCGGCGACAATCTTAAGCGGCGAGGTGGGCGCCGCGGCGATGGCAGGCTGCACCTCATTCGCGGGGGCAGCTTGTGAAGCTGTACCGGCGTCGGTCGCCAATGCCGTGCGTGAGGAACCGGAAAGCTTTGCCGCGTTTCTCACGCTTGCCGCGATTTCCCGATCCGCATAAACGGACGCTGCGGCCAAAAAAATAAGCCCCGCGGTCGTCTTGGTCCACTTGCCCATAACTCTACCTCTCAATTTCAGATCGTCAGTCATTGGCTTCTCGTATTTCGCCGCGGTTCGCTACTCAGCGTCCGCCACAATCTCTATCCAATATGACAATCCAAAATCCAAATCTTCCGGGCATCGTCGCTACTTCATCGGAATCTCGAGCTTGATGCCCTCGCGCTCGACGATGATCCGCCGCGCCTCGATCTTGATGACGCGGAATGTGGTGCGGGCTTCACCCGTACCCGACGCGACGACGTCTCCCTCTTTCACAAACTCTCCGTTGACCACGGCTTTGGGTTTGGCGCCCATGACCGTGGTTTGCAGGCGCAGCTGGCTGGCCTGCTGCTGCAGATTCTCCAGGAGGATCTGCCGCTCTTTCGTGACATCGGCTTTCGCCGAGACGGACTTTGCGAGTTCGCCCCAGAATCCCCCGCCGCTATTGGCCTGTTCGACCGCGGTCCGATACTCCTGCGGAAAATGATCCAGGTTGATGGCGAAGATGTTGCGGTTCATGTCCGGCGTGGGTGCATTGAGCCAGTTCTTGAACGCACTTGCGGCTTCGTTCCCTTTTCCACCGCCGCCTTCCAGTGCGGCGGACAACGCCTTGGCGTTACTGGCCGCGTTGGCGCGGGCCGGGGCTTCACCGTTTCGCATGGCCATACGCACCCACAGCACGAACAGCAGCGCGACGAGGAAGGTCAACACCGCCGCCTTCTTGGCTTCCTTACGAAGCGATGCGGTCAGCCGGCCGTAGATTGCATGGGGTTTCGCGGAAGCCATTTATCCCTCTGAGAAGTAAATGTTCATCGAAAGCTCGACTTCCACCTGACCGGCTTTGCTGGAACGATTGCTGTTCTTGATCTTCAGCTCGCGCACGCGCGTCAGCCGCTGCATCTGCTCGGTCTGGCGCAGGAACGAGAAGACCTTCAAGAAATCGCCTTCAAATTTGAACGACACCGGCTGCTCCGCAAAAAGCTCGCTTCGGATCGGCATCACGGACGGCGTGTAGCTCAGCTTCTGAAGCTGGGCGTTGTGCACCATCGTGTTGATATCCTTAATAAAGCGGTCAAGTTCCTGCTGGCGCGGGAGCTGTTTGTCATATTTTTCAAGGCGGCTCTTCAGGTCATTCACTGCAACCATCACAGCCGGCAGAATTCGCACTTGAGAGGTGTTCTTCAGCAGCTCGCTGCTGGAGTGATCGATCTCAAGTTGCAGGTCGGCAAGCCTGGTGCTGAAGGGCCGATAACCGAAGACGTAGAAGCCGACGAGGATCAGCGACAAGACCAGGCCGAGAATCGCCTGCGCCTTGGTGCACCACTCGAGTTGATTGCGAAGCGACGTCACCTAGTTGCCTCCCAGTCCGGCCAGATCCAATGCGAAGGTCACTTCGAATTCCCGCATCACGTGGCCTTCTTCCGTACGCGGCCGGCTGTAGGTGACGGCGACGTTGGAGAAGAAGGGCTTGTTCGTCAGCTTGGCCAGAAAGCTCGCCAGCTCGGAATCCGTCGGTGCGACGCCCTGCATGCGCATGCGGACGCGGCGGTTGGCGCCTTTTTCCTGCTGCGCCTTGGCCACGACGCTCTCCGGCTTGACCTCTTCGGTCAGCACCGCCAGGTCGAGCAGGCCCATGTCCGACGGCATGACTTCTGCCAGCGTCGTCAGCAGACGCGTCATCTCGATCGGCCGGCCGATCATGGCGAAGACGCGGTCCTGATCTTTCAGTTGTCCGTGCAGCTCGACGAGCTGCTTGAGGCGTTCGACTTCGGTCTTGCTGCGGAGCAGCGAGGAGTGGACGTCGGTGAGCTCGCGCTGCTTCGCGCTGACTTGACGGTTGGCCATCAGCAGCCACGTACCAAGCACGGCCGCGATAAGCAGCGTGCCCCACGCCTGCACCGCCACCGCGCGGCGGCGGGCGCGCAGCTTGGGATACCACTCGGGCAGGAATTCCAGATCACGCATGGACTTCCTCCGCTGCTGGCTTCGCGGGCGCCGGGGCCGAAGCGGGGCGCGACGCCGCGGGCGCTTCGGCGGCAATTTGATTGATGTCAATAACTTCCGCAACAGTCTTGGGCGGTTCCGGCCAGGGCACGTTTGGATCACGCGCTTTGCCGTCGCGCGGAGCAAAATAGCCTTTAGTCGTCTTGAGCCCCAGGCCCAGCGCCATCGCCCACTCGCCCATGGTGCCGCGGCGGTCGTTCTGCTTCATGCGGCTGGTGTCGAGGCTGAACAGCGGGCGGCCAGACTCCAGCGGGATGCCGAGCGCTGCGTTGAGCACGCCGACCAGCAGCGGATCGCACGACTCGCCGCCGACCAGCTTCACTTTGTTCGGACGCTGGCCGCGGAACGTGACGGAGTAATACCGCAGGCAAAGGGAGATTTCCCGGCCCATGTCTTCCATCGTGCTGCGGGTAGCGTCGAACACCGCCTGCTGAACTGGATCGCGCTTCGCGGCGGCTTCGGCACCTTCAGGTTTGCTCCCCTCGATGGCGCGCTGGTCGATCAGTCGGCGGCGAAGCGCCCGCGCCTCATCGATCGTGATCCCCAGCTTCTTGCTGATGGCTTCGTGCAGGTGATCAGAGCCGATTTCGACTGCTTTCAGGAACGTGATGTCGCGTCCCTTACCAATTACAACCTGCGATCGGCGCGAGCCGACGTCGACGATCACGTGAACTTCCTGTTCGTCCTCGCGGCGCCGGATAAACCGCTCGTACGCACGGTAGACCGCGCACGGCTCAACATCGATCGACTCCGGCACGACGCCGCAGCGATGGATCTGCTCGAGGAAACCGTCAACGTCCTCACAGCGCGCAGCCAGCACGATCAATTCCTGCCGAACATCCAGGCCCTGGCGGACTTCGCCTGCGGGAAGAATTTGGATGTGCGCCTTAGTGGTGTCGAAGGGGAAGATGTTCTTTGCTTCAAATCTCACCGCCTGCTGAAGCTCGTGGGGAGGAATCAGCGGCAGGCGAAGGTTCTTCACATGGACGAATTCGCGCGGCAGCGCCACCACCACGCGGCGCCCGCTGAAACCGCCCTGGCGGATCATCTGCCTGATGAGGTCTGCGGCCATCGCGACGCGCGTTTCCGGGTGGCTGCGGGCGTCGCCGGTCATCTGCTGACGCGCTGCCGCCAGCACGGAGAGATGCTCCCCCACCACCTCCACCTGGAGCATCTTTACGCTGTCGAACCCGATATCGAGTCCGATAGGCTGAACTTGTGACCGCGTCAGTCGAATCATGAGATGACTTCAGTTAACGGAGATTTCTCCGGTGTAAGGGGAGATGGTGACGGTCGTGGTGAAGCTGCCGCTCTTGATCACGATGGTGCCGTCCTTCAAATCGCTCTTGTCATTTTTCGTGTAGTCATACGCATACGGCGCCCCCATCTCGTCAAAGGCGAGGGTGTAGTCGTTGACGTAGTTGGCGGTGTCCACGCCGTTGAAGGTGGCGGAGTACAGCGTCACCGATTCGAGATTTTTTGAGGACGAACCGAACGTCTGCACGTAGCTGAGCTGCGTCATGGGGTGGCTCATGATGACGTCCCCCCCGCTGCTGGCGGTGCTCAGCAGCTTGTAGCAGTTGTTGGCGACGTCGAACTTGACGTAGGTGGTTTTCTGCGAAGAGATCGCGAGGTTCTGCGCGTAAATGAGGTCTGCCACAAGCGTGCGCGCCGCGGCGGTTGCGCGGAGATCGTCGCGCGTGCCAAGATTGGGCACCACGATCGCCGAAGCGATCCCGATGATCACCAGCACCGCCAGGATTTCCACCAGCGTGAAACCTCCACGCCGGCCTGCTTGTTGTAACATCACAGCCTCACTCAAACGGCGCCGCCGCGCCGCTTCGTCTACTGACTCTCCACTTCGAGAACCGCTCGCTACTTGCGGCGCACGGTCCCCTTGTTCTCATCGGACTGAACCACCTTGACCTGAAGCTCGCCACCTTCCATCAGTCCGATAATGCGATCCAGCTTGGTGTTCGTGGTTTTCATCTCTTCCAGCAGTTCCATCTGGCGCTGCGCCGGGTTGGGCACATCGCCGGCATTGGCCGCGGGAAGCACGGAACGGTTGCCGGTCCACTGCCCGACGAGGATCAGACCCTGAAGAACCAGGATGGCCGCGAGATATTTAGACTCTTTCATGAGGCATTCCTTTCGCAAATTGAACTAATAGGGCGCCGCGACGACCGGCCCCCAGCGGAGCACGTTGATGCCCGTTGCACTTCGGCCTGCGCTGCTCAGGTCAGGCGCTTTGGCGAGCGTCGCGTCGTAGAGGATGGTCATGGCGGCGTTAAAGGTATTGGAGATCCCCGAGCTGCTGCTGCCCGTAAGAAGGCTGCCGTTGATGGTCATGGTCGACGAATCGCTTTGCAGCACGTAGACGCCGCTCGTCTTGACGGATCCACCAACGTAGGTCACGCCATTGACGGTGATCGACTTACGGGTCTGGTTGATCTGCAAGTTCCCGATGACGACGAGGCCGGGGTAACCCGACTTGGGGGTGACGGAGATGCCTGCGCCGTTGATGACGAGGTTCCCGCCGACGACGAGCGTGCCGGCGACCTTGACGTTGTCTCCGAGCGTGAGGTTGCCGGACGTATACCACACGCCGGCAGGATTGCTGGTGGAGCTGCCGAGGGTCGTTACACCGGAAGTTCCAGTCAGCGTCGTCACGCCGAGCGTGTCGCAGTTGTAGGTCGTGCCGTTGACGGTATACGTTCTGTACTGGTAGACGTCGTTGTTGCTGGGAGCGGGCACCTGATAGCTTTGAATTGTCGTGTAGGTGAGCTGCGGCAGGCCGAGCGCCAGGCTCAGGCCTGAGGCGGTGATGCTGCCACCGCTGTAGGTCACGTTGGACTTCATCGTGAGCGTACCGTTGCACACGATGTTGCCGCTGATCGACGAGAACGACGGAATGGTCGTACCACCATTGAAGGCCATGGCGTTCTTCACCTTGTACTCGTTGCGCACGTAGACGCGGGCGTATTGCGTACGCGTGATGGCGGTGCCGGTAACGCTGCCGAGGGTACCGGTTGAAGTGACCTCAAAAGTCCAGCTGTCAGATGAGTCTCGGACGACCGAAACGGAGACTGTTCCGCTGCCGATGGTGACGGCGCTGGTGGTTCCGCTCCAGTAGCCGCTGCTGTTGAGCGCGGGGGCCAAATCCGGGTTCTGCAAGTAGTAGAACGCGAGGTTAATGCCGGATTCGGCCAGGAATTCCGCGCCGGCCGCGCGCGAGGCATTACCGCGGGCGCGGGTTTGGAGCGTCGCGCCGGAGAGCATGGCGAAGCCGAGCACTGACGCGATGGCGATCGCCGACAGCACCAGGACCATCGCGAAGCCGCCGCGGGATTTTCTGCCAGCGGACGTCATGGTTTCCCCGCTGGTAAGGTGGCGGGGGTGCGCGAGGTGACGGTGCCGTACTTGGTGCACGTCGTGCCGCTGTTTCCGAACTTCAGTGCGAATTCAATCCCCGACCGGACCGTGCTGCTGCTGTCGATCCGGTGGAACTCGGCGGCCGTCACGTGCGTGGCCTGTCCCGCCTGGCGCATGAAGGTGGAGAACGCGGCCGACTTCATCGAGTCAATCGTGGCGTCGTCCCAGAAGGATGCGTCCGAGACGATCATGACATTCGCCTGCTTCTGCGCGCTCGTCCAGCTCGTGGGGTAGCTGACTTCGTAGTAAATCAGTTGCGAGGTGGCCGAATCGAACTCCAACATGCCCAGTTCAGAGAGCTGCATCTTGGAATCGCTGTTCAGGTCCCCTTTCCAGATCAGCATAGCCGCCGGCTTGGCAGGGGTTGTGGTGATGGAGCCGGTGCGCAGCGCCCCAACCTGCCGGGCGGCATGAATAATCTTGGTGACTCTCTGCACGCTCTGCGTCGTCAGGCTCGTGGTGTTGTCGGTGGTCTGACCGAGTTCCCATCCCCGCGACACCGCCATCATCAGCGCGCCGACAGCGCCGGCTACTAGGGAAGTCATCGCCAGCCCCAGCACGAGTTCCCCGAAGGTAAACCCGCGGCGCTTGCAGCGTTGCCGATTGGATGGCAGCACGCGCTTCACCACATCACCTCACCACCGTGGTGCGCGTGCACAATTGCGAGATGGAATATTGTTCCCCGGTGGGCGCGGTCACAGTGACCATTACCAGGTAAAAATCGCTGGAGTTCCCGGTTAACCCTGGGGGTTTGGCATTGGACGTAACGGTTACGGTGCGGGTGTAGGTCTTGCCGTTGCCGACGTCGACGGTCGAGTTGTTCCAAGTCTTGATGGAATCGCTCGTGTCGGTGTAGCCATTGAAGTCGTCGATGGTGTCGTAGAGGGTGCGATTGGTGACGCTGGGCCAGCCCGCGGCGTTGGTGCCGCTGGTGATCTCAAAGGGTTTGGCGGAGACCTCCTCCATCAGCGAGCGCCCCAGATCGAGGGCAATGCCCGATTCTTCCGTTACCGTAGTCTGCTTGTAAGTGGCTCCGAGCGTCGCCCCGATTCCAATCACCGCCGCCGCCAGCACGACCGACGCCATCAGCGCCTCGACCAGGGAGAACCCGCGGCAGCGTCCGCGCCGCCTCACGCACCCCCGGGAGTTGCTTGTCTGCTTGCGCATTGCCAACCTTCGATCTTCATTGCTCGCTCAAAGGGCTCTAGTACGTGGTGAACAAGGTGCCCTGTGTATCTGCGCCTTCGCTGTTCGCCATGATGTCGCCCGTGATCGGGCGATAGAACCAGCCGTAGACCTTGCCATCGGCGGTGGGCCAGGGATCGGTGTCGCCGATCACGAGCACAGCGGAGAACCGGGTGATCGGATTCTCCGGCATCTTCGACAGGTAAGGCCCGAACTTGTAAACCGGGCTCGCCGACGCCGACGTCACGCCCTTCTCATCCGTGGGCTTGGTCATCTGGCTCACGAAATCTGTTTCGGTTGCCGCCTGTGTGGTATCGCCGCCGGGGTATCCCGGCGCCACGTCGTGGTGCTGCGCCTTGTAGACGATGATCTGCGTCCGCAGGTAGCGGAGCTCATCTCTCAGCATATTCTCCCGCGCCGTCATGGAAGCGTTGGAGAACTGCGGGATGACGATCGTGGCCACGATCGCCAGGATCGTGACGACGATCAGGATCTCGATCAGCGTAAACGCGTCACGAGGCGAGATTCCTCGCCGCGCAGTTCGCGTTTTTTTGTGCATCCCGCTGATCATGTTCCAGCCCTCGAGCATTTGGCCTTTTACGTCTGGCCCTAACCGCAAACCCCGGCCGCGGGTGACGAACACGCGGCCGAAGAAATCAGTCGAGACTAAGGGACGGTCGCGGCATCGTTGCCGGTGCCCTCTTCAAAATAAACGCCGGTCGTGGAGCCGGTCGCCCAAAACTTGCCGGTGCCAGCCAGATCGTAGACCCAGCCGGTGGTGGCATTGCTGCCGGTGATGGCTGCGCCCGTGCCCTGCACAACGTTGGTGCCCTGGTTCAGCGAGTTCACCGGAGTCTGCTGGAGATACGGACCAAAGCTGCCGCTCGAGCTGACGGT
>DASVUC010000079.1:0-31052 GCA_036387255.1 Tepidisphaeraceae bacterium | reverse complement strand
GTTGAAGATCTGCATGACCTGTTCCTGGTAGACCATGATGCCGTAGGTTTCGGCAAGGATGGCGTCCATGATGGGGTGGACCTTGGGCACCTGCTCGCGGCCATGCTTGCGGTTGCAGTAGAGCGGGATGAGCTCCATCGGGCCGGGGCGGTAGAGCGCGTTGGCGGCGATGAGATCTTCGATGCGGTCGGGCTGCATCTTGATGAGCAGGTCCTGCATCCCCCCAGATTCGAACTGGAAGATGCCCTTGGTTTCGCCGCGGCAGAAGAGTTTTAAGACGTTCTGGTCGGTGAAGTCGGCGCGCTCGATGTCGATGCGGCCATCGGTCTCCAGCGGGCATTTGCCGGCGTAGTCTTTCTCACCGCGCGCCTCGCGGGTCTGCTGCTCCAGGTCGATGGCGCGCTGGAGCGTAGTCAGCGTGCGGAGGCCGAGGAAGTCCATCTTCAGCAGGCCGCACTTTTCGGCGATGGGGCCTTCGAACTGGGTGAGGACGTTGCCGTCGCTGTCGCGGTAGAGGGGCACGATCCCATCCAGCGGCTGATCCGCAATGATGACGCCCGCGGCGTGGCACCCCGCGTTGCGGCACATGCCTTCGAGTTTGAGCGCGAGATCAACGACTTGCTTGATCTGCGGGCTGGCGTTGTACATCTCCTTGAGGTCCGGGACGTCGTTGAGCGCTTTCTGGAGCTTGGTTCCCGGCAGGCCGGGAATGAGCTTGGTGAGCTTGTCGATATCGGCGAGGGGGACGCCGAGGACGCGGCCGACGTCTTTGCAGGCGGCTTTGGCGGCGAGGGTGCCGAAGGTGATGATCTGGGCGACGTGGCCGTACTTGTTGCGGACGTACTCGATGATTTTGCCGCGGCCCTCCTGGCAGATGTCGATGTCGATATCCGGCATCTCGTTTCGGCTTGGGTCCATGAACCGCTCGAAGAGCAGGCCGTAGCGGATGGGGTCCACGTTGCACAGGCCAAGGAGGTAGCCGACCATCGTGCCGACGCCGGAGCCTCTGGCGCCGACGGGGATGTTGTTCTCGCGGGCGTAATTGCAGAAGTCCCAGACGATGAGGAAGTAGGAGCAGAAGTTTTTGGCGGCGATGACGGTCAGCTCTTTTTCGAGGCGCTCGCGAACCTCCGCCGACACCTCCGTCGTGCCGTAGCGCCAAACCAGCCCGTCCTCGCACAGCTGTCGGAGGTATCGCTCGTCGTCTTTCAGCGTGGAATGGGCGTCTCGCCCATGCTCCTCAGTTTGCATGGGCGAGACGCCCATGCCACGCAGCTTCTCCTTTGGCACCTGATACACCGGCGCGTAGCGTTTGCTGAAGTCGAGATCGAGATTGCACATCTGGGCGATGCGCACGGTGTTGTCGATGGCGCCGTCGAAGGAGCCGAGCGCTTGGCGCATTTCATCGGGGCTCTTGAGATACAGCTCGGTGGGATATTTCAGGCGGTTCTCTTCGTTGATGAGCCGGCCCATGCTGATGCAGCAGAGGACGTCGTGGGCGTGGTGATCGTCGGCGGTGAGGAAGTGCACATCATTGGTCCCTACCAAGCCCGCGCCGAGCTTCCTGGCCAGCTCGGCGAGCTCCGGGTTGACCATCTCCTGTTCCTTGATGTGCTTCTGAACTTCGATGTAGAAGCGCTCGGGGCCAAAAATCTCCAGGTACGTCTCGGCGACTTCCTTCGCCGCTTTCATGTCGCGCTTGAGGAAGGCGGAGGCGACTTCCCCGCCCAGGCAAGCGCTCGTCGCGATCAGCCCCTTGTTGTATTCCCGCAGCACGTCCTTATCGATGCGCGGCTTGTAGTAGAAGCCCTCGCGGTAGGCGATGGAAGAGAGCTTGATGAGGTTCTTGTACCCCTCGAGATCCTGCGCCAGGAGCAGCAGGTGATAGGCGGCTTCGCCCGCGCCGCCGGCGGGGGTGGTTCGGTCGCGGCGGTCGCCCGGGGCCATGTAGGCTTCCATGCCGAGGATTGGTTTGATGCCTTCTTTCTTGCACTCGTTGAAGAACTCGATGACGCCGAACATGCAGCCGTGATCGGTGATGGCGATGGAGTCCATGCCGAGGGCTTTGCATCGTTTGACGAGGTCGGGGACTTTGCAGGCGCCGTCGAGCAGCGAGTAGTGGGTGTGAACGTGGAGGTGAACGAACGAGCCGTTCGACATGGAGGAGTCCCTTCCCGATCGCGATACAAGGTGCAGAAAACACACCGGCTTCCGTGCCCGACGGACGCCCTCCGATGGCTTCCGATGCCGCTTGTACCACACGGACTACGCCCTAACAACGCGGCGGTTCAGCAGCCCACAGGCTGTCCACAATTGTTCAACAGGGGGTAAACACTTGGCGCGGAAAATGCGGCTAATCGAAGGGATCAGGCGCGAGGTGGCGGACCGGCTCGGCGTGGGATGAGGTGATGGCGTCGAGCAGCGATTGGCCGTAGTTCTTCACTTTGTGGGAGCCCATTCCCTTGATGTGCTGAAGGGCGTCGAGAGTTGTTGGCGCTTCGAGTGCGATCATCATCAGCACGGAGTCGTGGCAGATGCAGTAGGGGGGGAGAGATTTTTCCCGCGCGATGCGCGTTCGCCAGGTGCGCAGCTTCTCGAAGCGCTCGCGAACTTCGGGTGTTTGGTTCTCCTCGAATCCTTGAGAGGCCACTGCTTTGGGATTGGTGCCGAGGGCTTTGGGGTTTGTTCCGAGCGCGCGGGGGTTGGTGCCGGCGGCGCGCGATCCGGAGCGAGAGGGCGCCAGATCGATCAGCGTTACCGGAGGGCGGGTTTGTCCCTTCATGACGCTGACGCCGGCGGCGGTGAGTTCGACGACGGGCATGAACTTGACGCCCTCAGGGTCGCGCTGGCGGGCGAGTCCGGCTTCGATCAGGCGATGCAGCATCGCGATGACGCGCTTGGCGGTGTGCGCGCGCATCAGGCCGTATACGGAAAGCTGATCGAGGTTCCAGCGGCGGGTGCGCTCGGTGTCGGCGCCGGTGAGCACCTCGGCGACGGCGCCGATGCCAAACTTACCGTTGAGACGCGCGATCGCGGAGAGCATCTGCCTGACCAGCAGCACGATGGATTCGGGAATGACCGGGGCTTCGGATGCGTCATCGCCCGCGCCGCTGTCGCCGGCGGCGCGGCGGCAGACGTCGCAGTGACAATTGGTAATTTCGGTTTCGTCCCCGAAGTAATCGAGAATCATCTGCCGGCGGCAGATGTGCGTGCGGGCGTAGCTGATGACGAGATCAAGTTTTTCGCGCGCGTGGGATTTGAGCTTGTCGTAGACGGTTTGGTCGCCGGTGGGGTCGGCTTCGCCGATCTTGTCGATGAGGAATTCGTGCGTGTAGCGGTCGTTGTAGCTGAAGAGCATCACGCAACGCGCGGGCAGGCCGTCGCGTCCGGCGCGGCCGGCCTCCTGGTAATAAGCCTCGAGCGTTCCGGGGATGTTGTAGTGGACAACCCAGCGGGTGTCGGGCTTATTGATGCCCATGCCGAAGGCGCAGGTTGCGACGGCGATGCTGGCGGGGGTTTCCATCCACCCCTCCTGGCTCGCCGTGCGCTGGTTCGGTTCCATGCCGGCGTGATAGGGAAAGACGCCGCGATCTTTGAAGTTGCCAGCCAGCAGTTCCCAAACCGCCTCCACCGCTTTGCGCGTGGAGCAGTAGACGATGCCACTGCCCGGTTCTCTCTTCACCCAATCGAGCAACATCTGATCTTTATTGCGCGCGCTGGAGATGTTGTGGGCTTCGTAGCGGAGGTTGGGGCGATCGAAACCGGTGACGACGACGGTGGGACTGCGCAGTGACAGTCGCCGGACGATGTCCTGGCGGACGTCGTCGGTTGCGGTGGCGGTGAGTGCGATGGTGGGCGGCTCGCCAAGGCGCTTGCGCACTTCGCCGAGCTGGGAATATTCAGGCCGGAAATCGTGACCCCATTGCGAGATGCAGTGGGCTTCATCGACGGCGAACAGCCTGGGCCGCAGCCGTTGCATCACGGGCTGGAATGTGCTGGCGAAGAAGCGCTCGGGCGCGAGGTAGAGGACGCCCTGATAATCCGCATTCAGCTCCGACAGCACCCGCCGCTGCTCCGCGGCGTCCATGGCGCTGTTGAGCATCTCTGCCTTGAGCCCCTCATCGCGAAGCTGCTGAACCTGATCAGCCATCAAGCTGATCAGGGGGGAGACGACGATCGTCAGTCCCCCAACGACGGCGGCGGGCAGTTGATAGCAGAGGCTCTTGCCCGCACCGGTGGGCATGACGCAGAGAACGTCTTTGCCCGCGAGGACGTCTTCGATGACTTCGCGCTGCGCGGGCCGGAACTCCTCGAGCCCGAAGACGTCCACCAGCGTGTCCCGCAAGTCATCCATGACTGGGGATTATAGCATTCCTCCCGCTCCATCTCTGCCGTGCTGGAAGGGCGAGAGCCAACCCTACAGGGATCGCGGCGCGGCAGTCGCGTCATCGCTTGCGCATGGGGTTTTTCGCCCGCTGCGCAAGGGGCGCACCGGTTGCTAGTTGCTGCGAGGCGCGCCGGCTTGTGACGTTGCGGCGTCCCTCTCTTGTCTACCCTTTATCAGATCCGCTGCGGCGGAGGAGCAACTTTCATGACCATGCGTGATAATGACTACGGTACCAGCCACAACCGGCGCGACGACGAAGTGGATGTCGCACCGGGCGTGCCTACTGATCGGGTGCGCTGGGGTCCAATCGTGGCGGGCACCTTTACGGCACTGACCGCGCTCGCGGTGTTGACGACGCTGGGCGCGGCAATTGGACTTTCAACTTATGACCAGGGACAGGACAACGCCCGGAATTTTGCCATCGGTGGCGGCGTGTGGGGTCTACTCAGCACGATCATCGCCTTCGCCCTCGGCGGCTGGCTCACGGCGCGGGTAGCAGCGCTGCGCGGGAGGGACAATGGTCTGCTCAACGGCATGATGGTGGCGGCGTTTGCGCTGCCGCTGCTGATGTTTTTGATTGGCAGCGCCAGCACCCTGATGGCGCATGCGGAAGTGGCTAACAACCATGACGCGCAGGCGCGCTCCAGCGGCGGCGCCACCAGCGTTGATCCAGGCCAGGCAGTTTCCGCGGCGGCGCGCATGGGTGGCGACGGTACCTCCAGTGCAGGCTCCGCCAGCGGCTCATCGGGCGGCAGCCAAGCGAGCCCGCAGGATCGGGAGCAGGCCCGCCGCAACGCGAGCCGAACGGCGTGGGGCACGCTGATCGGGATGCTTTTGGCGCTGGGCGCCTCCTCGATGGGCGGATACGCCGGCTCTCGCCGCACCGATGATGATGATCATCACCGCCGCCAACGGCACAGCGGCCACGCCGGCACGACCACCCCGTCGCAGTCCATGACCTGATGTGCGTCCGCTTCAATCTCAACACGATCGCCCGGTGTCTCATGGCGCCGGGCGTTTTCGTTTTGGAAGCGCCGGACCGTGACCCCCGGTCCTGTTCTTCATTGTGCGCGGCGTGACAAGGCGTGGAAGCGGGAGGAAGATACTTCCATGAGCACCTCCCGCCGAACGTTTATGAGGGCCGCCGCCATGACCGGCGCGGCGATGGCTGTGGCATCTTCGGCTGCGCTGGCAGGTAGCGGGGGCGGGCGCAGGCGGTACTGCATCGTCGGCACCGGGTCGCGGGCGCGGATGTATGAGGATGCGATTTTCAGGTTGCATAAGGCGCATGCGGAGCTTGTCGGGATTTGCGATACGAATCCGGGCCGGCTGGCGCTGGTGCAGGGGCGGGCGCAGGCGGCGGGAGTTGCCGCGCCCAAAGCTTATGCGGCTGAGCAATTTGACCAGATGATCGCGGATCAGAAGCCGGATCACGTGATCGTCACAACGGTGGATTCGTTTCATCACCAGTACATCATTCGCGCGATGGAGCTGGGGTGCGATGCGATCACCGAGAAGCCGATGACCAACACCGGCGAGCGCTGCCGGGCGATCTTTGATGCGATTGAGAGGACGGGGCGGAAGTGCCGGGTGACGTTCAACTATCGCTATTCGCCGCCGCGCACGCAGGTGAAGGACATCCTGATGAGCGGCGCGATCGGGGACGTGCTGTCGGTCGATTTCCACTGGCTGCTGAACACGCACCACGGGGCGGATTACTTCCGCCGCTGGCACGGCTTTAAGAAGTTTTCCCAGGGGCTGATGCTGCACAAGGCGACGCATCACTTTGACCTGGTGAACTGGTGGCTCTCGGCGGTTCCCGTGGAAGTGTTCGCGACGGGGAAGCGCGAGTTCTACACATCCGCGATGGCCAAGCGCATGGGCCTTCAGGGCGCGCACGAGCGCTGCCTGACTTGTCCGGAGAAAGAGAAGTGCGGGTTTTACTTCGACCTTGCGGCTGACAAGAACCTTAAGGCCCTGTACCTCGATCAGGAAAAGCACGACGGGTATTTCCGCGACCAGTGCGTCTGGCGCGATGATCATGACATTGAAGACACGATGAACGTGCTGGTGAAGTACGACAACAACGTGACACTGGCTTACTCGCTGAACGCGTTCAACGCGTGGGAGGGTTATACGATTGGGTTCAATGGGACCAAGGGGCGACTGGAACATGCCGCTGTTGAAAAGATCTACACCAGCGGGACGTCGACCACGCAAGGCGCAATTCAGGAGGGCGGCATCACGACGCGGATTATTCCGCTGCGCGGGCCGGTGCAGCAGATCGAGCCCTGGTCGGCGAAGGGCGCCCACGGCGGAGGCGATGAGGTGCTGCTGAACGATATCTTTCTCCCTGATGCGCCGAACGATAAGTACCTACGGGCGGCGGATCATCGCGCGGGGGCGGCGAGCATCTTGATCGGCGTCGCCGCCAAGAGGTGCTTCGAGACCAAGCAGCCGGTGAAGATCGCCGAACTACTGCCGAATCTCACGCGGCCGGATTATCCTCCGATGCCGACGCACAGCGAGCGGGTGCCGATGCCGGGGAAGGAGCCGGCGTGAAGGGCGCTAATGTAACGCCTGCCTCTGACGCTGCGAGAAGGGTCTAACTTGCCTCTATCGGTTTGGCGCATATCGTGTCGCGTTCGCAAATTGAGGAGCTCGCACGATGAAGATCGCGGTCATGCCCGGGGATGGCGTCGGTAAGGAAGTGGTTCCCGAGGGACTGAAAGTCCTTCAGGTCGCGGCGAAGAAATTTAACTTCGCCTACGACACCACCGACTATCCGTTCGGCGCCGAATACTACCTGGAAAAGAAGATCACGCTGCCGGATTCGGCGCTGAAAGAGCTGGCGGCACATGATGCGATCCTGTTTGGCGCGGTGGGCGCCGATCCGCGGGGTAATGCGCTGATCCCGCAGGGATTGATCGAGACCGACATCCTGCTGCGCATGCGCTTTGAGCTGGATCAGTACATCAACCTTCGCCCGACTCGGCTGCTTCCGGGCGTGCCGACGCCGCTGAAGAACGTCGGGCCGGCGGACATCGACATGGTGATCGTCCGCGAGAACACTGAGGGCCTCTACTGCGGCAACGGCGGGTTTCTCTACAAGGACACGCCGCACGAGGTGGCGAATCAGATTGAAGTGACGACGCGGCGAGGGGTGGAGCGCGCGATTCGCTTCGCGTTTGAATATGCGCGGATCTTCAACCGGAAAAAGGTGACGCTCGTCGCCAAGACCAACGTGCTGCGCTTCGCGCACAACCTGTGGATGCGCGCATTCGAGGAGATCAAGAAGGAATACCCGAACCTGGAGACGGAATATCACCACGTCGACGCGTGCACGATGTACATGGTGACCAAGCCGAAGATTTATGATGTGATTGTGACGACGAACATGTTCGGCGACATCATCACGGATCTGGGGGCGGCGATCCAAGGAGGGATGGGGATGGCCGCCAGTGGGAACATCAATCCGACCCGACAGGCGGCGAGCATGTTTGAGCCGGTGCACGGGAGCGCCCCGGACATCGCGGGCAAGAATTTCGCCAACCCGATCGCGACGTTCTTGAGCGTGGCGATGATGCTGGAATTTCTAGGTCAAGCCGAGGCGGGCAGGGCCATCGCGCAGGCGTGCCAGGATGTGGTGGTGGACCCGAAAAACCACACGCGCGACTTAGGTGGAACGGCGACGACGACGCAGGTGGGGGATGCGGTGTGTGCGCGGTTGGGGTAGATCAGAGGCTTTCCCACTGTTCCCGACTAATCTGCGCCTGGCGCAGGATCTCCGCAAGGAGCTTGCGGCTGATGTCGCCACGGTGCGGATTGGGGATCGGGACGGTTAAGGAGCCTCGACGCATGGCTTCGTGGCGACCGCCGGAGACGGGTCCTGCAAAGTCACATTTGCGCAGGAAGTGAATCAAGTCTCTGCGCTTGATCGGGCCGAAGGGCGGCATTAAGCAACTCGCGAGCGTTTCGGTGGATTGAGGTTGACCCCATCAACGATGGGCAGGTCGGCGTCGTTGTGGCGCAGTTTGATAATTAGCCAATCTTCTAAGACAGACCTAAGCTCGTCGCGACAAGCTTCAAGGCTCCTGGCGTTGGCCCACAAGCCTTGAAAACCGGGAATTTCCCCGAAGATCCCTTCCCGCTTTCCCAGAAGTTTATAGCGGGCTTTGCGCATGGCCCCATCGATGTAGCGAGTGAGCATGATGTTGTGATTGTACCGCCTCCGCGTCACACTGCACGCTGATGGCCATCTCGCCTTACATCGCGAAGCTCCGCAAGAAGATCGGGCACGATCTGCTGCTCCTGCCGGCGGTGACGGCGTTCATTCTGGATGATCAGAACCGCGTGCTGCTGCATCGGTCGAGTGACGACGGCAGGTGGTACACGATTGGCGGAGCGGTCGATCCTGGCGAGGAGCCGGGGCCGGCGTGCGTTCGGGAAGTGCGCGAGGAGACGGGGTTGATCGTCACGATCGACTGCATCGTGGCCGTGGGGACGTCGCCGGTTATTACGTATCCGAACAGGGATGTTTGTCAGTACGTCAGCACAGCGTTTTTGTGCAACGTGATCGGTGGGAGCTTAAAGATCAGCGAGGAGTCGCAGGAGCTTCGGTATTTTGCTGATCAGGCGCTCGATGCGCTGGATTTGTTGCCTTACCAGCTCAAGCGGCTGCGGCACGTGCTCAGCGGGCGGCGCGACCCCCTTTTCATTCGGTGAGCGCCACTCCTACAATCCAATATCTATGGCAGAGAAGCTCGTCATTGTGGGTTCGGGTCCCGCCGGTTGGACGGCCGCTATCTATGCGGCCCGCGCTAATCTACAGCCGGTGGTTTATGAGGGTGCAATCTCGGAAGACAATCGTTTGAAGGGAGCCCTGCCGCTGGGTCAGCTTAACCTGACCACGGAAGTAGAAAACTTTCCCGGCTTCCCCGAGGGCATCAAGGGGCCGGAGCTGATGTTCGCGATGCGCGAGCAGGCGGAGCGTTATGGCACGAAGATCGTTACCGAAGACGTGCTTTCGGTGGACTTGAAGACGAATCCATTCGTGCTGAAAGATTCGACCGGTGCAACGGTCGAGGCACATGCGCTGATCATCGCAACGGGCGCGAGCGCGAATTACCTGGGGCTGGAATCAGAAGGGAAATACAAGAATCACGGCGTTTCCGCGTGCGCGGTTTGCGACGGGGCGCTGCCTCGATTTCGCAATAAGCCGTTGATCGTTGTTGGCGGTGGCGATACGGCGGCGGAAGAGGCGACTTATCTGACGAAGTTTGCCAGCGCGGTTCATATCGTGCATCGGCGCGATCAACTTCGCGCCAGCAAAGTGATGGCGGACCGGTTGCTGGCGAATCCGAAGGTGAAGCCGATGTGGAACTCTGTCGTGGCCGAGGTAATCGGCGACGAGGAGAAGGGGATGACCTCTGCCCGGTTGAAGAATTTACAGGATGGCACGGAGCAGGTGATCGATGCCACCGGCATGTTCGTCGCGATTGGCCATACGCCCAACACAAAGTTTCTTGCTGGGCAGCTTGAGCTTGATGAGAAGGGCTTCATCAAGCTGATGGACCCTTTCCGCACGACCACCAGCGTGGAAGGGGTCTTCGCGGCGGGCGACGTCGCCGATCCAATCTACAAGCAGGCGATCACAGCGGCCGGCATGGGGTGTAAGGCGGCACTGGATGCCGAGCGCTGGCTGGCGGCGCGGGGCGTGCACTAGGAACACGCCGATGGAGCGCCGCTACACGTTTCCCCGGACGCGGCGCATCAGATCGCGGCTGAGTTTTTCGGCGGTGTTCGACGGGGGAAAGAAGTCGGTCAAGGGGCCGCTGGTGATTCTTGCTAAGCCGAATGGGCTGGATCATCCGAGGCTGGGGATGAGCGTTTCTCGCAAGGTGGGGACGGCGCCGCGTCGGAATCGGATCAAGCGGCTGCTGCGGGAGGCATTCCGCCTGATGCAGCATGATCTGCCGGCGGGGTATGACTTTGTGGTGGTGGTGCGTCCGCATGAGCCGCTGATGCTGGCGGAGTATCAGCGGCTGCTGTCGGGTATTTTCCTGAAGTTGCACGGCATGTGGACAGCAGGCGCGTGATGACTCGCAGGGGGGGCGTGATCTCCGTACAATCCTCGGCCATGCAAGAGGTGCGAGCTAATCGCCAGCCGCTGGTTGCTCCCGGCGCGATCGATCATCACGTGGCGGATCTGACCGCTACGTTCAGTGCGGACGTGACGCTGGGCGCGGCGCAGGAGAAGCTGCGCGCGGAGGGGCAGTGGTTGCCGATCGATGGCGATCCGAATCTGTCCCTGGGGCGGCTCGTCGGGTTCAACTCCACCGGGCCGCTGCGGCTGGGATACGGAGCTTGGCGCGATCTGCTGCTGGGGGCGCAGTTCACGAACGGGATGGGTGAGCTCATCACCGCGGGTGGTCGCGCGGTGAAGAATGTCGCCGGTTACGACCTGACGAAGTTCATGGTCGGGCAGGGGGGCGTGTTTGGGCAGTTGGTAGCGGTGACGACGCGAACCTATAAGCGACCGACGGGTGCGGTGATCGCGGATTTTCAACCCGAGATGGCACTGGTGAACCGTGTGATGGCGACGGATCTCCGGCCGCAGTGGATGGTGCTGAAGCCGGACGCGTTGCTGCTGGGGTACGTAGGTGATGATCGGGCGGTGGATTTTTACCAGCAGAAGCTGGCGGAGATTGCGCCGCGGCGCATCGAGCGGCGTACGATTGAGCAGGACATCGAGCATCGCCAGCAGCTCTGGCGTGCAGAAGGGGAGACGACATACCGCGTGGCAGTCCCGCCGGGAAAGGTTCGCGATCTCGTGGAGCGTGCGAAGCTGAAGAATTGGGTCGCCGACGCGGCATTCGGGATCGTGCTGGGAAGCACCGATGCCGGATCAATCACGGCGCTGCGGGATGCCGCCAGGCAACTCAGCGGCAGCGTCACGATCTTCGGCGGCGACGAAATTGAGTATGAACCGGCGAACGACGGGCAGCGGCACTTGCTCGAGCGGTTGAAGAAGTCATTTGATCCGGAGAATCGGCTTAAGCCGCTCCCGTGGCAGAAGAAAGCATGAACGCACCGTTGAACGTCATTTCGAACAAGCCTGCCGTGGAGCTGGATCCGCGAACGTACAAGCGCGCGCTCTCGTGCGTGCACTGCGGGCTGTGTCTTCCGGCGTGTCCAACTTATACGACGAATCAGCACGAGGCGGATTCGCCGCGCGGGCGCATTCAGCTCATGCGCGGTCTCGCCGACGGCTTGATCCAGCCGACGGATTCGGTGGTGAAGCACCTGGAGCTGTGCCTGGATTGCCGGGCGTGTGAGACTGCTTGCCCCAGCGGTGTCGTCTATCATGAGCTGATTGAAGAGACGCGGGCGCGCCTTGCGGAGCAGAAGAAGCTCTCGCTCCAGGAGCGCATGATGCGCACGATCTTCTTCCACATCTTCGTTAAGCGCAAGCGGCTGAAGTGGATGCTGCTGCCGCCGCGGCTGATGCAGAAGGCGGGGGTTTACAACCTGCTGCGCAAGAGCGGGATGTTCAAGCTGCTGCCCAGCCAGCTCCGCAAGATGGAGCAGATGCTCCCGGCTGATGGGCGGATCTGGCCGAAGGAACTTCCGGAGCGCGTCGAGGCGAAGGGGACGAAGAAGGCGACGGTGGCGTTCTTCGCGGGGTGCATCGGCTCGGTCATGTTCGACGAGGTGAACCGCAAGGCCGTCGAATTGCTCAGCGCCTGCGGCGCCGAAGTGTTGACGCCCCGATCGCAGGTGTGCTGCGGTGCGATTCACCACCACAATGCGGCGGAGCATCCCGCGCAAGGATTGGCCCGCCAGAACATCGACACGTTCGTGCCCGAGAATGGCGCGGCCGTCGATTACATCGTCACCGACATCGCGGGGTGCGGAGCTGCATTGCGGGAATATGACTTCCTGTTGCGGGATGACGCGAAGTACGCGGCTCGATCAAAGGTCTTCGCGGGCAAGGTGCGCGATATCAGCGAAGTCATTGCGGCGTTGGGCCTTCCCGAGATGAAGCATCGGGTGGAGTTGACCATCACGTACCACGATGCGTGTCACCTGGCGCACGCGCAGCGCGTAACGGCTGAGCCTCGGGCGCTCCTGGCTTCGGTGCCAGGGCTGAAGATGGTTCCGCTGCCCGAGAGCGACATGTGTTGCGGCGCGGCCGGCACGTACAACCTCACTCAGCCGGAAATGTCGATGAAGCTTGCCGAGCGAAAGCTGGACGCCATCGGCACCACCGGCGCTTCCGTCTGTGCGACCGGAAATGTCGGCTGCGCGATGCAGATCCAATCTGAAGCAGACGCGCGGGGGAAGAAGCTGAAGGTCGTCCACCCGGTTGAGATCTGGCATCAGGCGGTGTTCGGCGCGAATGTCTGATGCGTGGCATGGGCGCCTCGCCCATGCTCATCACCATGCATGGGCGAGACGCCCATGCCACGCGAAAAATCATCCAATCTGCGCGAGCTCGAGGGAGGCGCCGAACTGGGCTTGTAATGCGCTACGCAGGTGGCGGTGCTGTGGGGCGGCGATTTCCGGATCGGCGGTGAGCAATTCGAGAGCATCTTCCTTTGCGAGCTTAAGCAGGTCGATCTCGCTGGTCAGATCCGCCATTTTAAACTCCGGCAACCCATGCTGGCGCGTCCCGAAGAACTGCCCCGGGCCGCGAAGCTTTAAATCCATTTCCGCAATCTCAAACCCGTCATTCGTCTGCGTCATCGCATGCAGCCGCGCCTCGGCGGTCTCCGTGGTCGCATCCGAAACCAGCAGGCAATACGACCGCTGGGTCCCGCGCCCGACGCGACCGCGCAACTGGTGAAGCTGCGACAAGCCAAAGCGCTCAGCGTTATCAATCAGCATGATCGTCGCGTTCGGCACATCGATTCCCACCTCGATCACCGTCGTCGCCACCAGCACGTCCAGCTTCTTCTCCCGAAAACTCGCCATCACCTCGTGCTTCTCTTCGGTGGTCATCTGCCCGTGCAGCAACCCCAGTCGCAGCCCATGCAGCGGCCCCTCGCTTAGCCGCTTGTGCTCTTTGATCGCCCCCTTCATGTCATCATCCACCGCATTCTCAATCTGCGGCACAACAACGTACGCCTGTTCCCCGCGCCCCGCGTGCTGCCGGATAAAGTCATACGCCTTGTTCGCCTGGCTCGCGCGCAGCCACTTCGTATCAATCGGCTGCCGTCCCGGCGGAAGCTCATCAATGACAGACACATCAAAATCCGCAAAGTACGACAGCGCCAGTGTTCGCGGAATCGGCGTGGCCGTCATCACCAGGTAATGCGGCGCAACCCCCTTTCCTTTCAGCGTCGCCCGCTGACGGACGCCCAGCTTGTGCTGCTCGTCCGCAACGACCAACCCCAAATTTGCGAACTGGATATCTTCCTGAATCAGCGCCTGTGTTCCGACTGCGATATGCGCTTCCCCTTCGCCCAGCTTGTGCTGAAGCTGTTTCTTCCCCGTACGCTTGGTGCGCCCAGTTAGAAGCTCGACTGAGACGCTCGACCCCTTCAAGAAATTTGACAGCGTCAGGTAATGCTGCTCCGCCAGCACCTCCGTCGGCGCCAGCAGCGCCGCCTGCATGCGATTGGCAACGGCGACCAGCATTGCATACAACGCTACCACCGTCTTGCCGCTGCCCACGTCCCCCTGAAGCAGCCGATTCATCGGCCGCCCGCTCTGCACGTCCTTGATGATCTCGTAGACCGCCGCCTTCTGCGCATGGGTCATCTTAAACGGGAACCGCCGCAAAATCCGCTCATCCAGCAGCTTATCCGCGCGCAGCACCGGCGCTGTCAGCTTGCCATCTCGCAGGCGCTTGCTGATGCCCAGCCCGAGCTGCATCAGCATGAGCTCATCGTAAACGATGCGCCGCCGGGCGCTCATGGCCTGGCGATAATCCATCGGCAGGTGGATCGCGCGGTACGCCTCGCGCCGGCCGAGCAAGCTGCGCTTGCGCAGCAGTTCCGCCTCGAACCATTCCTCTACCGCCGGCAGCGCCGCGCCCAAGTTTTGCTCAACCACTTCCGCAATGCGCTCGCTGGAGAACTTCGCCGTCGCGGAGTAGATCGGACGAAACTTGCTCTGCTCGACCCGCTCGACGTCTTCGCCGATCTCCTGCCACTGCGGATTCACCATCTGCGGCATCCCCGCGCGGAACCGCACTTTTCCCTGCACCCGGATAAGCTTCCCCGGCACAATCTTCTTACGAAGATAAAATGCATTGAACCAGACGAGCCCGAGCTTCTCCGTTCCATCATCCAGCGTCGCCTCGATTCGCGGCCGCGGACGCGTCGGCACCGCGTTCACTGCAACGATGGTGCCCCGCGCTGTCTGGATCTGTTCGTCCACGAGCTCGCGGATTTCCCGCTCTGATGATTCGTACTGGTACCGACGTGGAAAATATTCCAGCAGTTCCCCCAGCGTGCGCACGCCGAGCAGCTTGAAGTACCGCGCCCGCGTCTCGCCGACGCCTTCCAGCGATTCAACAGGTCGATCCAGCGGCGACGCGCCTGTCGGCTCGGTTTGGACTCTGGTCATGCCGCCGCCCGCTCGCCCTTCACTTGCCTTCCCAGCCCTCTCGGCCGATCAGCTTCACAAACCGGCACGGGCACACATCTTCGCTCACAAGCGTCTGGCCGTTGCGCTTCACGCTGATCAGCATCTGCTCTTCTTCATTTCCGACCGGAACGATCGCGATCCCGCCGTCGGCGAGTTGGCTGAGCAGCAGATCCCGCGGAATCGCCGGCGCGCCCGCCGCGATGAGCACGCGATCAAAGGGGGCCTGATCGGTCCACCCCAACGTGCCATCCGCGTACTTGAAGTGGACATTGCGGATCCCCAGTTGATGCAGGCGATCGAATGCCGCATCCAGCAGTGGCTTCACGCGCTCCACGGAGTAGACCTCTTTCGCCAGCCGCGCCAAAATTGCGGCGTGATATCCGCTGCCGGTGCCGATCTCCAGAACCGTGTGCGTCGGCTGAACGTTCAGCCGCTCGGTCATCAGCGCTACCATGTAAGGCTGGGAGATGGTCTGCCCGTGTCCGATTGGGGCGGCGCGATCCGCATATGCTTCGGCCGCCAGGTCTTCCTTGAAGAATTTCTCGCGCGGGACTGCGCGTAGCGCGTTGATCACGCGCTCGTCGGTGATGCCGCGCTCAATCACCTGCTGTTGGATCATGCGTTCCAGCTTCGACTTTTCGGCCACTTCATTCATCGTCCACTATTTTAGTCGCGCAGCGGGCAAAAGTGGAAAGAAGCGTGCGTCTACAGTCTGTGGTTGACCTCGCTGCTGTCGCATCGCTACGCTCAAGAGGATGCGTCACCAGCGCACGCGCGATGGACACTTCATCCGCCCGATCGTCACCCTCACCAGCGACTTCGGCCTTAGCGATGCCTACGTCGCGACGATGAAGGCGGCGATCCTGCGGGAATGTCCCGCCGCGCGCCTGGTCGACGTGACGCACAACGTCCCGCGCCACGATATCCTCTGCGGCTCGATCACGCTCGAGCGGGCGGTGGATGGATTTCCCGCCGGGAGCGTTCACCTGGCAGTGGTCGATCCCGGCGTGGGGACTGACCGGCGATTGATCATCGCACAGATCAACGAGCAGCTCATCGTCTGCCCCGACAATGGCCTGATCACGTGGAGTTGGCGGATGCATCGCGGCGGTCAAGCACACGAGATCACCTGGCGGCCGAAAAAACACGCCAGCGCCACCTTCCACGGCCGCGACATCATGGGCCCCGTCGCCGGTCGCGTCGCGCAGGGGGAACTCTTGAGTGAATTCGCCCAACGCATCAACGATCCCATGCTTCTCAGTGATCTCTCGCCGATGCAGGATGAAGACGAGGCGCGTGTGATTCATATCGATCACTTCGGTAACGCGACGACGAACGTGCCGCACGCGACGCTTCGCGATCGCCCGCAGGTGACGGTGAAGATCCGCAACAAGACCATTGGCAAGCTGAAGCGAACCTATTGGGATGTCGCGCCGGGCAAACCGCTGGCGCTGATTGGAAGCAGCGGCTTACTAGAGATCGCCGTCCGCGACGGCTCCGCCGCCGATGACCTGAAGGTGCGCGTGGGCGATCCTGTGAAACTCTCCTGAACGGTCCCCCAACCAAGAGGAAACGATGGAACAGGCATTTGCGGGTCGTGCGGTCGTGATCACCGGTGGCACGGGCGGGTTGGGCTCCGCGGTCGTTCAGGCGCTGCTCGATGCCGGCGCCACGTGCCACGTCACCTGGCTGCACGATCGCGAGTTGTCGCGTTTCGAGCAGAAGGATCGCGTCACGCTGCACCAGGTCGATTGCCGGGACGAGAACGCGGTGGTGGGGCTTTATCAGAAGGTCGGAAAGCTCTGGGCATCGCTGCTGGACACGCCTGCCAACCGCAAGAGCATGCCGTTAAACTGGCCCAACCAGCACTGGACCTGGTCAGTTCCAAGTGATCAGACCGGGTTCGAACGGTGTGGCCAAGTCTCCGTAACCGGGGAGGATTCGGATGGCGAAACCCTGGCGGCCGCTGGTGCGGCACTCGATGGTGCCGGTGAAGAGGTAGCGGCCGGGGCCCATTTGCTTGGCGGGCTTCATGACCATGGGGGCGGCGCCTTCCAGGTCGCCGGTGGCGTTTAAGCGGCCGGCGTAAAGCTCGACCTTGAGATCTTCGGGTTTCAGATCGCCTGGTACGTCCACCAGCGCCTCGACGTCCATGGCTTGGCCGACCTTGTAGTGACCGTTGCCGGACGTGTGCACACCGACGACGCGAATGTTTTTCCAGCTGTGGCGGAGCTTTTCTTTTTCGTGCGCGAGGTCCAGGCTGCGCTTGTAACCGTCGGCGCGGAGAATGCTGCCGCGCGCGTTGGCGGGGATGTAGAACTTTTCGGCGTACTCGCGCACCATCCGGTTGGTGTTGAAGACCGGGGCGAGCTTGCGCATGCAGTTTTTCATGCGCGTGATCCACTCGCGCGGCGTGTTGTCGACGCCGCGGCTGTAGAAAAGCGGGATGATCTGCTTCTCGAGGATGTCATAGAGCGCCTGACTCTCAACAGAGTCCTGGACGTTGCCGTCGGAGTAGCTTTCGCCGCGACCGATAGCCCAGCCGAGATCGGGGGCGTAGCCTTCCACCCACCAGCCGTCGAGGATCGAGCAATTGGGCACGCCATTGGCGGCGGCTTTCATACCGGAGGTTCCGGAAGCTTCCATGCCCCGGCGGGGCGTGTTGAGCCAGACATCCACGCCCTGAACAAGGTAGCGAGCGATGTTCATGTCATAGTTCTCGATGAACACGATGCGGCGGCGCACGGCGGGATTGCGGGCGAAGTTGATGATGGTCTTGATGAGCTCTTTGCCTTCATGGTCGGCGGGGTGGGCTTTGCCAGCGAAGACAAATTGAATCGGGCGCTTGGTGTCTTCCAGCAAATGGCGCAGGCGGTCCTGGTCGCGCATGAGCAGCGCGCCGCGCTTGTAGGAAGCGAAGCGGCGGGCGAACCCGATGGTTAGGGCTTCGGGATCCAGCACTTCCTCCGCGGTGGCGATTTCATCATAGCTGGCGCCGCGCTTGGTGAGCTGTTCCTTGAGCACGTGACGGGTCCAGCCGACGAGGCGCTCACGGCAGCGCTCGTGGGCGCGCCAGAGCTCTTCATCCGGGATCTGAAGCACGCCTTCCCAGACGGATTGGTCGGTGGGGTCGCTCTGCCACTTGTGGGAGAGGTAGCGGTCGAGCACGAACTGGATATCGGGCGCAAGCCAGGTGCGCGTGTGGATGCCGTTGGTGACGTGCTGAATGGGGACTTCATCGGCGGGGACATCGGGCCAGATGTTGTGCCACATTTTTCTCGAGACGTCGCCGTGCAACCAGGAGACGCCGTTGGCGCCATCGGCGAGCCGGATCGCCAGCACCGCCATCGAGAAGCCCTGCTTCTTGTTCATCACATCTTCGCGCGCCAGCGCCAGGAAGCCTTCTTCATCCAGCTTGAGGGCGGGGATGAAGTCCTGGAAATATTTGACGATCATTTCCGGCGTGAACATGTCGATGCCGGCGGGGACGGGAGTGTGGGTGGTGAAGACGTTGGTGGCCATCACCTGCTGGCGCGCCTGATCGAAGGTGAGCTGCGGGTTTTCCTCCAGGATCCGGCGGATGCGCTCCAGCGCCAGGAAGGCGGCGTGGCCTTCGTTCATGTGGAAGACGCTGGGGGTGATGTTCAGCGCTTCGAGCGCACGGACGCCGCCGATGCCCAGGACGAGCTCCTGCTTGATGCGCAGCTCGGTGCCTGAGCCGTAGAGGCGCGAGGTGATTTCTCGATCGGCGGGCGCGTTTTCGGGGAGGTTGGTGTCGAGGAGATAAAGCGGGACGCGCCCGACGCTCGCGCGCCAGACTTTGCAGAAGACGGCGTTCTCGGGGAGCTCGACGCGGACGTGGACGGGGGAGCCGTCGGTGTACGTCATCGGCTCGATGGGAAGATTGTAGAAATCCAGCTCGGGATACGCTTCCTGCTGCCATCCATCGCTGGAGAGGTATTGCTGGAAGTAGCCGTTGCGATAGAGCAGCCCGACGGCGACGAGGGGCAGGCCGATTTCTGAAGCGCTCTTAAGGTGGTCGCCCGCGAGGACCCCGAGACCGCCGGAGTAGATGGGGAGCGATTCGTGGATCGCGAACTCGGCGGAGAAGTAAGCGACGAGGAGGTTGGTGTTTTTGCCGTGGGTGTTGGCGTACCAGCCATTCTCGTCGAGGTGCTGCTTGAAGGCGGCATGCACGCGCGTGAGGTGCGCCATGAAGCCGTCATCTTTGGCCGCATCGGCGAGCTTCTGCTGGGAGATGGAGCCGAGCAGCTTCACGGGATTGTGATAAACGACATCCCACAGATCGCGGTCGAGGCGGCGGAACAGCTCAACAGCATCGTAATTCCAGACCCACCAGAAATTGTTCGCCAGCTCAAGAAGAGGCTTGAGGGCCTCGGGGACATCGGGGAACACCTGAAAACTACGGATCGTTGGCGGCAGCGCCATCATTGCCTCATTTCAATACGGCTCCATGCGTTCTTCGGTGAACGCACCTTCCCATTTCCTATGTCGGCTTATTTTGCCCAGATCGTAAAGCCCCGCAACCCGAACCAGCTTCACGTGGGGAAAAGACGTGGTTGTTCAGAAGCTAAACCGTCAGAACCCGCCGAAGGTGAATTGGCGGCCTTGGGTGTGGAGTTGGTGAAGGATTTTCTCTGCGTCGAGCACCTCGCAGGCTTTCGCGTCGACGTCTTGTGTCTTCATTCGAACTTCGAGGGTGTTGAACGTTTGCCGGGTGGGGTTCCAGCGATCCTGGGGGAGTTCGACCAGGTCGAGAAGCTCGATGCGCTGCGCGCAGCTGGTGGTGGCTTTGATGTCGAGCGTGAAGAGCCGGCAGATCTCACCGTGTTTGGGATCGACGGCGAACTTGCGAACGTCGCTGCCGCGGTCCTGGCGGAGGACGATACAGCCGTCGGGGATGTCTTTGGCGTCCGCGACAACTTCATTGGCGCCGATGTGCTGAACCTGCGGCCAATAGCCGAGGTACACGCGCAGCCAGCTTGAAAGATCAGGATCGACGTTGGGCCGCCACGTGATGTTCGTGGCGTCTTCGGCGCGCGCATCGAACTCGTAGCTGTAGTCGGGCGTGATAATCGTCGTCTGTCGACAAACGGCTTCCTGATCGATCCACCTCAGCACATCATCCGCCTGTTCGATCAGCTTCTCCTTCTTTGCGGGCTTCCGCGACGCGTAAGAATCGACCCGCAGGCGCTTGTCGTCCCACGTCATGATGCTGGCGGAGCGCTTGTCGTCTGGGCCGACGCCCCAGCGGAGCCGGCGCATAGGACGGAGGAAGGGCTGGACCGCCTTCTTCGATCGCGACACGATCTTCACCGCCTCGGGGGTGCTGGCGTCGTTGTCGATGAATTTGACCTCGAGCGGGATGTCCAGATCGTGTAGGTCCTCAGGGCCGGAATTTGATGTGTCTACGTCGGCCTTAGTCGATGCGCCGGTGGTGGTGAACTTTTCGATGCGGAAGGGGAGCTTGGTTTGCGGATCAGCCCAGGCGCGTTTGACCAGGAACCGCGTGTGCTCCGGGCCGTTGCAATAGAGATCGGCGCGCAGGGCGGGCTTGCCGGCTAAAACATCCTGATGCTCTTCGACCGACAGATGAGGCACCGAGAACCAGGCGCGCTCGTTTGGCAGCAGCGCGCAAGCGAGGGGCGAGTCGGGGAAGGGCGGGAGCGTGTCCACGTTTTCTTGCCACCCCTGTTTTTCGGCGGCAAAGCAGCCGCGGATGAGCTTGTGGCGGTAGTCGATCAGGCGGGCTTCCTGGAGCGTTCCGCCGACCCGCGTGGCGACGAAGAGGCGCTGCGTTGCCAGATCGCACCATGCTTCGATGCCATCTTCATAGCGAATGTGCACAAACTTGGGCTTGTCGTTTCCGGGCGATTGCATCGTCGCCGGGGCGGCGGAGAGCTGCACGAGGCACAGGAAAATGAGGATTGCCGCGTGAATTGTTCTCATGCCCATATGAGCGATAGACGTCACTTTATTTAAAGAGTTGTAAGAAAAACAGAGGCGGCTGAAGCAATCAGCCGCCCGTGCCTTGTTAGCTTTGCAGATTTTCGAAGAGTTCAGCTATTCTGACCGTTTCGCCTCTTCAGAGGTTCGCGATCGGCGCCGGCGCTTGAGTGTCCGTTGCCGGATCTGCTCCGGCCCACGTCCAGCGCTTCGCAACTGCATCGTTGGCTCACCGCGTTTGACCTGTCCGGTTCCTGTTGGCTTGGAAGCGGATGGGTCGGACGCTGCCAGCGTGATCGCATTCACCCTGTTGCGCGATTGCGCTGACGGCCAAGATGTTTGCTGCGCCTCGACGTGCGTAACCAGGCACCGCCGGTCTGGCTGGCGCGTCTTGAAGACCCATCCAGCCAGACGCCTCTCATGAGGTTCTTTTCCCTGCAGCGCCGTCTGTCGCGTTGCGATGATCGGAGGATGCCAGCCTCTGATCTGATCCCGCTTCGACGTTGGCTCAATTCCGCGCTTCCCTCAGCCACGGATTGGTTGAGCCTCATCCTTGCGGTTTTGCGCCGTCGGTAGCCGACGGGTGCAGTTCGGCGTGTGGCAACCGCGAAGGGCACTTGCATGCGTGAACTTATCCCTGCATTGGGGCGCCGCGATGAGCCGAAGCTCGATGCGGCGTTTCACGCATCAAGGCGTCGTCAGTCCTGTCAGCGAAGAGCGTTTACACCCTCGGCCGACCAACCACGCCAGACTGCATCAATCGGTTCCGTTGTCCGCTGCGGGTCATGCGCCGCGGCAATTTCTTTTCCGCACGGCGTTCCGCTACCCGCACTTTGACGGACGGCGCGACATAGCCGGACGCGTTTTCTTCGTCCGGCAGCGCTCCTGGGGTTCAGCTTTCCCTTTCGCAGGTTTGATCCCTGGCTTGGGTGATGCGGCGCTTTCGCGCCGACCAGGCCCGCGTGCTTCACGTGAATCCTTGCCGGCCGTTTTCGCCGGCTTTTCCTCACCTCGCGGCGTTGTTTCAGGCTTGCCACGAAGCAATCGAAGGATGTGCAGGTTCCGCTGCGGGCTTCAGCTCCCGAGCAAGGTCCGCTTGCGGTGAATCGAATCCAGCAAGCGATCCTGCCTTAGGTTTTGTTCCTCTTGCAGGGTTACGGACGCGCTGTAACGGCGCGTATCGACGTGATGCTGCACCACGAGATCGTCAGTCCCTTTGATCGCCTTCGCGATCGTATCCGCTCGTGGGTTTGCGGCGCCCTTCCTGCGCGGGTGAGTCGGGTGATATGCCCGGCTGCATCCACTTGCACGGAGCTGTTTACGTCAAGCTCCGGCGTCGCCGGCCCTTCAGCGTATTGTGAGGCTGACGCCTCGCCGATCCGTCGGACAAGAGCTCCGGTGGACCGGCTCCCTGTCTGAGGTTTTGCACTTGCCGCGAAGAAGTGATTTTCGCGGCGAGGTGCGCGGTCGATCTGAACCTCTTCGAAGAACAACATACACCTCCTTCCGCACGAAATGCCACGGGAAAATAAGAAAAAGTTTCGAGCAGACTGAGCGGAGATTGGACGCGCGCTGCACTTGCGAATCCAATGCAACGCGTGATGAGTAATGCTCCAGAACTGATGTGGGTGCCGCAGGAAAAGCGGACGCCTGATGTGCATGTGGCTTTTCGCGGAACGATCGAGGTGGACCAGGACACGACGGTGGAGATTCGCGCCGTCGGCTCGAGCTGGTTTGTCTTGTGGCTGGATGGCGAGTTCCTGATGGAGGGGCCGCTGCGCTTTGTGCCGGAGCATCCGGAGTTTGATTACTGGCGCAAGACGCTGAAAAAGGGGAAGCACGTCATTGCGGCCCATCTGCACGATGAGGGATTGGCGACGCGGATGATGCCGGACATGCCGCCGTTCTTGTGGTGCAAGGCAGTGAACGACGACGGGGAGCTTCCCATCACGTGGAAGTGTGCGTCGCTGTCGGGGCATGCGTCGCAGGTTCGGCGGATCAATGCGCAGCTCGGATGGATGGAGTGGTGGGATACGCGCGCAGATCCGGCGGACTGGCGCGAGGTGAAGTTCGATGACAGCAAGTGGGTTCCCACCGTCCCCGCGAAGGCGAAGATCGGGCAGATTCAAGAGGCGAGCATTGGGCCGGTGCGGCTGATTCCCCACAAGCTTTCCGCGACGGCGAAAGGACCGTGCGCGGAAGCCTATGGCTATGAGCTGGACGATCCGGCGACGCGGTTTTTCCTGCGGGATCTTCAGTGTAAAGAAGTTCCGGCGGCGGGGGAGTGGCGGCGGTATGACTTAGGACGCGTGCGCCTGGGCCGGGCACGATTTGTGATGGATCTTCCTGCGGGCGCGATCGTGGAGTTTGCGACGGCGGAGCAGCTTCGTCATGGCCGCGTGGGGCCGTTCATCACGCTGTCGGGGAGCGCCAGCTGCAACATGGATCACTTTGTATCGCGCGGGGGGAGGCAGGAGTTCTTTGTGCTGACGCCGAAGGGAGGACGGTATCTGGAAGTGCACGTGCTGGCGGATCCGTCGAAGATCAAGTTCGTTGAAGAAGCGTATGCCGAGCGGACGTATCACCGGGAGCCGCAGGGGAGCTTTAAGTGCGAGGATGAGCTGCTGAATCGGATCTGGGCGACGGGCGTGGAGACGTATCGGGCGTGCTCGGAGGATGCGATCATCGACAACCCCACGCGCGAGCGCGGGCAGTGGGTGGGGGATGCGCTGATCGGCGGAGAGATCGCGGCGGCGGCGTATTCTGATCTGCGGCTGATGCGGCGAAATCTGCTTCAGACAGCACAGTGCGCGCGCGGCGATGGATTGGTGCCGGGGATGACAACAGGGGGGCTCATCTTCATCGCGAGCTACGCGCTGCTCTGGGTGATCGGGGGCGTGCGGTATCTGCGACTGAGCGGCGATCGGGCGCTGCTCGAAGAGCTGTTCGATGCGGCGAAGAAAAACCTCGCGGCGTTCGAGCCGCACGTTCATCCGGATGGATTAGCGGAGACGCTGGCGGATTCGTTTATCGACTGGGGGTTTGATCGCGGTGACAGTCCGATCAACCTCCCGCTCAATCTGCATTATCTGTCGGCGCTCGTGGCGATGGGGGAGTGGTGCAAGGCGGTTGGCAGGAATGATCATGTGGATCACTACGCCCGCCGCGCGGAGCAGATTCGCCTGGCGATCAAGAAGGTGATTGATGCACGCCCGGTGGAGAAAGCAGGTTATCACGCGGTTGCGCTGGCGCTGTCGCACGGCATGTTTGCTGGTGAGCGGAAGGAGGAAGCGGTTCAGTTTCTAAAGCGGCACATGCTTTCGTGTTTCCCGAATGATCCGGCCGCCCCGCGCAACAGCGATCCCGCGTTTAAGAGCACGCGGTTGATCACGCCTTACTTCGGCCACTTCGTGATGCCGCCGCTGGTTGAGGCGGGAGAAATGGATTTCGTGCTGGAGCAATATCGCAAGTGCTGGGGGTGGGCGCTGGGGGATGATCGCACGACGTGGGTGGAGGTATTTGACACCCGGTGGAGCCACTGTCACCAGTGGTCGGGGTGCCCGACCTGGCAGCTATCCCGGTACGTGCTGGGTGTGCATTCGCGCCTGGACCTGGGGGAGAATCATTACGAGATGCGTTTCTTCCCGGGATCTTTGAAGCGGGCGGAGGGGATTATTCCCGGGCCGGAGGATCAATCGATCCAAGTGGCGTGGGAGCGCGGGGCTCAGGGGATCAATTACCGGCTAAAGTCGTTCAGGCCGATCACGCTTCATCTGCCGGACGGGACGACGAAGCAAACACGCGATTTCCAGGCGACGCTGCCCGAGTGAGCGTGCGGCGGCGGGCGTGACTATGATTGATCGAGATGGCTGACGACTCTTCATCGGTGCGCTCGAGCCGGCGACGCTATGGGAAATACCGCGAGAAGCTCGCGGAGAAACGCGCACGCGGCGAGATCAATACTGCCAGCTTGATGAGCAGCAGCTCGAGCGACTCAGGCAAGAAATCCACCAAGCGCCACCGGTCGTTCAGCACGCTGTTTCAGGAATTCTGGCATCTCTTGCGGGGACATCGCGCCATCCTCATCGCCGCGTTGTGCACCCTCTCCGTCTCGACGCTTCTCAGCCTGATCCCGCTGTATGGCACGAAACTCGTGTTCGACAATGTTCTGGGCGGAAGACCGATCTCGCCGTCCGTCTCCAGAATCGTCCACCTGCCGAGCGATCCGCGCACGCTGCTGGCGATCATCTGCGTCGGGATGGTGATTCTGACGGCGCTGTCGGTGCTGATTGGCAACTCATCGCGCTGGCAGGCGACGCGGATCTCCAAGCGGGTTTCCGTGCAGGCGAGGAAGGTGCTGTTCGATCACGCGGTGCGCTTGCCGCTGCATCGGGTTTACGATCTGAAGAGCGGGGGGGTGGCGTCGATCTTGCGCGAAGACGCGGGTGGCGTAGGGGAGTTGGTGTTTTCAATCCTGTACAACCCATGGCGCGCGATCGTGCAGCTCATCGGTTCGCTGATCATCCTCGCGTTTGTCGACTGGCGCCTGCTCCTCGGATCCGTGCTCCTGCTTCCCACGGTCTGGCTGACGCACCGCACGTGGATCAGCCGGATTCGCCCGATCTTCCGCGACATTCGCAACACGCGCCAGAGCGTCGATGCGCATGCAACTGAAAGCTTTGGCGGCATGCGGGTCGTCCGCTCCTTCGGGCGCCAACGCACCGAAGCGACGAATTTCACAGCCGAGAACCACCTCATGGCCCGCCAGGAAATCTATGCCTGGTGGTGGATGCGCGGAATCGACATCGCCTGGGCCGTCCTGATCCCGCTCGCCAGCGCCATCATCCTCTGGTATGGCGGTTCGAGGGTCCTCTCGGATCAAGCAAAAGTTCACGCGGGCGTGCTGGCGGCGAAAGACGCGATGACGGTGGGGGACTTGGTGATGTTCCTGACGTACCTGGCCAATCTGCTCGGGCCTATTGCGATGCTGGCGAGCAGCGCGACGTCGCTGCAAAACAACCTGGCGGGCCTGGACCGAACGCTGGATCTGCTGGAAGAGCCGATCGAGATGCCGACGAAGCCGGGCGCGGTGCATCTCGAGAAGCATCACGTGCAAGGCCGGATCACCCTCCGCGATGTTTCCTTCACCTATCCCGCCTCCAAGAAGAAGGGGGGTGCCAACGGTGATCAACTGGAGAAAGTGGCGACGCCGGTGCTGTCGGATGTGACGCTGGACGTTGCGCCGGGGCAGACGGTGGCACTTGTGGGCCCCTCCGGCGCGGGGAAGACGACGCTGTGCAACCTGATCGCACGCTTCTACGACCCCACCGGCGGCGGCATCTACCTGGACGGCGCCGATCTTCGCGACATCGACGTTGAAAGTTACCGACGACTCCTCGGCATCGTCGAGCAGGACACTTTTCTCTTCGACGGCACGATCGCGGACAACATCGCCTATGGGCGCAAGAACGCGAGCCAGGAAGATATTGCGCATGCCGCGCAGCTCGCCAACGCGCATGATTTCATTACGAAGCTCGACAACGGCTACGACACCCTCATTGGCGAGCGGGGCGTGAAACTCTCTGGCGGGCAGCGCCAGCGCCTCACCATCGCCCGCGCCATCCTCGCTGACCCCAAGATCCTCATCCTCGACGAAGCCACGAGCAACCTGGACACAGAATCTGAGCGCCTGATCCAAACCAGCCTGCACGCGCTCATGCAAAATCGCACGAGCTTCGTCATCGCCCATCGACTGAGCACGATCACCCACGCCGACAAGATTGTCGTGCTCGAAGATGGCCGGATCGTCGAGCAGGGCACCCACCACGAGCTCATGGCCACCAGCGGTCGATATCGTCAGATGGTTGATCTGCAAACCCGGCCACCGGCGCCGCCGCCTCGCAATCCCGCACCGGACTCGCGCAAGCACAGCGAGTCAGGCTTTCAGCCCATCCATTGACACCGGTATACCGAGTTCCTATCTCGTGCTAAGATTTGTCCGAAACGAGCGGGAGCCCTGCGGCTCTGCCGCGGGAATACAAGGACTGTATCAACACCACCGGACTCACCACTCGTGCCCAACGCCCAAATCGACCAACTCCGCGAGAACATCCGCAAAGTCTTCCTCGGTCACGTCCGCGCCATCGATCTGCTGATGATTGGGTTGCTGGCGCGCGGTCATGTGCTGATCGAGGATGTGCCGGGGGTGGGCAAGACGGTGCTGGCGAAGGCGCTGGCGCGGTCGCTCGATTGCAAGTTTTCCCGCATCCAGCTCACGCCGGACCTGCTGCCCGGCGATGTGCTGGGCGTGTCGATCTTTAACACGCAGACCCAGCAGTTTGATTTCAAACCCGGGCCGGTGTTCGCGAATATCGTGCTGGCCGATGAGATCAATCGCACGACGCCGCGCACGCAGTCGGCTTTGCTTGAGGCGATGAGCGAAGAGCAGGTGAGCGTGGAGAACAAGACGCTGCCGCTCGAGCGGCCGTTCATGGTGGTGGCGACGCAGAACCCGTTCGAATTTGAGGGAACTTATTACCTGCCCGAGAATCAGCTCGACCGCTTCATCCTGCGCATTTCGGTTGGCTACCCCGATCGCACTGCCGAGCATCGAATCCTCACGACGCAGCCCAGTCGCGGCGCGCTGGATAACCTGGCTCCCGTGATGCACGCCAGCGACGTGGTGCAGCTTCAGGACCTGGTGCCGGGCGTGAAGCTGGACAGTGCGATTGTGGATTACATTTTGGATCTGGTCGAAGCGACACGCCACGACGAGCAGCTTCACCTGGGCGTTTCGCCGCGGGGCGCGCTGTCGCTAACGCAGGCGGTCCAGGCGAGCGCCGTGCTTGCGGCGCGGGATTACGCGACGCCGGATGATGTGAAGGGCCTGTTCCTTCCGGTCTGCGCGCATCGCGTGGTGAGCAAGACGTATCTGCACAACGGGGACGCGAACGCGACGGCGCGGGTGCTGCAAAGCATTATGGATCAGACGCCGGCGCCACGATGATGTGGCATCAGATTCGGCGTATCACGCGCTTTTAAGCTTCGCGGGCCGCAGTCTGCGGATGAGCGCATCACCCAGACGAACTGCGGGCTTGGCGGGAGCCGCTGAGCGCATGTAGGCGCGCGTCACCAGACGATCCACCAGTGGCCCGAACTCAATGCCGGCATGCGCCGCCGCTTCGGGCAATAGGCTGGTCGGCGTGAAACCCGGCAATGTGTTGATCTCCAGCAGGTAAGGGCGGTTGCTCTGGTCCAGCATCAGGTCAATGCGCGCTAAATCGCGAGCACCGAGCACGCGGTTGGCCATGCGCGCCAGTTGCCGGCATTGGTCCACCACATTTAGCGGCAAGTTCAGGTCGAAGTGATGCTCGGTGCCGTGCCCTTTATACTTCGCCTCAAAGTCAAAGAAGTCGCGCTTCACGACGATGCGGATTGGATCGAGCGGCTCTTCCTCCACTAACCCGATCGTCAGTTCCGTCCCCTGGATGAACTGCTCGGCCATGATTTGGTCGTACTTATCCAGCAGATGATCATAAGCCTCATCCGCCTGCTGCTGCGAGCGGCAGACCAGCACATCGATGCTCGAGCCATTGTCGATCGCCTTGATGACACAAGGCGCCCGCATCCGGTCATTTGCTGGTGTGAAACGCGAAATCACTTGATAAGCCGGCGTGGGCAAGCCTGCATCCTCCCAGAGCCGCTTCGTCGCCACCTTGTTGATCCCGATTTTTGATGCGCGTGAGCCGGAGCCGACGAACGGAAGGTTTCGCCTCTCGAGGATTTCCTGGAGCTCGCCGGATTCCCCAAACGCGCCGTGCAGTACCGGGAAGATCACGTCCGCAGGATGATCCAAGCCAGAGAGATCGTCCGGTGAGATGTCGGATTCGAAGACGGTGTGGCCGACGTCGCGAAGCGCCTGTGCGACCGCGGAACCCGAGATGAGGGAGATTTCACGTTCGGCCGAGGGGCCGCCGAGGAGAACGGTGATGTTCATAGCTGATCCTTCAGCTTGGGTCGGCGCAATCCTTTGCGTCGAATGTAGTTTCGCGTACACCCCCGGTGTATTCACCGGGGGCTAATTACCGAGTCAGGGCCAGATCTGGACTTCCGATTCCAGCAGGATCTGGTTCTTGTCGAAGACTTTTTCCTTGATGATCTTCACCAGCTTCATCACGTCATCGGCACGGCAACCCGGATGAGCGACGATGAAATTCGCATGCTTGTCGCTGACTTCGGCGCCGCCGACACGAAAACCTTTCAGTCCAGCCTGGTCGATCAGCGCGCCCGCGCTCAACCCGCGCGGATTTTTGAAGATGCACCCGCAGTTCTTTGTGTTGAGCGGCTGCGTGTTGCGCTTGTACATCCAGATTTCTTTGGTCTTGCGCATGATCCGATCCGGATCATCTTCATCCAGCTCCAGTGTCGCGCTCAGGATGAACTTCGCTGATATGTTGGTGGAGCGATATTCGAATACCAGGTCGTCCTTGTAACGCTCGAATAGCGTCCCCTCTGCATCCATCACCTGCACCTTGGTGACGATCGCGCCGATGTCGCCAAACTTTCCTCCGGCGTTCATGCGAATGCCGCCACCAATCGTGCCGGGAATGCCGGCAAGGCACTCAATCCCCGCCAGCCCCTGCCGCACCGTTCGCAGCAGCAGCTTCTGCATATCGACGCCCGATCCCGCTTCGACGACGTTCCCGTCGAACCGCACCTTGCGGAAATGCTCCTGATCCAGTCGAAAAACCGCCCCATCCACACCCTCATCGCCCACGAGCAGGTTCGCCCCCAACCCCAGCACGAACACGCGAATGTTGTTCTCCGCACAGCGCTGTGCCGCCTCCTGAAGCTCTTCCACGGAGCGTGGCCGGATGTACCACCGCGCCGGCCCGCCGATGCGGTACCAGGTGTGCGGCGCCAGCGGCTCATTTTCCGCGACAATCTCTTCAAGTCCGCTGAAAGGGTTAGCCATGTGAAGCGTCGTCGACATTCGCACTTCCCGTCGTCCGTGGTCTCTGAACTTCCTCGCTCCGTCAATCGCTTTCTACAACAGATTGCCGCGCGAAGGCAACGGACTAGCCCGCTAAATCGCGACCAATTTCCCAGACATTCCCGGCGCCCATCGTCACGATCAAGTCGCCCTCTCGAGCGGTCTCGCGGAGATATTCGACGATCTCGCCGAATTCTTTGAGGTACCGCGCCTGTTGACCGTTGTCGCGCACGCGCTCGACCAGGTCCTGGGCGCTCACCGCCTGCCGCTCGGCTTCGGAATCACGGACAAAGTAAATGTCCGGCACAATAGTCTCATCCGCACAACTGAAGCTGGTTGCGAAGTCCTGCAATAAAAATCGCGTCCGGCTGTGCTGGTGCGGCTGAAAAATGCAGAAGAGCCGCTTGGGCTCAAACCGCTCCCGCAGCGCCTTGAGCGTCGCGCGAATCTCCGTGGGATGATGCCCGTAATCGTCCACGATCGTCGCCCCGTTCACGTTGCCCATGATCGTCATCCGGCGATCGACACCCGTGAACTGATTCAGCGCGGCAATCGCCTGCTTCGGATCGACGCCGCAGGCATTGCACGCCGCCAGCGCCATCGTCGCGTTGAATAAGTTGTGCTCACCCGCAACCGACAGCCGCAGCGTGCCCACAAGCTTACCGTTGTGCGAGACCACCCCGGTGGGGCAGCCATTCTCCGTCCCCGTGGGGCACGTCGACCATGTAGTGCCCGGCGTCAGTGAGACGGTCTCGATCCGGGCAGTGAGTCCCATCGTCGCCATCGCCACGTTTGCGTCCGTGCCATTGGCGATGATCAAACCATCATCCGGCACAATCCGCACGAACGCCTGGAACGATTCGATGATGTCGCTGATGTCCTTGTAGCAGTCGAGATGATCTTCTTCGATGTTCGTCAGCAGCGCCACCTTCGGGCGAAGGTTGTGGAACGAGCGATCGAACTCACACGCCTCGGCCACAAACGCCTTGCCGAACCCGGATCGCGATCCGCCGCCCAGTTGCGGCACCGTCCCGCCAACAACGAACGAGGGGTCCGCCCCGCACTCGATCAGCGCGTAGCTGATCATCGCCGTGGTCGTGGACTTGCCAT
>DASVUC010000078.1:0-43054 GCA_036387255.1 Tepidisphaeraceae bacterium | reverse complement strand
CGCGCGATACGGAAGCCCGCCCACCCGTCGATCAAGCGGCGGCGGAACATCTGCCGCACCACCTCCACGCGCTCCCGCGCACCGGGAACGAGAACAACGTTCTCGTTTGACTGCATGCGGTAATGTCGCGCGCTGTTGCTGCCGCGCTCGGACTCGAACGTCGCCAGCGCGACGCCGGTGTTCGGATCGAGCTTCTGCTGCGCCAGGTAAATAGCCCCGCGCGACGGCGGTGATCGTCTCCGTATGCGGCGACACTCGCATCTTGAGCGTTATCGGGTCGATCTCCAGTTGCAGCGGTCGCGCGGATTCGGGGCCGAAGCGGTTCTTCAGCACCGCGACCATTCTTCGGTTGTATGCCTTGCGAATCGGGATCGAACAATCGACGGCGTGTTCCAGGGCCTTAGGTCCGGCGATCTCGCCGCGCTTGGTGACGTGACAGATCGCCAGTGTCATGACCTGCGACGCGCGGGTCAGCGAAAAGAATTGGATGAGCGCCTGATAAGCGTCGAAGTTGTTGGCCGACAATCCCGGCCCTTGGATCGAATCCAGAACGATCAGCGAGACACCGTGGTATGGCCCGTGAGGATTCAGAACCTGCGACGCGAAGAAGTTGGGCAGCATCTCCACGTCGTGAATGCCGGTCTCGACGTGAATGTTTGACAGCGCGGCGCGCACCTTCGACGGCGGCAGGTCGGATGCCATGTTGACGAACCCGGCCTTCGCCCGCTCGGATTCTTCAGTCAGAATCATCAGCACGCGATTGCCTTGGCTGACGTGATCCAGAGTCAGTTGGCGCGCCAGTGTGCTCTTGTTCGATCCCGGCGCGCCGGCGAGCAGGATCGCTTCTTCGCGGACGATCTGGCCGCATAAGTCGTTGAAGAACAGCTTGTCGGCGAATTCGACCGACTCGTGGCGCGTGTGCCTCACGTCAATCAGCAGCCGCGCAGCGGCGGAATTGGCGAATGGTTCAACGGACGGCGGCACGGTACTGGCAATGGCAGAACGTGCGCGCACCTTGGGCGCTTGGCTCATAAAGCTCCTTGAACGAAAAGGTGAAAAGCCGACCCTTGGCAGGCGCGGCGGGATTAGAAACCTTCGACGGCGATACTCCTCGCTCTTCCGTAAACTAAAGTCAAGCGGCGGTTTGCGAGGATTTTTCGGAATGTTCGGCCGCGCTGAAATGCTGCGCTGCGTCTACCGCGACTTCTCAAGCGTTTGTTGAGGCCCGCGACGCGACCCGGTAAACTGCCCGGCGACAATTTACAGGTTCGCTGAATCAGCGAATCGTTCTGTGAGATCGAATTACCACCCCAGCGCAAGCTGGGTTTTCACACTCGGGACGTTCGCCGGGTTCGGCTGCGCGCAAGCGGGGTCCGACACCCGGCGGATGAACCGGGTGTCGGCGCTGTGGTAAGCGCGATCTCACGGGGAGTCCGCCGGACTGGTGGGCCCCGTTTTCGTTTGGCGCATCTCTGCTATAACGGGCAAACTCATCTCGTCGGGCACTGACCTTAATGGAAGGAGGCACCGTGTCCATTTCCGTCTGCTGCCCAACTTGCGGGACCGAAGCTCAAGTACCGGATGGTTCAGCCGGTACTCGCGGCAAGTGCCGTGCGTGCGGGACGGTGGTTCAAGTTCCTGGGAAACAACAGAAGATTTGCTGCGCCTGCGGGACGGATGTGTCGGGGCAGCCGCGCACCAAAGATGGGCACGGGCGCTACTACTGCAATACATGTTGGGCCGAACATCAAGAGGCCGCATCGCGACTTCATCCTCAATCGGATGAGCTTCTCGCTTGTCCGCAATGCGGCGGTCTATTTGGCATCCGAGAGATGGACATGGGCGGCGTGTGCATGCGATGTGCGCAAACCGCCGCAGTGCCACCCACTAATGCGACAATCGCGGAGGCGTCGAAGTCGTCAATCTGGTCGAGTGATACTCACCTCATCGTTGCTATTCTCGTCCCGGTCCTGCTTATCGGCGGCGTGGTCGGCGGGTGGGTGCTGTGGTCCGCGCACGCGGATCGCGAAATGCGCGATCAGATTTCTATCTTGAAGGACGCTGGCGACAGACGCCTCGCCGCAGGAGACGCTGAAGCCGCATCGAAGCAATACGCCGCACTGCTCGCGTACGTCTTGAAGAACAAGATCAAAGATGACGACGCGGGCACGCTTGCCGATGTGCGACGGCAGAAGGAACTTGCAGACACCGCAGTTGCCAAGCAAGCGGAAACCCATCAGCAACAGCGGCAACGTGAAGCGACAGCACAGGCCGCAGAGCAACGTCGGGGTGAAATTGCCGCGGGAAACAAATTCCTCGATAATGCGAAACCCTTTCTCGATGCTTGTAGCGCGTTCCGTGCCGCTTACGACGACTACGTGGGACGCCAGAAGGCGATCGTCGGAGCAGACGACATTAAGGCAGCTATGGACAGCGAGAGTCAGATGCTTGATGCGATGCGCGCGCTCGTCGAGAAAGCAAAGATTGTTCAACCAGCCTTTGATGCCATACCTAAAGAACTCCACCACGTACAAACGCTGTGCAATGTAATCCGTGCCGCTGCCGCCGATTTGATGACCGCGTATGACAAGTATTCATCTGCGCCGAGCGACATGGCGCGTCTACGGCTTGCGCGGATGACCGGGGCGGAGGCAGAGGTTGATGCACAAGCGACTCAGCGCAATTATACCGAGTTGGTATCCTCCACTTATTCGATGGCGGGCATTGCCTTGGGCACTGCGCCCACTGTCGGCGGCAAGGCCCAGGGAGTTTCTCAAAACAGCGCAGGCGATGCCCCCGCGAGCGAAAGCATCGATAGCAATGCTTTGGAACTACTGAAGCAGCAAATCGCCGCCGAAGAGATGGTTCCTGACAAATTGCTGGCCTGCCTTAGAAATGTTGCGCAACGAAACAGTGCCGACGCGGAGCCTGTGGTCCTGCAACTTCAGTCACGTCTTTCTCGCCTGAGAACTTGGGACGTGACGCAGCAGATCGCAATCAATTTTGGTTATCGGGACATCCAGGTCAGCCCGAACGGGCGGTACGTGCTATACGTCGTGGACGGCACCGGCAATGTGCAAGTGCTTGACGCTACGACCGGACAAACTCGACCATGGGGCCAAAGGTGGCAGCGCGCGTTTGTCGGTTCCGACCGAGTTGTAGAGCCGGTGTACTTTAATCTGATATATCGCCGAATCGATGACGGCAAGGAGTCGGGAAAAGCGAAGCTCCCGGTCGAGGAGAACGCATCGTTCGAGTACGGCTGGATCGCTGCTTCGCCTTCGGGCAACCTGGTTGCTCGTTTTGGTCCAGTCACCGAAGGCATGGGACAAGATCGGGACAACGGCAAGCCGATCTTTGTAATGGATGCAAACAGTGGCGCAACTGCCGCACTGCTGAATGGCGGCGAAACTCAAACCGGCTGCTTTGCGCCGGTGGGGCCAGCGGCGCTCGTATCAGCGGGCGAAGCAGAGATGACGGTATGGGACCTTTCACGAACCGGCGGGCGACTGCTGCACCACATCGTTCCGAAAGCTCCTCCAGCCCCGTCAAACCAAGTAACCGTTCCTTGGATCGGCATCAGCTATGGTCGTGAGGTGAGCATTTCTCCGTATCGAAGTGGTGCAATCGAGAGCTTCAACATCGACACGGGACAGCCCACTCGTCAACTGGGTGTTCCTGGATGTGAGACGGTCTACGGCATGACACCAGATGGGATGCAGTTCTTGCTTGGGAAGATGCCAAGCTCGCCCTCACCCACTGCCGATCGCGATGCGCGCCAAGTGGTATTTTTCGATGCGGCTTCAAAACAACAGCATGTTTTGCCGGGGCTGTGGAAGAACGCGGCCGTGTCGCTGAATGGGCAGACCGTGGCGTTGATCTCCAATGATCGGGTAGTCGTGATGCAAGCGCGATCCGGGGCACCTTGGCAGGCTAAGGCAGATCATCTGTGCAACACCTACCTTGTCAATCGATGGGGCAATTCCGATTCAGCCATGCTCGCCGACGCCAGCACTGGCCGTGGGGACACGGCGGCGCGGAATCGAATGAACGAAGTTGCGCACGATCAGAAGACGCAAGCCGAGCGAGAAGCCGCCACGATCGCGCAGGCGCAGCACGATGCGGAGTTTGGCGCGGATAAGCCGCGCGCGATCGCCACTGCCTTGATTGAGAAAGCCAAACAGCAGGGGAAACTGCGAGACGGCAAGTTCATTGGTTACTTCGAGTCCGGCGGTGTTCATCAGTGGGACAAACTGCCGTCGGGGGTGAACGAAGTAGGGCTGCGGTTCAGGTTTGAATTCGTGACGCAAGCGGGGCTGGTCAGAACTCACGACGGCTACATCATGTTCCGGCAGCGAGACGGCAAATGGGAGCCGTTCGTCATCAACATTGATGGGATGGGCGACATCACCGTCAAGGTCTTCACCGAAGGCGGCTTCGTCATTCGATGATCTTGCGATAGTAGGAACCTATGCACTTCCGAGTTTTCGGTGCAGATCGAGCCACAGGCGCAGACCGCGAACTATCATTAGATGCGCCTGATGCGGACGCCGCCACCACCATGGCGAACGCGCAGGGTCTGGTCCTGGCGGATTGCGTTGCCGTCAACGGGACTCCGCGAGAGGCTACAAAGACGTGCCCATTCTGCGCCAAAATGATTATGCCAAGGCCATCAAGTGCCGCTGGTGTGGCGAGATGCTGAACGCAAAGCCAGTGGCACAGCGCGCGGCCATACATGCACAGCCGCCGCCGCTTCCGCAGCCCGCGTATGCTCCGTCGCATGGAACGCTGCTCGATGAGGTTGCACGGGCAAACGTCGCGCGGCAGGCCCCGGCGCAGAAGAAGGCGCAAGCACAGCCATCAGCTACCGCCGCCGGATGTGTTGGCGCGGTGGTGATCTTGGCAGTCGTGATCGGCTTTGTCGTCTGGCTCTTCTCCGACGGCGCGGACACTTCCACGTTGCCGATCTCCAACACCAGCTTCGTTGATTTCGACTCGAAATTCTGCGTCCATTCCCGGCTCACAAGCGTCCAGAAAGATCGGGAGATCGAGAATCTGAAAGGCCAATGGGTTCGCTGGGAAGGCATCGTTAGTTATGTCAGCGATGACAGTGTAGGCATCAAGCACAAGACGACCACCGCCACCTACGACGTGCTGCTGGGCGTCTTGAAGAACGAACGGCCAGCGCTAACGAGCCTGAATGAAGGCGATCTCCTGACGTACGAAGGCACCATCACCGACTACGGTACGATTCTTCCTCACGGCCTGAAAGACGGCCACATCGTCAGCCACAGCCCGATGTCCCCCGGCGATCGATTGATCTTTCTGGCGAAGAACGAGACGGCGGTCATGGAGCGCATTGGAGGATCGTCCAGCGACTAATCGCCTACAGACATCTGGGCGTCTCGCCCGGCGGCACCCACGTCCTGCAAACGCAGTCCTCTGGCGGCGGCACCGGCGTCTTCGAGGACTTGCTGCTGGTCCGCTTCCACCGCGATCGCGTCGGACAGAACGCTAAGGTCCGCGACCGTTTACTGATGACGAGCGTCGGCAGCTTCATCTTGGGCGACCGCGACGATGGCAGTATCCGCATCGAAGGCGATAGGCTCATCGTTGGCCGTTCCCGTTACCGACCGCGGGAAAAAGTCGTGCGGCTTGACGAGGAGTTATGAGTGACGGAAAACTGTTTATTCTTCACGAGTGCGATGAATGGACATCAACGACATTCGAAAACGATTCCCCACGATCTGCCAGGTTGCCGACCATCCGAGGTTGGTCGCTGACATCGAAGCGGCTGCGAAAGCATGCGAGGAAACACCGGATAGCAAGGGGCTTTTGCGCCTGTACCAGCACCGGCAGTTCGCGGCGAACGAACTGACCTTCTGGATGTGCCTCAACGCTTTCGCCGAGATCGGCGATGACACCGCAGACGAGATCGAGCGCCATTTGGCTAAGGTCGTCGCCGCCGTGGGCTTGCCCAAGGCCCGCAGCGCGTATCGCCTGAAGCTGCTGGCGAAGGAGTACAAGCAGTTCATGGACGTGCGCTACGAGATCGCTGCCGCAGCCGGTGCCGCGGATTTTTTCGACAAGGGCAGCATGGACCTTGAACCAGGAATCGGCGACGCGCTGAAGAACTCCGATCTCAAGGGGAAGCGCAACGGCAACGTGGTCAGAATGGAAGTTCGCGTGGTACATGATGACTGGCCGCCGCGCATCGACCCCGCGTTGGAGGAGGTGATGTTGAGCGCCGATGTTCCGGTCGGATACACCGTTTCGCTACGATTCCCAGTCGATGCGGCATTCGCGGCGCGGGTGAAATCGTTGGTCGAGGCGCTGTATACCGCTGAGGTGTCGGGCGCGGTCACGGCGAAGGCGAACGACGTGGAGTTTTCCTGCGCACCGCTCGTGGCAACCTATGAGACCTGCGATGATCAGTGCCCCGTCATGAGCGTCAGCTTCGAGTTGGAGCCTGACGTGCGCCTGGTGTCGCTGCCGGGCTTCATGCGCGCCATGGTTGACCCGCAAGAGCGGGAGTTCTTTGAGAACGCGGAGGGCACTTACGTGTTTAACGCCGACCTCGCGGACAAGCGCACATACAAGGATCAACCCTTGAGTACGAAGATCGCTCAAGCGGTTCAGGGCAAAGCGCGGCAGTGCGAGACTGGCGTTTGCAACGTGGTCGTGCTCGGAACACATTCGCCGATGGTTGACCACGACGTTGATGATGCCTTCATCGGACCCGTCGCCGCGACGTACGTGAAGAAGGCGGACGGGTCGTTCGCCAGCGGCGGACCGTTGGTCTAACCGAGCGGCATGTTCATCCCCGGGAAGGATTCCCAGGACGGTGACAACCTCGTCAACCCTTACCGAATCATCTCGGCGGTCTGGCACATCAGGGTCGGTCCGTCGTCACCGCAAAGCCGCGTTTTTCTCAATCCCAATGCCGCAATTCGGTTGTCGCCCGCAGATGCCGAAGTTTTGGCGCGGACTCTCCCGCGCGAGCAACCGAGGAAGTAACCGTGAGCGTATTTCTCATCGGCTGGGACGTAGGCTCGTGGAAGTGCAGCGGCGACAGTCAAGACGCGATTCGAGTTTTGCGCTGTGACGGCGCATCGCTGGTCTCGGTCGGCGAGTTTGAAGGGAATCTGCTAAAACAGTTGCACGGCCAAGCGCCGTCTCTCGCGGCACTTCTGAGCGCCGCTGGCGTAGACATTTCCGACGATAGCAAATTGATACTCGCCATCGATGCGGTGTTCGGTTGGCCTATTCAATTCCTGAAATTGCTGGGGGGCGATGCTTCGTATTTGCCGCATTGCGGGGATCGCAACACGTCGAACCGCTATCTTTATCGCGAGACCGAGCGGTTCCTGGATGACATGTTCGCCATGGGCTCACATCCGCCCATGACGGCAGTGGGTGATGCAATCGGTGGCGCAGGCGCGAAAGCCCAGTGGTTTATCCGGCACATTCGAAATAGCACGCCTTGTTACGTCCCGCCACTGGACGCTTGGGATTTGACCGCCGCTGCGGCCGCTACAATCTCGCTGATCGAAGTCTATCCCTCCGCTGCCAAACTCAGCGGCGCGTTCCAAGAAATCGCGCTGCCAGCGGGCACCAAGGCGAGCGTGCTTGGCAAAGGTGACGCCGAGGACGCGATGCGTTCCGCGCTGGTTGCTGCATGTTACGCCGAAACTATCGGGCTGATTGGCAACGGCTACCCTCATGTCTATCTTACGACCGGGAAACACACGGCGCAGCTCAATCAGAGCGCGATTGGAACAGAGGGGTGGATTTTTACGCCGACCAAATGATCCCCGGTTCAAGGGTTCAGGTTGGCTAAAATGACGGCTCGACGTTAATGTCAACCCCCACCGACGGCGTAGGTCCGAAAATGGCAGAAGAACAATCGTGTCATCAATCCGAGGGCGGAGACAAACGAATCATCGCGTGGCATGAAGCCGCTCACGTGGTCATCGGTCATCTGCTCAAGCTCCGGCTCGCACGTGTGGAGATTACTGAAAACCCGCAATCGAAAAACTGGAAGGGCCGCGCGGTGTTTGAGCCCGGTGATCGTGTCGCTCACGCCGTTCAGTTAAAGGCGGGTGCCGAAGCCGAATTACTTCTCGGCGACCCGAATCCGGCGGAGCGCACGCTTCGTGCCGGCGGGGACGGTGATGTTGTGGAGACGATTTGCAAGAAGCTCGGCCTTGATCCTGATTCTGAAGCGAGATCATTTCACCTGATGGCTGAAGCGCGTGCCTTCGTGCTGCTTCAACGAAAAGATGTCGAGCAGGCGATTCGCGCATTGGCTGATGCTCTCGAAAAAGAACTGAAGCTGACCGGCGACGAAGCAATTGCGATCATTGATCCGCTCCTTGAAGAAGAAGCCGAGGCATTCGATGTCGGAACGTTGAGAGGGGATGAATCTGTGCAAGAGTATCTGCGCCGGCTGCAAACGGAATAGCGATCGAACGGCGCAGCGATGGTAGAATACCTCCATGACCAAGAGCGAAATCGGCAGCATCCAAAGCCAATTACAGCGCATCATCAAACAGATCGAGAACCCGCGTGCGGAAGCCCAGAGGAATCGGAAGTTGATGGAAGTTTTCGAGCGGGCGCTGCCTCACGCACATCGACTTGCTGAGGAACTCAACGCTGCCCATGCTGTGGCCGAACAGGACTTGCCGGGGCAGGACAAGATTCTGAAGTTGTGACTGCCGGCAGGAACGTGTGGTTGAGAAGGCCGGCGCGCGTTAAATGGGCGGTGCCGTGTACAAAAAGTTCAATCGGTGTCCTATCGCCCCGATTTTTAAGTGATGAAAGCCCTTTGGCGAGCGCGTCAAAGGGCTTCCTTGTTTCGTATCCGTAAACAGTTCAATCGTCCGTGGTTCCCGCTCGCTTTCGACGCGCCTCGATCGCGCGGAGATCATCCGGATGATCGATGGCCCACTTGCACAGCGCTGCAATGGGCTCGTGCAACCGCTGCCCGAGCGACGTGAGCGTGTACTCCGTTTTTGGCGGCACGACCGGGTAAACCTTCCGCCGAACCAAGCCGTCGCGTTCCAGCGCGCGCAGCACCTGCGTGAGCATCTTTTTGGAGATGTCCGGGATCCGAGCGTGCAGTTGGCCGAACCGCCGCGTTCCGCGCGACAGGCAGTAGATCACGACCGGCGTCCACTTGTCGCCGATGAGTGCGAGGATTCGACGCGCGGGGTATTTATCGTCGAGCGGCGCGTCCGCGTCGCTTGGGGAGCCCATATCTCCGCTAACCTACGACACCTGACTATGGTTCGCCAGACGGCGCGGTGCTTGGCGGCGCCGCGGCCGTCCTCTCCCCGAGCGCTACCCCGTACTCGGTGAGGTTTAGGCCGGCGGCGACCCTGCTCCGCTGCCAGTCCGCCAGCGCGTCGCTAAGCCGGTCGCGCCGCTGCAAGGAGGCGGCCAGGGTCATCGCGTCCGCCGCCGCCTTCGCCGTCGCCGCGGCGGTGTGGGGTCGCACGATAAAGGCGGCGTCGCCGAGCAGCAGGACGCGCCCGAACACCATCTGCTCGACCGCGAAATCCTGGATCACCTGGATGAACGGGTCCGGCGTGCTCCGGACCAGGTCCGCGAACCGCGGGTGTAGCTGTTCGGCCGCACGCGCATAAAGACCATGAACGGCCCTTTGGCAGACCAGACCTGGCGGCACCGAGCCGTCGCGACGGGTTCCTTTCCTGTCGGTCAGCAGCGCGTCGAGCTCCGGCCCCTCCTGGGCGTGGACGTACCACACCCAGTTGATGCGGCGCTGGCCTACCTTGGTCGACGCGTTCGCGCCCGGGATGAAGTAGGCGAGGATGTGTCCACCGGAGCGCGCGTCGCAGAAGCTGAAGCAGTTCGCGAAAAATTGGACCAGGTCCGACGGCGCGTCCGACTCCTCAATCGTCCCGCGCCAGGCGAAGTAGCCGGCATAAGTCGGAACCCGCTGCGGTTTGATCAGAATCTCGCGCGAGAGTGATCGCGACCCGTCGGCGCAGACGAGCATGTCGGCGGTCACGTCGCCGCGGCCCTCGAAGTGCGCCGTCGCCGTCTCGTCCGTCTGCTCGAATCCGGTCAGGCGGGCGCCCTGGTGGTAGCGTTCCGTCGGGAACGCCGCCCGCAACGTCTGGTAGATCGCGTCCCAGGACGTGAACTGCTGCGGGGCCGCGACCCGCCGCCGGCCGCCGTCGGGGTCGAGGAACTGCCGATGCAGGCACATCGTCGCTGGCAGTTCGGGCGCGTCGGCGGACGCCAGGAGCGCCATGAGGTCGGGCTGCACGACGATGCCGGCGCCGCGGCTGCTCATTGGTCCCGCAGTCCGCTCGAAGACGTTCACGTCGCAGCCGATGCCGCGCAGCGCGATGCCTGCACACAGCCCGCCGAGCGAGCCGCCGGCGACGGTCACTTTCGGCAGGCGCTTATCCCGGCTGATCACTTAGCGCCTCCGTCAGCTCCTTCGACCTCGGCCGCCACCGCGCGGAACGCGGCCGCCATGACTGCGGGGGGCTGCGCGCCGGAGAACAGCGGCCGTCCGTTGAGAACGAACGTCGGCACCCCCCGGGTTCCAGCGCGCCGGCTGCGAGCCATCTCCTGGCGGACCGCGTCGGCACCGTCGTCGCTTGCCAGGAAGGCCCGCACGCGTTCCCGGTCCATCCCGGCCGAGGCGGCGACGTCCGCCAGGACGTTGGCGTCGCCGATGTCTCTGCCCTCGGAGAAGTACGCGCGGAACGAGGCCTCGACGACGGCGTCCTGCACCGCTTCCTGCTCCGCAAGCCAGACCAGGCGGTGATAGTCAAAGGTGTTCGGCGTCCGCCGCATCAGGTCGTGGTTGAACTCCAGGCCCGCCACCTTTCCCGCGGCCGCCACCGCCGCGTCGAGCGACAGCGACTTCTCCCAGCTCCCAAACTTGCGGGAGCGGTATTCCTTACGGTCCATGCCACGCTTGGGCATATCCGGGTTGAGCTCGAACGGCATCCACCGGACACTCAGCCAAATGCCTTCGCGCGCGAGCTGCGTCAACGCGGCCTTCAGGTGAGCCTTGGCAACGTAGCACCAGGGGCAAATAGCGTCGGAAACGATGTGCAGTTTGAGCGCCTGCCCTTGGGCGCGTTGTGACGCCGTCGTGGGCGCCGTCGCCGCGGACGGGTCGATGCCGCATCCTTCGGGTCCACAAGTCGGTGCAGCGGCGTCTGGTTTGTTTGTCATATGCGTTCTCCTTTCCAGAACGTCCCATCCTAGCACACGTGGTCTCTAATAAGTTACTAGTTACCTACTGGTAACCATGAGAAGGTGGTTACCTCTAAGTAACCTCTGGAAACTAAGAGACACTCTGTTGTATTCTGCCTGACACGACCACAGTCAACGAGGAGTCAATGGCGATGAAGATCCTGGACGTCGGCCAGTGGTGTTTCGAGGACCCCTTAATGGCTTCGTTATGGCGTGACAGGCTGGGCACTGTGGTGGCCCGCGTGGCCGGCGGGGATCGTGCGAAAGGAGGCGACCGATGAGCGAGGTCGATGCCGTTCTCCGCGTTTACGGCCGCGCGGCGTCGCCGAAGGCCTACGAGATCCGCGATTACCTCAGCCGCAGCGTCGTCCCCTTCGAGTGGATCGAGCTGACGGACGACCACGACTGCAATCGCGAGCTGGGCTTCCCGTCAATAGCCGACGTGCGCCTGCCGGTGGTCCGCCTTCGCGACGGAATGGTGCTCTTTGCACCGACGTTGCGAGAGCTGGCGGAAAAGCTCGGCTGGATCAGCCAGCCGCAGCTCAAGGAATACGACCTGTCGATTTATGGCGCGGGCCCGGCCGGGCTCAGCGCGGCGGTTTACGCGGCATCTGAGGGCATCAAGACCGTTTTGGTCGAGCGTGCGGTCGTCGGAGGCCAGGCAGGCACCAGTTCCCTTATCGAGAACTACTTGGGCTACCCCGACGGCGTGAGCGGCGCCGAGCTTGCGGAGCGGGCCCGGCGTCAGGCGATGAAATTCGGTGTCGACCTGCTGTTGATGCGCGAGGGCGTAAAGGCCCGCTTCGATAACAACCGGATCCACGTCAACATGGCCGACGGCACGCAGATGGTGGCACGTGCGAACATCTGCGCGACCGGGGTGGAGTACGCGCGGCTGGGCCTGGCGGACGAGGAACGCTTCATGGGGAAGGGCCTCTTCTACGGCGCAGGGGCGGGCGAGGCGCAGCGCTGTGAAGGCGAGGATGTCTTCGTCGTCGGCGGCGGCAACTCGGCGGGGCAAGCGGCCGTGCACTTCTCGAAGTACGCGTCGAAGGTCACGATCCTCGTCCGCGGCAACGGTCCGGCCGCGTCGATGTCGAAGTACCTGCGGGAGAAGCTCTCCGGCATGACTAACGTCGAGATGGTCGTGGACACGGCGGTCCAGGGACTGAGCGGCGGCGAGTCGCTTGAAGGCCTGACACTCGTCAATCGTTTGGACGGCTCCGAGCGTGAAGTCGCAACGCACCGGCTGTTCGTCTGTATCGGCGGCAACCCGAACACCGAATGGGCGAAGGACACTGCGATCCTGCGCGACCCGCAGGGCTACCTGCTCGCCGGCCCGGACCTGCTGACTGACGGCAGGCCGCCGGAATGCTGGCCGCTTAGGCGGTTGCCGTATTTTCTGGAGACCAGCGTGCCGGGCTCATTTGCCGCCGGTGATGTTCGTCACGGGTCGACGAAACGTCTGGCCTCGGCGGTCGGTGAAGGAGCGATGTGCGTCACGTTCGTGCACCGCTACCTGCGGGAGACCGCCGACGCTTCTTGAGCTCCGCAGGGCCAGATCCTCTGGTTTGAAGACCTACTGCCGGCGATGGCGAGGACTGGTCTCAAAGTGGCGGTCGAGGGAGGCGCGACCATCGTACGTGTCGGAACGGCTAAGTTTGGCCGATGCCGATTTGGACTGGTGCTACCGGTCAGCGCACTTGTTGGATTAAAACTTCGGGTTCTAGCCCGGAGGCCAAGGCCAGGGCGCCCAGGGTCATGGATGGGGCGATGAAGGGGGAGTCGTCGAACATGGTGATGCCTAGTTGGCGCAGCCGTTCTTGAATGGCTGGCTGTACGTTGACGGCTTCCTGCACGCGGGTGTCGGGGGTGAGGGGCTGGGTTGCGGCGTAGGTGCGTTTGCGCTTTTGTGCGGTGGCGGCGATGTTGAGGGCGAAGAGGGTGAGTGCGGCTAATTCGAGCACGCCGGTGAGTCCCATGAGGCGGTAGCTCCAGGTCCAGCCGCCGATGGTGAGCAGCTCGAGGGAGACGCGGCCGGTGTTGCCGATGATGATCAGAGCGGCCGATAGCAGCATAAGGCGGTTGGAAGCCAGGGGCTGGCGCAGGAAGATGGGGAGGATTCGATTACCCACGCCGAGGATCATGGTGGTGACGAAGCCGACGGTGAGGGCGTGGCGCCACGCGCCGCTGTAGGCGTGGGGCAGGCTCGGGAAATATTGTTGAACGACGATCATCGTCATGCCGCAGATGAGCCAGAAGAAGGCGACGCGGATGAGGATGTGTCCACGGGGATCGATGCCGTAGATGGGGCGTGACGGCTTGCCGCGGAGAAGGTCCAGGCCGACCAGGTAAGCGATGGCGCCCAGCAGCATGAACGCTGAGCCGAGCATTTGAAGCGGGTGGATGGGGGTCAGGAACAGAAACAGGCCGGCGTTGTGCATCAGCAGCGCAGGGGCGAACCACTTGCTTCGCAGTTGGCGGAGGTTGAGCAGTCCCGGAATGAGGCGGAGCCCGAAGCCGTATATTGCATTTGTTGCAACGCCCAGGACGGGAAGCACGATCAACAGCGTGCGCGGCGAATCGGGTAGAACCGGCACGTTCGCATAGCGGATGCGCAGCGAAAGGTCGGCTACCGCCCAGATGAGAAGCCACGCCACCAGGAAGATCAGGCCGTGCTTCCGCTGACCGTTGACCGCGCCGCTGAGCGACCAGCCGACGGAGATGGCAAAGAAGATGGCGGCGCCGAGCAGCAAGCTGGAGCCAATGATGTCGATCTGCGGGAGGTTCGCGCGCACGTGCGCGCTCAATCCGATGAAGAAGGCGATTAGGCCGGCGAGCACGAATGCTGCGGCGGTCCAATCCAGACACAGTGGCGCCGGGCGTTTGCTGTTTTGCCGAAGCACGTGCGCGGCGACGCCGAAGATGAACAGCGTCATCCAGCCCCAGAGTTGAGCGATGCCATGGACATGCACGCTGGCGCCGGGCACCGAGTCGTAGGCGCCACCGATTGCGATGCGCAGGAGCAGCCCGACGCCAAAAACGGTGCCGAGGCTAAGGCCGACGACAAGCGCCAGGAAAATGAGCACCAGCGACGGCTGCGGGCTCCTGGAGGGTGGCTTTAGCTCAACCGGAACGTTTGCGACTTTGCTCAACTCTTGCAGGAGCAATCGTTCATCGACACCGGCTTGTCGTGCAAAGGGCGCGAGCTGCTGAAGCGTCCACCGATCGCCGCGGCGGGCGCCGGGCAGGCGGTGAAGGATGTTCTGGCAGTCCTGGAAGGTACTGGCGATTTGCCTGACGGTTTGATCAGGCGAGATGCGAGACGATGAAGCCATAGCTTGTCCCTGCTGAGAACTCGATCATCCGACAGGGAATGAGTCTATCGCGGGCATTTCTGGACATCAAGGTCCAGAAGTGGGCACAACGGAATGATCATCAGAGCATTGGGGATTTGGCGTCTGTAGCGGGCGCGGGAGGGGTTGCCGTGCTACTTGCGCCTGGCTTCACGGGTTTTGGCGGCGTAGTCATCGTCCAAGCCCTTGCCGCTCAGAATTTTTGGGATGCATCTTTCAACTCTCGACGCGCGGGTTTTGGATTGCTTGGGGGCGGAGACGTGAAGGAAGTAGGCCCTTTGGCGCCCGGGCGTGAGTGCGGCGAAGGCTTTTTTCAAAGCCGGCAGTTCATCCAGCTTCGCCTGAAGCTCTTCGGGGACCTCTAATTCGGAAACCTTCTTGAAGGTCACCTTCAAGCCGGCTTTTTCGACTCGGATGGCCTCATGGATGTACGCTTTCAGTGTGGGTTCCAAGGCTTTGATCTGCTCGACGTTGGTGAAGCGAACAACGCGGACGGATTGGCTGTTGGCGCCCGGCGAAACCAGGATTTGCCTGGGATCTTTGAGCAACGCGCCTTTGACGAAGCTGAGCACACAGTTTTCTTTGAACGCGCCAAGCAGGATGACGTTGCTGTCCTGGAAGGTGTAGCACGGGACACGCCACTTCACTTCTTCGATGAGCGGGCTGTCGAGAATGATGGATCGCAGCTTTGCGAGTTCTGCCTGCCACTTCTTATTTTTGCGGATGTAGCCGTCAACTTGTGGGTTCGTTTCGTTCATGGAAGTAGCACTCTTTCTCCGCCGGCAGTGGGAGGCTGTACGGTCAATCGCAAAGCGGTATTGTAAGCGGAACTTCGACAAAAGGATCGGCTTGATGAACCACCGGTTGCTGGGCGCGCTTGCTATGTTGGTGTGGAGTTCCGCTGTATGGGCGGCGGATTATCAGGTCGGGCTGGCGCGGGTGGATATCACGCCGGACTATCCTGTTCGCTTGAATGGTTTTGGGAATCGCCGCAGTGAATCGGAAGGGGTGACGCAGAAGATTTTCGCCAAGGCGATAGCGATTGTGGATGAATCGAAGTCGCCGGCGATTTTGATGGCGGTGGATTCGCTGGGGGTTCCGGATTACATGACGAGCGAGGTGGCGAGGCGCCTGAAGGCGAAGGCGCAGATTGATCCCGCGCGGCTGGCGATCACGTCAACGCATACGCATACGGCACCCGCGCTGACGAACTGCTGTCCGACGATTTTCGGCGAGCCTATTCCTCCCGCGCATCAGCAGCACATCGATGAATATACGAAGCAGCTTACGGACAAGCTGGAGGAAGTGGCGCTGGCGGCGCTGAAAGAGTTGAAGCCGGCGAAGCTGGGATGGGGGAGCGGGCGGGTGGAGTTTGCGATCAACCGCCGGACGCCGGGAGGGCCGGTGGATCATGAGATGCCGCTGCTGGCGGTGCGGGATCTGGAGGGGAACCTCATCGCGATCAACGTCAGCTATGCGTGCCACTGCGTGACGCTTTCGCACAACAAGATCAGCGGGGATTGGGCCGGTTATGCGGCGGAGATCATTGAGAAGGCGCATCCGGGCGCGCTGGCGCTGACGTCGATCGGCTGCGGGGCGGACGCCAATCCATCCACGTATGTCAAAGGAGATCGGCCGGACATCGCTGAGGCGCAGGGCAAGCAAATTGCAGATGAAGTGGAGCGGCTGCTGAGGATGGGGTTGTCGCCGATCAAGCGGCCGATCTCGGCGAAGGTGAACCGGATCGCGCTGCCTTTCGACACGCTGCCGACACGGGAGCAGTGGGAGGCGACGGCAAAGCTCAATGACGCTTCGGGTTATCACGCGCGGGTGAATCTCGCGAAGCTGGATCGCGGTGAGAAGCTTCAAACGGAGCTGTCTTATCCGATTCAGACGTGGAGCTTTGGAACTGAGCTGGCGATGGTTTTTCTGCCAGGTGAAGTGGTGGTGGATTATTCGCTGCGGCTGAAGCGCGAGTTCGACCGCACCCGGCTCTGGGTGAATTCATACAGCAATGACGTCCCTTGCTACATCCCGTCGGAGCGAATCCTCCGAGAAGGCGGCTATGAGGGGATCGCCGCGATGTTTTACTACGATCGCCCGACGAAGCTGGCGAGCGGGATCGAGCAGAAGATTATCGACGAGGTTCATCGGCAGTTGCCGGAGCATTTCGTTGCGCCCAAGGGGACCGAGGGGATCGCGCCACGGACGCCGGAGCGGTCGTTGCAATCGATCCGGACCAAGCCGGGGCTGAAGGTAGAGCTTGTGGCGTCGGAGCCGCTGATTCAGTCGCCGGTGGCGATTGACTGGGGCGCGGATGGGCGGCTCTGGGTTTGCCAGATGTACGACTATCCAACGGGGACGGATGGGAACTTCCTGCCGGGCGGGCGGTTGAAGTTTTTGACCGATACCGATGGCGATGGGCGCTTCGATCGCGCGACGGTTTTTGCGGAGAATCTGCCGTTTCCGACGGGCGTGATGGAATATGGGGATGGCGTATTTATCTGCGCGGCGCCGGACATCTTGTTTGCCCGGGACACGAATCACGATGGCAAGGCGGATGAGATTCGCAAGGTGTTTTCAGGATTCGCGACGGAGAATTACCAGACGCGCGTGAACAGTTTGGCTATTGGGCTCGACAACTGGATTTACGGGGCGAACGGGTTGTTGACGGGCGTCGTGACGGACAGCAAAGGCCAGAAGCTGGACCTGCGGAACCATGACTTTCGCTTCAGACCAGTGGATGGGCCGATGGAGGTTGTGACGGGGCTGACGCAGTATGGGCGGGTGCGGGATGATTTCGGGCATTGGTTCGGGTGCGACAACACCCGGCCGCTGCTTCACTTTCCAATTGAGCAGCGTTACCTGGCGCGCAATCCGCATGCGCCTTCGCCGGCGGGCGAAGTCGCGCCGGCGGGGGATTACGATGTGGGGCGGGTGTATCCGGTGAGCCGGACGCTGGAGCGGTTTAACGATCCGGATTTTGCTAATCGCTTCACGTCGGCGTGCGGGATTGCGATTTACAGAGACACGCTGCTGGGGGAGGATCTTTACGGCAACGCGTTCACGTGCGAGCCGGTGCACAACCTGGTGCATCGGGTGATTCTCGAGGGAGAAGGATCGTCGCTGAAGCGGCATCGTGCGGCGGACGAGCGCGAGTCTGAGTTCTTCGCATCCGGTGATAACTGGACGCGTCCCGTGCAGGCGCGGACGGGGCCGGATGGGGCGCTTTACGTCGTCGACATGTACCGTTTTCTGATCGAGCATCCGCGGTGGATTCCGGCGGAACGACTGGCGCAGATCGATGTGCGGGCCGGATCGGACAAGGGGCGGATCTATCGGGTTGTTCCCGAGCACGGCGTGCGACCGGTGCGGGATTTGAGCAAGCTATCCGCGGAGGATTTGGCGGCGGCGCTGGACGCCTCCAGCGGCACGGAGCGGGATCGGGTTCATGTGGCGCTGCTGGCGCGCAATGACAAGGCGGCCGCGGCGGCGCTTGAGAAGATTGCGGCGACGGCGAAGTTGCCGCAGGTGCGGGTGCAGGCGCTGACGGTGCTGGAGGGGTTGAAGTCGCTCAAGCCGGATGTGGTTGATCAGGCGCTGCGCGATGAGAACGCGCAGGTTCGAGCGCATGCGGTTCGGCTGATGGAGCGTGAGAGCAGCCCGCGCGATGCGGTGCTGGCGCTGGCGAATGATCCGTCGCCGACGGTGCGGAAGCAGCTGGCGTTTTCGCTGGGAGAATGGGGGGATAGTCGCGCGGGGAAAACGCTGGCCGCGATGACCAAGGCGTCGCTTGCCGATGCGGAGATGCGCGTGGCGATCCTCAGCTCGGCGAAGCAGCACTGCGGCGAGATTCTGGCGGCGGTGATGAGCGCCGGGGAGGACGCGGCGGGTCGTGCGGAGTGGATCGGGCCACTCGTCGCGACGGCGGTGGCGTCCAAGGATGACGAACTGGCGAAAGCGGCGCTTGCGGCGGTGCTGCCGGCGGAGGGTGTGAAACCGGCCGCGTCGCACTTCGCATCGCTGGGGAGCTTGCTGGATGCGCGGCCGGACCTGATCCGTTCAAATCCGCCCATTGCGAACACCATCGCCGCGGCTCGCGACGTGGCGAAGGATGTGACGGCGTCAGCGGAAGCGCGAACCGCGGCGCTGGGGCTGTTGGGCCGGGGAGAGGCTTCCGGGGATGAGTTGGATGCGCTGTGCGAGATCACGGCCACCGAAGCGTCTGACGATCTTCGCGGTGCGGCTTTGACGGCGCTGCGTCGGCAGCAGTCTCCGGAAGTCGCGAAGGGTTTGCTTGCGCGGTGGGCGAAGATTCCGCCGGGCCGGCGTGCGGACATCGTCAATCTGCTGCTCGGGCGGGAGCAATGGTCCACTGCACTGCTGGAGGCGATGAAGAAGCGGCAGGTGCAGCCGAACGAGATCGCGCTGGCGGAGCGCTCGCGCCTGACAGAAAACGCCAGCGAGACCGTGCGCAAGCTGGCGGCGGAGGCTTTCGCATCGCAGCCGATCAGCGCGAGCCGCGCCCAGGTGCTTTCGCGTTACGCGACGGTGAAGACGCTGACGGGTTCAGCGCCGGCGGGGAAGGAGCTGTTCACCCGGAACTGCGCCGCGTGTCATTTGCATAACGGCGTGGGCAACGACATCGGTGCGCCGCTGGCGGCGCTGCGCGGGCGGGATGCGGATTACCTGGTGAAGCAGATCCTCAATCCCAGCGCGATCGTGGAACCGCGGTTCGTGAACTATGTCGTCACGCTGAAAGACGGCCGCACGCTTTCCGGCATCATTAAGGCGGAGACGCCCGCCAGCATCACCCTCGCCAGCGGCGGTGCGACGGCGGCCTCGACGGAGGCGATCGCGCGAGCGAAGATCAAGGAGATCCGGGCTACGAGCGTATCGATGATGCCGGACGGTTTCGAAGCGGCGCTTCCGCCGCAGCAGATGGCGGATGTGATCGCGTTCATCAAGTCCGGGTCGACGCCGCGCAAGCAGCTTCCTGGGAACGCGCCGGCGATGGTCGCGGTGGCAAAGGATGGTTCGCTGATGCTGCCGGCGACGCAGGCGGAGATTTACGGTGAGCACATTCTCTTCGAGTCGCAATTCGCCAACATCGGGTACTGGGACGGCGGCGGCGATTACGCCGTCTGGACGATGAAGGTGGAGAAGCCCGGGACGTTCGACGTGCATCTGGACTACGCCTGCGAGCAGCGGGCGGCGGGGAACACTTTTAGCGTCGAAGCCGCGGGCCAGACCATCACCGGCGCCGTCGCCGGCACCGGGGCGGACTGGTCGAATTACCAGCAAGTGAAGGTCGGCACGCTGCAACTTGCAGCGGGCGAGCATCGGCTGACCGTTCGGCCGGAGGCGCCGCCGCGCACGGCGCTGATGGATCTGCGGACGGTCGCGCTCGTGCCGCAGGGGACGCAGCCGAAATGGCCCCTGCCCGCGGCCGCGTCATCCGCGGCGGCGGCCGCGGTCAAACCGTCGGATGATCTGCCGCGGGATGCGGCGGGCGTGGCGCGGTACATTCTCGACGCCGGCCGATCGAGCGCCGCCCGCGAGGCGGCGGTCAATGCCAACCCGCAGTACGCGGCGGAGCTGATCGCGGAGATGACCCGGGATCTCGCGCCCGCCACGCCGGCGGAATATGAGCGCATCCCGTGGATCTGGCGCGTCGCGATCGCATCCGGCAAGCGCAACGACGCGGAGATGCTCAAGCGCATGCTGGACGTCTCGCTGCCGAGGGATGAGGCGCCGCTGCACGATTGGCAGGCGGTTGTCATCGGCGGCGGGATCATCAACGGCATCAGCCAGCGCGACCTGTGGCCGGCGCAGCGGCTGGCGGAGGTGATTGGGGACGATCCGGCGCTGCAGAAGCGCTGGCGGCGGGCGCTGGATCTGGCATCGGCGATGGCGGAGAACGCCAAGACGCCGCCGGGCACGCGTTACGATGCGCTGCGGATGCTGGGCGCTGAGCCGTGGGAGAAGCGCGGGAAGCAGCTGGCGAAGTATCTGGCGAAGGATGCGAATCCCGAGTTGCAGATGGGGGCGGTGAGCGGGCTGGGTGATGTCGATTCGCCGGACGCCGCGGCGGCGCTGCGGGAGGCGCTGCCGCAGTTGACGGAGGAGAATCGCAAGCTCGCGGAGAAGGCGCTGAAGCGGCATGCACGGTGAACAACACCCGCGGGCAGGTGCGGGACGATGCCGGTCGCGACCGGAGCTCTCGCCGCCCACGCGCCCGCCGCGGCACATGGCTTGTGGGAGCATTGGCCGCTTTCGCCGTGGAGGTGGCTTATCGCGAAGAAACTGGGGGAACTTCTGGATCGCGCCCATCAGCTTCTGCTGGAGGCGGCGTTCGTCGTCCCGCACACCGATGCGGACGGGCTGGCGGCGGGGGCGATTGCACTGCGGGCTCGGGGGGAAGGGGCGGAGCAGGCAATCCTGCTGGGCCGCGGTCAGACGCCGTTCGGCGATGCACCCCCGATTCCACGCGGCGTCGCGGCGGTTCTGGATTGGGGCGTGCGAACCGTCAACCGCCCGGCGCTGCTGGTGGATCATCATGCTCCGGAAGTGACGCCTGGGAAGGATCAACTGCTCGTCAGCGGGTACGGGGAGGAATTCGTCTCCACCGCGGTGCTGATGAAGCGCATAGTTCCCGACGCGCCCCCGCCGGCGTGGCTGGTGGCGGTGGGTGCGGCGGGGGATTATGGGGATGACGGGCTGAAGCGGCCGGAGTGTGCGGGGGCGCCCAAGACGGCAGTCAGGAAGCTCGTGCCGCTGATCAACGCGCCGCGGCGGCTGAAGGACGGCCCGGTGCGCGTTGCGCTGCAACTTCTGGTTGAGCACGATGATCCCAAGGCCTTTCTTAGAGACCCGCGCATCGAGCAGCTGGCGGCGGCGAAGGCGCAGTGGCGTGCCGCTTTTGACGCGGCGGTGCGCACGGCCCCGATCGTCAACGACACATTCGCGCTGCTCTACTTCTCGTCCGATTGCCAGGTGCACCCGCTGGTCGCTACCGCATGGGCCCGGCGGCTTTCACCCCGCATCGTCATTGCCGCCAACGCCAATTACATCCCCGGCATGATCAACTTCGCCGTGCGGGGCGGGTCGGGAAATGCAGATCTTCGGCGGGTTCTGCGGGAGGCGCTGCCCGAGGCGCGGGGGGAATTTGCCATGGGCCACGACCGCGCCACCGGCGGCAGTCTTCCGCCCGCGCAGTTTCATCAGCTGATCGAGGCGGTGGGACTGAAGCTGTCGGGGAAACTATCCACCTAGCTCGGGTTTTCGCGGAACGGTGAGCGGACGGTACGGCCGTTGTACACGCGGCGATCCGTAGGCGCTTCCCCCGCCGCGATGTCGTTGTCGCGGGCGGAGGTCGTGCACTGTTTGCCCTGAGGATGACATGGCCAGTCGTGCCGCGCAGGCGTTCATGGATGGATTACGGGAAGTCGAGCAGTCGCGCGATCCCGAGGCACTGGTGCGCCTGTTCGCGCCAGATGCCGAGCTGGAGAACCCCGCCCGGCAGGCGACGCTGCACGGCACCGCGGGCGCCCGGCGGTTCTGGACGGAATACCGACAGGCGTTCGAACGGGTTCAATCCGAGTTCACCCGCGTGGAAGAAACCGACGGCTTCGCGAGCCTGGAGTGGACGTCGGACGGGCAACTCCCCACCGGCACGCCCATCCGCTACCGCGGCGTGAGCCTCGTTGAGTTTGATGACGAGGGCCACGTCAAGCGCTTCTGCACCTACTACGACTCGGCGGCTTTCCTGCCGCAGGGATCCAAGCACCAACATCAACAACAGCAAGCGACGTGAGTGCGTCGCGAGAAGCAGTGATGGCACCGCGCTTGCGTTGCCCCTGCCAGGACAGAGTTCTTTCTTCACAAGGAGGTCGTTATGACCCGGATGATCAATGAAGCCGCTCGTCAAGCCGAAGGCGATTACACGGAAGGCGGGCTCGCGCGTCCGCTCGATAAGATGACCGGCCAGCTCCCCAGCGACACGTTCCTGTGGCTCGCCTGGGGCTCGATTGCGGCGTCGCTGATGCTGAAGCTCTCGGGCCGGCACAAAGACGCGCTGTTCGTGGGCCAGTGGGCGCCGACCTTTTTGATCCACGGCGTGTACGTCAAGCTCGTGAAACAGCTCGGACACGATCGCTACGATCGCCGATAGCCCGACCACCGATCGCAACACGCACAACCGCCAAGCCCGGGACATCGTTTACATTGCTCGGGCTTGGCGTTCTCTCGTTTTAGTCTGCGGCTCTGCGCTCTCTGCGCGCTGCTTCAGAAAATTCAACAGCGCGCGGAGGACGCCAAGAGCAGAGAGCGCCAAGGTAGATGCGGGCTACGGCTGAGCGACGCGTCAAAGCGCGCTTCGCTTGAACACGAATCTCCACGAATTCAACGAAGCGGCACGAATCTAGTCTAGCTCAGCAGATCGTTTTGGCTTCGGAGAAGTTCCAGGCCCTTCTTCTTTGCGGCGACGAAAGTCGCGGGGGCGCTAACGGTGGAGTCAGTTGGGTTGCGCGGGGCGTAGGATTACTTGGCGCAAGTGACATTGCGCATGCCACTGAGCACTTCTTCCGCGGTCGCCTTGTAGTTCTTCACCGAGCTGGTGTGTTTGCCCCAGGCGTTGGGGTCGATCTTGTCGTTGTTGCTGCCGAGGTTTTTCAGGCGCCTCTGGTCATCCTCGGTGAGGATCTGGCCATTGAGGGGCTGGAGGTGTCTGACGTTCGCGGCCGTCATGTTCAGATGTTTGCCGACGCGGTTGCCGTAGTCGTCGTGGACGAGGTAGAGGTGCCAGAGCATTCGCTCCTGAACGTCGCGCTCGCACTGACCCAGGAGCGTGCCGAGGTTCAGCACCAGGTCATCGCGCTCCCAGTCCATCATGGTGCAGAACCGCGCGCGGGCCTGGCTGTAGTCGTTGCGGCGCTCGAGGACGGATTGGGTGAGGCGGCCGCGGATTTCCGGGGCGTTGTTGGGCTTGCGCGGCGCTTCGTGCAGGCCGTTGTGGATCGACGGCTCGAAGTTGACGTGGGGGTTTTGACCGGGCGCGAGATCGACGCCGTAGGACATCTGGCCGCCGCGCTGGTTGGTGTGGACTCGGCCTTTGACGCCCTTCGGCTGATTGATGGGGAGCTGGAGGTAATTGGGGCCGACGCGGTAGCGCTGGGTATCGGAGTAGGAGAACGTTCGGCCGACGAGCATCTTGTCATCCGAAAAATCCAGCCCGTCCACCAGGACGCCGGTGCCGAAGGCGGATTGCTCGTTCTCGTTGTGGAAGTCGGTGACGTTGCGGTTGAGCGTCATGACGCCGATGTGGCGGAGGGGGAAGAGATTTTCCGGCCAGATCTTGGTGTCATCGAGCGGATCCCAATCGAGCTCGGGGTGATCGTGGTCCTCCATGATCTGAACGAACATGTCCCACTGCGGGAACTCGCCGCGCTCGATGGCGGTGTAGAGATCTTTGGATGCCGAACCCAGATCCTGCCCCTGCACCTTGGCGGCTTCTTCTGCGGTCAGCGACGCGAGTCCGCAGCGCGGGTGCAAGTGATACTTCGTCAGAACGGTTTGTCCTTCGGCGTTGACCATTTTGTAGGTGTTGACGCCGAAACCTTCCATGTGGCGGTAGCTGGCGGGGATGCCGCGGGGCGAGAAGAGGTGCGTGAGCATGTGCATCGACTCGGGCGTCTGGCTCATGAAGTCGAAGATGCGGTTGGGCTCCTGGCGGAAGGTGACCGGATCGGGCTTGAGCGCGTGGATGACATCCGGGAATTTGATCGCGTCGCGGATGAAGAAGACGGCGAGGTTGTTGCCAACAAGATCCCAGTTGCCGTCCTCGGTGTAGAATTTTACCGCGAAGCCGCGGGGATCGCGGGCGGTTTCGGACGAGTCGCGCCCGCCGATGACGGTGGAGAAGCGGATGGCGAGCTCAGTCTTCTTCCCCTTGGTCTGGAAGATCTTGGCGCGGGTGTACTTGGAGGCGGGTTCGTTTCCAATCATGCCATCGGCTTCGAACTCGCCGTAGCAGACGAAGCCGCGGGCGTGGACGACGCGCTCGGGAATGCGCTCGCGATCGAAGTGGCTGATCTTCTCGAGGAAGTGGTAGTTCTCCAGCGTTGCTGGGCCGCGGGGGCCGATGGTGCGCTGGGATTGGTTGTTGGAGACAGGATGACCTTGGCGGGTGGTGAGGGTGCGATCGCCTTCGGAAGATCGTTCATTGGATTGGGTCATGGCAAGCTCCATTTGTAAGTTGATGAAGAATAGAAACTGGGCAGCCAAGCTAATGCGGCCGGCGCGATGTGACTGCGCCGAAATTATCGCATCGACCAGACGCTGACTTTCCCAGCGGGGCATTTGAAGTCGGCTTCGCCGTTGTCATCCGTGGTGACGGGTTCGCTCCAATGCCCGGTCAGGTCACGGAAGGTTTTGCAGGGGTGGAAGGTCTGCATGCGTTTGATGCCTTCGTCGCCGGTGCTCATGAGGACCGCCAGCGCGCCGGGATGCTCGTCATCGCCGGTCCAGACCCAGCCGACGCAGGTGGGATGATCGAAGTAGTCGTGCTGATCGCCGTAGGTGTAGTGGGCGCGGGCGTGGAGGAAACCGTCGATGAGCTTCCGGTGGCTGACGAGCGGGTGCGCCTCGTCGCTGTTGCCGAAGTAATCGCCATAAAAGACGCAGGGATAGCCGTCTTTTCGGAGGAGGATCAGCGCGTACGCGAGGGGCTTGAACCAATCGGCCACCCAGGACTCAAGCGATTGCCCGGGCTGGCTGTCGTGATTGTCGACGAAGGTGACCGCCATCAACGGATTGGCTTGGAGCAGGGAGCCATCAAAGATCCGGCGCAGATCGTAATCGCGTCCGGCGTTGGCCGCGTCGCGGAAGTTGAAGTGCAGCGGCACGTCGAAGAGGCGCATCACGCCTTCGGTTCGCTCCAGGTACGTTTGAAGCTCGGCCACATCGCCGTTCCAGTATTCACCGACGGAGAAGATGTCGCGATCCGGATACTCCTGGCGCAGGTACGTAAACCAGTCCTTGTAGAAGCTCGCGGGGATGTGCTTGATGGCGTCGAGACGAAAGCCGTCGATCCCCGTCGTTTCGATGAACCACTTGCCCCAGTGAAACAGATCCGCGCGCACGTCTGCGTGATACAGGTCGATGTCGCAGCCCATGAGGTAGTCGAAGTTGCCGTACTCGAAGGCGACCTCGCCGGAGAAGGTCTTGCGGAGGACGCGATAGATCTTTCCGCTCTCATCCGGCGCGTCGGCGTTGGATGCGAAGGCGTTGAAGTGCTGCCAGTTCCACTTGAAGGATGAGTACTTTTCGCCGCGACCGGGGAAGGTGAAGCGCGACCAGGTCTTGATCTTGCGCGAACTGCCGATGACGGCGTTGCGGTTGTCGGGGGAAATCTCTTCGACTTCGACTTCTTCAATTTCGTCGCCGCCCATCTTGTGATTGAGCACGACGTCGGCGTAGGCGTGCATGCCGGCATCCTGCACGGCACGAACGGCGGCGAGAAACTCATCGCGCGTGCCATACTTGGTGCGGACGGAGCACTTCTGGTCGAACTCGCCGAGGTCGTAAAGGTCGTAGGCGGCGTAGCCGGTCTCCGCGGCGCCTTGCATGCCCTTGTAGGCCGGGGGCATCCAGACGGCTGTTGTTCCCAGGTTTTTGAGCTCAACTGCCTTCGCCGCGAGCTCGCGCCAGAGGGAGCCGTCGGGGCGATTGTTCCATTCGAAATATTGAAACATCACCCCGCGCGTGCTCGAGGAGGGGGACGAGGCGGCATCGGTCATTGGATCATCTTACGATGTGGTGCTTGTGGGGGTAACTCGCAAGAAGCTCAACCAGAGCGCGCTGGCGGCACGCGCGGGCGCTGCCGCTACGGGTTGATTCGCCGGAGGAAAACCGCCTGGTAGTAATACTGCGGCTCACTGACGGTGGTGGGAACCCAGACGGTGGAGGACTCGCTCCCCGAATAGGACCTGCCGCCGCGACGGCCTCGGCCGAAATCGTTGCTGTAGTAGTTCGAGTAGCTCGTCAGCGGGTACTCGACGACACGATTGACATGGCCGGCGTAGGCGCTGGACGCTACGACGACATCGGCGCCGATCTTCTCAGCAAGTTCCTCCAGATCTTTCCCCTGGAGGTCGCGCTGCTCGCTGTCGGCGAAAGCGCTCCAGCCGATCACCTGGATTTCATCGCCGCGCTCTTTCAATTGCAGCGCTTCGAGCAGGCGATTCTTGGCCGCCAGTCGCTCCGCCGCGGTGAAGTCTTCTGGCGCGGTGGTGCTGTGGACGCGCATGTCCTTCTCGCGGCGCTCGTAATTCTGTAGACGTTCGAACTCCACCGTTCGCAACTGCACCGACGTCGTCGGCGGAAACTTCTGTGCCAAGGAACGGTTGGGCGTGAAATTTTTCTGCCACGGGCTGGCGCAGCCAACCATCAGGAGCTGAAAAGCGAGCAGGAACGACAGCAGGCTAAAGGATTTCATGTCATACTCCACGTGCTGGTGCAGCAAGACTAACAGTCGTACGGAACACCTGCACGCGGAAGTCTCGGTCAGGCGCCAGCTTCACGTAGCACGGGGCATCCTGCCCGTGAAGCATGAGATGGGCAAGATGCCCATGCTTACGAGACGAAGTGGTTGAGTTGATTGCCGAACTGTCGCCAGTTCGCGCGCGGCTGGCGGCTGAAGACGTCCATGTAGCTCGACTCGGGATACAGCGTTTCCACCATCGCATACGCCTCATCCGGCTTGCGACTGTGCTCCCGCGCCGGCGCCTTAAGGACGGTGGTGAACCTGCCCCGCTGGTCGCGGGCGACGGGCACCAGCGCCGGCTTGTAAAACCAAAGCAGATACTCGTGGCTGTAGCGCAACGTGAAGGCGGGCGCGACGCCGTTGCCCTTGTCCCAGATGATCCGCGCGTGCAGGCGATACCCTCGCTCGCTCATCGCCGATTCCGCCTGGTGCAGAAATTGGTCGATCGCCCAAAGCCAGACGTTGTGCGTCGGTGCGGCGAAAGAAAAAACCTGCTCATCGAGCAGCGCAAAGATCTCCTCCACCGGCATGGTCGCGTAATCCAGCTCCCGCCCCTGAGCCGGCCGCGCCGCCCGCTTGCCCCCCTTGCGCTTTGGCCAGGGAGGGTCGATCATGAACTGTTCGATGGAGCCAGGGGAAGAAGTGCCCAAGCGTTCCCAGCAGGATTCGAACCTGCAACCTTCGGCTCCGGAGGCCGACGCTCTATCCAATTGAGCTATGGGAACAGCAGTCGACGCAGCGACTGATTCAGGTGAGAAATGGTACTACCCGCCGCGGCGGGTGTCCACCGGGCGGAGGCGTCGGGTCAGATGAAGGTCGAGCGTTCTCAGCGCTTAAGGGCGATCTGGAATTCCGGGCCGGTCGTGCGCTTGCGGGAGAGGTCGTAGTGGATCTGCGATCCACCGCCGACGGTAACGGTTTTACCGATAATGCTGCCGTAGTAGTCAGCGCTTCCTTGCACCGTTACATCACTCCCTGGAGCGTACAACTCCATGTACTGGGTATGGATGCCGCCGATGCTCACCTTGTGGTTCCCGATGACGTAAACGCGAAACTGCATGGGATCAATCGGCGCGCCGTTTAGGCCTGTGATTCCATTCCCCGCGAAGTCCAAATTACCGTCGATGTAAACCGCATTGTAGCCGGTAACGTAGATATCGCCGTTCACCCTTGCCGTGCCAGAAAATGACCAGATCTTCGGGTTTTTGGGGTCGTTCGATCCGGCGAGCAGAATTGGGTCGTTGCCGCCACCGTTCTTGCCGCCTTGGCCAATTGGCAATTTGGTGCTTGGGGATGGGGTTGTAGTGACCGGCGGGTAACTTAGCGGCGTATCCAGTGGCGCCTTCCAGCCTGTGACATCTGCGTTGGGCCCTGAAGAGATGCTGCCCCCGGCGCGAACATCACCATCGATGTTCCCGTTGCCGACCGTGATGTTCCCGTTCGAAGCCACCGAGCCGCCCTGATAGATGGTATTGTTCGCGGAATAAGGTCCTTTGGATGCGTCGTATGCGTTAACGGTGGAGGGGTTTCCGTTGAAGTCGACCCCTTGGATCCCCACGATCCCATACCCGCTCATACGGTCCCCCTTGATGTACGCGGTGGCCTGGGTCTCGATGTCGTTTTTGAAGATGCCCAGCACCGGCGCGAAGAACAGCTTCACCGGCGTGCTGCGTGCGGAGATCCGCCGGGTATCGACCCGCACGGCGTTGCCTTCGCGCAGCCGATCGTTGGGCAGGACCGAGAAGGTCTTGTCGCTGTCATGCCAGATGCCGATGGCGACGTCGTCCGCCAACTGAAGCTGAACCTTCTCGCCCAGGCAGGAGTTGGCGCTGGCGGTGCTGGTTGCGCGGTTCTTGGTGGCGGCAGTGCTGAAGGGAAGCCCCGAAGCGCCCCCGCGCGCCGATGCGTCAGCGGCAGTCTGAAGCTCGGATCGCGCCATGCGCATGCGCCCGACGTCGACCGCGAACGCCACGAAGGCGATCAGCACCACGAACAGGATTCCCACGTAAATGACGGCAAGGCCGGAACGATTCCGGCCTCGCTGAAAGGCGATGTTGCTGCGCTGCATCATGAGATTCTCCTCACCTGCTCATGGACCGCCGCTTACTTGGCGGTGCCCTGGGAGACTCCCGGGGCGTTGGTGTCGCTGCTCGTACCCGTGCCAGCGGCGCCCTGATGATCGCTGTCGGTCTTGATGTACGTCATCAGGCCGCGACTGGACGGGGTGCGCATGTCCGGGTTGTCGCCTTCCTTGATCTGGAAGTTGGTGCCGATCCCAGACTGCTGGAGGTACTGCTCAACCGCCGTACGGCGTGCCGACGCGTACTTGTCCTTCTCCGGCAGGCTCAGATAAATCGTCGCGGTATCCTGCGCGTTCGGCCGGTTCTGCATCATCAGAGTCAGCTTGGTCTGGCCAGCAGAATTGAGCTGCGAGCCGTCGAAGTGGTTGTCGAAGAGCATGCCGTCGTCGCGAGCGCCCGAGGCCGTGACAGCCTGGGCGAACGCATCCATCGTGTGCATGTCGGCTTCATCCGGCATGAACTGCTTGTCCTTTTCCTTCTGACGCTTGCGTGCTTCCGAATCCGCTTTGGCCTGCTGCTTGGCGCGCTCTTCGGCGCGCTTGGCCTCATCCTTAGCGCGGGCGTCGGCGAGCTTGCGCTCTTCCCTCGCTCGCGCGTCCGCGGCCCGGCGGTCCATCTCCGCCTGGCGTGCCGCCGCGCGCTGCTGCTCCTTGCCTCGTGCATCGGCGAGCTTCCGCTCGTTCGCCGCACGCTGCGATTCTTCCTTAGCGCGAGCTTCGGCCGTGCGCCGCTCCTCGAGCGCGCGCTTGCCTTCCTGCTGCCGCGCTTGCGAGAGCATCTTCTCGTTCTGAGCGCGCTGCTCGTTTCGGATGCGCGCTTCGTCGTTGCGCCTGGTCGTGTTCTTCTGGGCGCAGCCGCTCGAGACGACCAGCGTCATCGCCAGCGCAACCGCACACGCCGCCACTCTTTTTGAGCCCTTTACGCAAAACATATTCTTCTCCTCACTTACCCTTGAACTGCCTTAGTGCTGCTGGAACATCGCACTCTTGAAGAACAGGATCATCGCCGGGCCACCCAGCACGACGATGAGGCACGGGAAGATGAACAGCACGACAGGGAATGCCAGCTTCACCGTCGTCTTCGCCGCCTGCTCTTCAGCTTTGTACTGACGCTTGGTTCGCAAGCTCTCGGCATGGATCCGCAGCGCCTGCGCGATGCTGGTGCCGAAGCGCTCCGTCTGCACGAGCATCGCCGCCAGCGACTGAAGCGCGGGAGATCCCGTTCGCTGACCCAGGTTCCGCAGCGCCTGCATGCGCGGCAGGCCGATGCGCGTCTCCATGTGCGTAATGCCGAATTCGCGTGCAATCTCTGGACGAGCCATGCCAATTTCGTGACCCACGCGCTGAAGCGCCGCGTCCAGGGTTAAACCCGCCTCGACGCACACAACCATCAGGTCCAGCGCATCGGGCAGCGCCACTTCGAACTCGCGCTGCCGGCGAGAGATTCGCATGTTCAAGTAGACGCTCGGGAGATAGAACCCGAGCAGCGCGCCGAACATCAGCATCATGAGCCCAAACGGCGGCGGCATCATCGATCCGACCACCCAGCCGAGCCCTGCACACACGAACATCATGATCGCCTTGGCGCCAACCACCGTCTGCATCGCGCTGGGCGAATAAAAGCCAGCGTGCGCCAGTTGCCGCCGCAGGCTGCTTTCCTTCTGCGCATCTTTGGGCATGAAGTGTGCGCCGGCGGTCTGACTGACGCGCTGCATCACCGGCATGATCGACTCGCCCGGACGCCGCGGGAGCGGAGGCGGCTCGCCAAGATCATCCCCCAGCTTCCCCTTCAAGCGCTGCACCACCGGGTTCTGTTCTTTCTTGAACACCATGCCCGACAGCGAATACGCAAGAACGGCAACCGTTCCGAACAAACCGCCTGTGAAGATGATTTCAGGACTGACGTTCATAAGACAGCACCTTACATCTGAACTGCCGTGATTCGCTTGATCGTGATCATCCCGAGGAACTGCAACCCCGCCGCGCAGGAGAGGGCAATCACCCCTTCGCGCTCACGCAGGAGGATCCCCGCGTAGTCCGGGTTCAGCGAGTACAGGATGAAGAAGAAGAAGATCGGCATCACCAGGAGGATCATCCCGACGAGCCGGCCCTGCGCCGTAATCGCCTTCACATGCTGCTGAAGGCGCAAGCGGGCGCGGACCATGTTTGAGATGTTGTTCAAGACTTCGGCCAAATCCCCGCCGGTCTGGCGCTGGATGAGCACCGCGGTGACGAAGAACGCGAAGTCCGCCGTGCCCACGCGTTCCGCCATGTCGCGCATCGCGTTCTCCAGCGGAGCGCCCAGGCTGTGCTGGTCGTAACACGTCCGCAGTTCGCCCGCGAGCGGTTCCGGCAATTCCTCCGACGCCATCTGAAAGCCGGTCGTCAGCGAATGGCCCGCGCGGAGAATTCTCGAGAGGAAATCGAGCGCATCGGGCAACTGTTCGTCAATCATCCGCAGGCGCTTGGCGCACTTTGCCGAGACCCGAAGGAACGGCACGGTCACCGCCATGCCGGCGGCGATCAGGCCGATGGTGACGGAATTCATTCCCACCGCGCCCGCCATGAACGCCGTGAAGCCCAGGATGAGAATCAGCGCGAGGAATCGCCCCAGCATCACGCCCGGGTAGGCGCGGTGGAGTTTTCGGCTGAAGCGCCCGAGCAATTCGGAGCGCTTCGCCAGCCCGCTCGCCTCCGCCGGATCGTCCATCACCAGCGGCCCATACGGCGAGCTCACAGCCTCGCGCTCGGTCCCCAGCCGGTCCTGGAGCGCGCGGCGCTTGGACTCCATCGAAGTAAAGATCATCTGAACCAGCAGCCCACCCAGCACCGCAACGGTGAGCGCCAGCAGGAGGATGAACAAAATGGAATCGCCCATGATGAAATCCGTTTAGCGCAAGATCCTTCGGGTAAACCATTCCGGCTTGAGGCGCTGGCCAAAGTGCTCGAGGCGCTCGGTCAGCCGCGGCCGAATGCCGGTCGAGATGAAGTGACCCATTGCCTGGCCGTCTTCATCCACGCCCGTCTGTTCGAACACGAACAGATCGTGCATCTGCATCTGGTCGCCTTCCATGCCGGTGATCTCGGAGATGCTCACGACCTTTCGGCGGCCACCCATCAACCGCTGCACCTGGATCACCAGGTTGAGCGCAGAAGAGATCTGCTGCCGAAGCGCCCGCATCGGGATATCGAACCCGGACATCGAGACCGTCACTTCCAACCGGCTCAGCGCGTCGCGGGCACTGTTGGCGTGAATGGTCGTCATCGAACCTTCATGACCGGTGTTCATCGCCTGGAGCATGTCGACGGCTTCGCCGCCGCGCACTTCGCCGATGATGATCCGGTCCGGCCGCATACGCAGGCTGTTGCGCACCAGCTCGCGCTGGGTAACTTCGCCTGAGCCTTCGATGTTTGGCGGACGAGTTTCCAGTCGCACCACGTGCGGCTGCTGGAGCTGCAACTCCGCCGCGTCTTCGATCGTGATGACGCGCTCTTTTTCTGGAATGTATCGCGACAGGCAGTTCAGCAGCGTCGTCTTGCCGGAACCGGTGCCGCCCGAGATGAGGATGTTGCACCGCGCCAGCACGGCCGCGGAAAGAAAATCCACCATCACCGCGGGGATCGATCCTTGCCGAATCAGATCCTCGACCGTCAGCGGGTTCACGCCGAACCGCCGAATCGACATTGCCGGGCCGTCAAGCGACAGCGGCGGGATGATCGCGTTGACGCGGCTGCCGTCGGGCAAGCGCGCATCCACCATCGGGCTGGTCTCGTCGATCCGCCGTCCAACCTGCACCACGATTCGGTCGATGATCTGCCGGAGGTGCGCGTTGTCGCGGAACTGCACCTCAGAGCGCTCGAGCTGCCCCCGGCGCTCGACGTAAATTTTGTCAAAACGGTTGACAAGAATATCGGTGATCAGCGGATCCTTCAGCAGCCCCTCGAGCGGGCCAAGGCCGAAGGTCTCATCCATGATGTCGTCCATCAGCCGTTCCTGCTCGGCCGACGTCAGCAGACCCTTTTCCGTCTGGAACAGATCGCGGATCAGGCTTCGGCATTCCTGCCGGACGACATTCGCCGGCATGCTTCGCAGGTTCTGCACGTTGAGCCGCTCCACCAGTTTCTGGTGAAGCCGCACGCGCAGCTCGGTCAGGTAAGCCTGGCGATCGTTGTTCGCCGGCGCCGCTGGCGGCGCCGCGGGAACCGAACGGAACACCGGGCTCTCGAGCGCTTTCTCAAGCCCTCGCGATGCCGCCGCCGCACTGCTCGTCTCGGACGACCCTTTGACACCTGTAAACAACGCCATTGTCTCCAACTCCTTGAGTCAACCAATCCCTGCGAATCCTGATTTGCGCGTCTTCGGCGAACTACTTCCTGGACTTGCCGTTGAGCATCTGCGTCAGCCCGGCCAGGCTCTCGGAAAGCTCCGACCGCGGCGCTCGCATCACGACCGGCTCGCCATAGTTGATGGCGGCGATCGCGTTGCGGAAATCGTTCGGAATCATCCAGGAGATCTTCACACCCAGCGCCCGCTCCACATCCGCGGGCTCGATGTCCCACCCCTTTTTCGCCGCGCGATTCACGACCACCTGCATGCGGTTGGCATCAAGGCCCAGTCGCCTGATCGCGCCCATGAACCGCTCCGTGTTCTTCGCGCTGGGGACGTTGAGCTGCATCACCAGCAGGTTCACGTCCGCCGACTGAATTGCCGCCGCGTACAGCGGGTCCAGGCTCATGCTCGAGTCGATGATGATGTAGTCGTAAATCCTGCTCGTGATCCCCAGCAGGCGAGTCAGTCCCTGCCGGCTCACGCGAAGCGAATCCTCCGGCGCTTCCGGTCGAGCCAACACCGCCAGCCCAGTCGGCCGATGCACCGCGATGGCGTTGTCGATCAGCGCTTTGTCCAGGTCCGTCGACAAGTCCATCACGTCCGCAATCGAATACCTCGGCCGCAGATCAAATGCATTTCCGACCGCGCCACCGATAAGGTCCAGATCCAGTATCAGCGTCTTCGCATGCCGCGCCAGCGATGCCGCCACGTTGCACGCGATGCTGGTCGCGCCGCAGCCGCCCATCGTCGGGATGACGTGGACAATTTTGGCGTGCTTCTCATCGCCTTCGCTTGCCGCCACCCGCTCCAGGCTTTGCTGAAACTTCTGCTGGTTCACCGGCAGCGGGACGAAATCCTTCACGCCCTGGTGCATCGCCTCCATCACCACCGTCGCGTCCACCACCGCCGACATCACAAAGAACGTGATTGCCGGAAACTGGCGGATCAGGTGCCCTACCCGCTGGAGGTTCTCCGAAGGGTTGGGATCGATGTTCACGATCACCAGGCGCGGCGGGTTCGCCACGCTCAGCAGCGGCGGCAGCGTTTCCACCGTGGGAAGCGCCGCGATGATGTTGACGCCGCTCTTTGCCAGGAAATCACTCATCTCCTGGCGATTGGCCGCGTCCGCATCGACGATGATGCTGTTTAACTGCACGAACATAAGTCACTTCACATCTGCAACGACCCAGGCGCGACTACGACCGCGCCCTTATTTCGTCTTCGCCGACGGCTGCGTCGCGGGGGCAAACCCATAGCGACCGATGTAGGGCCGCGGCGGTTCGTTCTTGTCGGCAGCGGGAGCAGGCCCGCCCATGTCCTGGTTCAGGAACAGTTCCGCTTCGCTCGGATGACGCCAGCGCTCGCCCGGGAGCAGCGGGACTTCGCCGGGCTTCATCGACCCCGCCAGCCGCGGCGTCACCAGCACCACCAGCTCCGTCTCCCGACGCTGATACCGCACAGAGCGGAACAGCGCGCCGATGACAGGAATGTCACCCAGCAGCGGCGTCACGTCTTTGTTCGCCGCCACGTTGTTGTTGAGCAAACCCGCCAGCGCGAAGGTCTGTCCTTCCGCCACTTCCACCGTCGTCTGCACCCGGCGAGTGGTCAGGCCCGGAATCACGAACCCGCCAAACTGCACCGCGGTGCTGAAATCCAGATCGCTCACCTCGGGCTTCACCTTCATGCGAATCCGGCCGTTGCCCAGCACGACGGGGACGAAGTTCAGACGCACGCCAAATTCTTTGAATTCAACGGTAATCGCGGTGTTGCCGTTGGCGCCCGAGCCGCCCTGCGCGATGGGAACGGGGTATTCGCCACCCGCCAGGAAGCTCGCTTCCTGCCCGCTCGTTGCGGTCAAATTCGGCTCCGCCAGCACACGAAGAAGACTGTTGTTACGCAGCGCCGAGACGTAAGCCTCCAGCGTGTTACCGCCCACGAAGCCGCGACCGAACGCCGTTACTGCCTGCCCCGGCGGGGTGTCGGCAAACTGCGAAACACCGTTGCCGTTTTCCTTCAGCGTGAACTGCTGAAGCCCCACGTTGCTCGCGCCGAACGCGCCGCTACCGTTGACCCAGCCCAGGTTCACGCCAAGCTGCGAGCTCGCCGACCGAGAGACTTCGGCGAAGCGCACCTGGATCATGATCTGCTGCCCGCCCGCGATCTCCAGCAGGTTCAGCACCTTGTTTCCGTAAGATTGAGCCAGCGTCGACGCCTGCTCTGCCGTCTCGAGGTTCGGCACATGCCCCGTCAACGCGATCGTCCCTTCGTTGTTCACGACGTCGATCTTCGCGCTCGGAAACAGCACCGGATACATCTCGCGCAGCGCCCGCAGGTCCGACTGCACCAGCACGTCGATCATCTGGGAATTGTCCGAATCGTCCCAGATGATGAGCTGCGTAGATCCCGCCTTCTTCGCGGTGACCAGGATCTTCGTCGGGCCAATGGCGTTGGCCTCAAAGATGTCCGGCTGACCGACGCTCAAGCGGCGGTAAGGCCGGCTCGTCGTCAGCACCACGCTCTTGTTCACCAGCAGCTTGATGTCGTTGGCTTCGCCAAGGCCGCCGGTCACGATCGGCTGGCCACTGTTGGCGGCAGCCGCGCCTCCCCGCGGCCGGGTCGTCGGCGCCGTCTGCGCCGAAACATATACGGCCAACACACTCAGCACCGCACAGGCGCCCAGCATCTTCACCGCAAACAAATTGCTTCGACCCGCACGCATGTTCGCACTTCCCTTTCAACAAAAAACTACTGTGCTGCCGGCGAGGTATCGTTCACAGCGCCGCTCGAGCTGCTCGGCGCGCTGGGATTCTTCATTTCGTAATAGATCACGCTCTCGGCCCCGCCTCGGATGATCTGCACCGGGCGGCGAAGCGTTGAATTCTGGAACTCCACCGAAGCCTTGGGCGCTGCGCCAAACGCATCGTCCGCCGCCGTCGCCACCGGCTGCTGCGCCGGAGGACCGCCCAGCGTATCGATCGCCGTCGTGTGGTTGCCCCCGCCCACCAGTTCATCCAGGCTCACGCCCTGCGAAGCGGTCGGCGTATTGTCCGCAGCGCCGCGAAGCACCAGGCGCGGACGCCCGCTGTTGCTCGCAAGCTCGATCGCTTCGGCGTTCTTCGGGCTCATCACCAGCGTCACGGTCCGCACCGCCTGCGCGCTGTCATCACGCGGATCCCGCACCATCTTGTGCCCCACCGCGGTGACTCTCACGTTTTCAACAATCGTCTTAGAGACGGTTCGTTCGCCCGCACGCAGGGTCGAAATCACGTCCACGCGAGCGCCTTGCACAAGCAAGCCTGCCACGCCGCTTGATTCGTTCACTTCAACCGTCACGGCGCGCATTCCCTCGGGAACCAGCGCCTGCAACCCGCCCGGTGAATCGGTCGGCGCCATCAGCCCGTCCAGGAGCGGCTGATTCGCCACCACCATCCCGACGATCGTCCGCCCGATCGCGTCTTTCACTTCCGTGAACGCGTTCTTGGGCGCTGTTTCGGCAGGCCACATCGTGGTGGTGACGTCCCCCGGCTCGATCTGCGTGCCGGCATCGAGATCGCGCTTGGCGACCACGATCTTGGTCATCTTCATCGTGTCCTTCGCCTGGTTCTTCTTCTGCACGATGTCCCAGCCGACCTTTGCTGTCACCAGCCCGAGGGCGACGGCGATCAGCAACATGATGGACGTTTTACCTTTCATTTCCGACCTCTTTTGCTACAGCTTTTTTTCCGGCCGCTTACCACTCTTTGAGCATGATTGCCACGCCCGTCACGGTCTTGTTGGGCACCCGCGCCGGCGGGATGCCCATGGGCGCATATGCCATCGAAACCGTGACCTTCACTTCCGTTCCCTGGGCGGCTGACGAGATATCCGAAGGCTCAAATGTCACGGTATACGCGCCGCTCTTGAACCCTGACGCGTTCATGATCTTGTCCACCGACGCCTGCGCATCGGCGTTCGAACTGCTCGACAGGATCGCTCGGCGCACGCCGTTTCGCGCCGCCCCCTCCAGGTTATGCTGAAGGTAGAAGTACCAACCGAAATCAATCGCGCCGAACGTCAGCCACAGCAGCGGGAGCATCAGCAAGGCCATTTCAACGACCTCGGCTCCCCTCCGCTTTTTCCCGTTTTTCCGCAGCTTCGAGTGAATGAGTCTCATAGCATCCCTCCACCGCTGCCCAGGTTCAGCATCAACATGGCGGCGATCGTTCCCGCAAGCACCGGCACCGCGTAAGGCATCGGCCGCCTCGCGCTCTGGCAGCGCTGGCCCGTCTCGATCACCTGCCCGAGCCCCAGCCGGGGCAGGTTCACCAGGCTCAGCGCCAGCACGCCCGTGTTCCGAAGAAGAACGCCAACACGTCTTTCCACCAGGCACTGCGCGATCACCAGCACCAGACCGGCGATCGCCGCGCCCGCGATGATGTAGATCACCATCTTCGGGCCGACCCACGCGCCTATCCCGCACAGCAGCTTCACATCCCCGGCGCCAAGGCCTCCAAGAATGTGCAGCACCAGCGGAATCGCCAGACCCACTCCCGCACCAGCGAACGCCTGCGACGGCGTCACCAGTCGGAGCATCGTTGCGCTCAGGATCAAGCCACTCGCGAGCAGCGTCAGGTTCAACCAGTTCGGGATTCGCCGGCTTCGAACATCCGTGCAGGCGCCGATCGCCACAAGGACGATCAGCAACCCTTGAATGCACAGGTGCTGCAATGACATGGCTTCCCTACTTAGGCGCACTGTCTTCCCGCGCCGCTGGCGCAGGCGCGGAATCTCGCCTCGCGATCAGATCTACACGATTCAGCGAACGCTTCCCGTCTTACGGGATCGCGCTCACCGCGCTGTTCGTGTCGTTCCAAACCTTGGTGATCTTCGGGCCGATGAACGTCATCGCCGCGATGGCGCCGACAATCACCAATCCACAGATCAAACCCCACTCCAGGGTCTCGGTGCCCGACTCATCGCGCAGCAACCGACCAATCATCTTCTTCACGTTCTTCACGCTAGACCTCCTTCGATACAGGACTGCGCACCGCCGCCGCTGAGGGACAGCGACGTGGTTCTTAACGAACCCGGTGCGCCTGCTTTAGGGAACTTTGCTGACGGCGGAATTGACATCGTTCCAGATCTTCGTGACCTTCGGACCGATGAACGTCATCGCGGTGATCGCGCCGACCACGACCAAACCGCAGATCAGACCCCACTCCAGCGCTTCCGTACCCTGTTCGTCACGGACGAACTTCTCAACACCCTTGACCAAAGCCCGCATGGCTTCCTCCTGGATAAGACGCGGAACGTCTGCGCATCATCACCCAACCAACGTGGTCGAGACGGACCATGAGCCGCAGACACCGGTTTTTAGAAACTAAGTTCAACGACTTGAGGGAGAGCTCGCGCCTTCCCTGTTGTCACCCACGAACAAGAATCGGCGAATCCTTCCAAGGCTGCCCGCGACTCCAGCGCGGTCTGGTCTTCAAATTCCTCCCGATCTTCTCATCATGAGTGATCGATGAAGACCTTTTCTGCAACCCTACCGGCCGCCTGCTTCCAAGTGCCGGTAACCCACGAATGCGTCCATGCGAAGGTCCTAGAATGCTCCAGGAGAGGTGCGAAGTCAAGCGCATTGTGGGCGCGCACCTGCGTTTTAAGTGTCGCATTGACCGCCATCTACGTACTTTTTGAGTGCAGATAGCGTAGGTGAATCAAGTCGCCCAAGGTGACGTTGTGGGGCACCCCCCCCAACCCCCGCGCGCGAGCAACTCCAGCAGAGACTTAATGATACGTTAATCTACCAGCGCCTGAATATGCGCGTCCCCGCCTACTTGAGCCCCTTCAAACGCTTCGATGCATCGTGCAGGTTCACGTCCATCAAAAGCGCTTTTTCATATTCCGATTTTGCCAGCTCTTTTTTTCCCTGCTGCTCGTAAACGCTGCCCAGGTTGTAGTGAACCTCCGCCGGCTTCAGCACCGCGCCGAGCTGCTGGATTGCTTCGTCGACTCGATCCTGGCGGGTGAGCATCAGGCCATAATTCACCCGGCAGAGCTGCTCGCTCCCGTCCCTGGCGATCCCCTTCTTGAACGCCTCCTCCGCCTCCCGGGGCTTTCGCGCCAGTTCCAGCGCGAATCCCAGATTGCCATACGCCACGGCAGATCCATTGGTGGCCTTCACATATTGCTGCCAGGTCGCAATCGCCTCGCCGTACATGCGAAGCTGCGTGTAGAGCGTCCCCAGTTGATACATCGATTGGAGATGATTCGGGTCCTGCTTGAGCGCCAGCTTGTACTGCTGGATCGCCTTCGTCGGCTCGTCCTGCGCTTCAGAGAGTTGCCCCGCCGCAAAGTAAGTATGCGCAGCGATCGGCGGATCTTCCGATTTCTCGAACTTCGAGTGCTCGGAATTCAGCTCATCCGCCTGATCCTTCGAGGGCCGAAAGAAGCCGGCGCCGCTTTGCTTCTGCTTGTTCTTGTTGGCGCAGCCGCCAGCCAGGAGTGCGGTGACGACAACTGCCGCGAGGTGTAACTTGCGCATACACCTGTTTTATCGGCAGACTGCCACCGAATCGTCGCCCCGCCGCGTTATCGGCACCAGCCAATTAGCGCTTCCGAGCCCGCCGCTTGCTCGGCGGGGTATCCATCGGCGCCGCGTGATCAGAGTCCATCGCATTCCCACCGCCGCCAGCGCCCTTCATACCGACCGAGGTTCGCCGGGAGGCTTTCCCCGCTTTCCCGGTCGCCCCGCCGGTCTTGCCGCGGGTTGGCTTTTCGTCAAAGCGGTCCCCCAGCGCGGCGCGCACCGGATCGTTCTGCTGGCGTCCCGCGGCACGCGCCTTCTTATCATCCAGCGCCGCGTTGCGTCCCCGATTGTTGGCTCTTTGCGTCATAATGGTTCCTCAAGCAAATCGTGACAGAAGAATAAATCTCCCTCCGACGATTCGGGAACGGGCAAACTGAGCATCAACCCACAACCGCCGATGACCGATAACCATCAGGTGCGACCGACTTCTGTTTGGAAACAATCGCTCGTCCTTCTGCTTGGATGTGCCGCCGCGATCTTGCTTCCCGCCCTGATCGTCTTCACGTTTCTCTTCGTCCGCCCGGTCGTGCTCCTGGTGATCGTCGCCCTCTCGCAGGGTGTGCTGGTCGGCCTCTCGCTGCGCTGGCTGATCAACCACCTCAGCGTCCATGATGCCAGAGGCACCCTTGCCGCCACATGCTCCCTGCTGAGCGCCGCGTCGCTTTATGCCATCCTCTATTTCAAAGAAGTCTGGTTCATGGCCAGCCAGTCGACTCCATCGACCCTCGCCCGAATGCTCGCGATATTCCGTCTCGCGAAGACCAACCCGTACGCCCTGCTCGATCAGTGGATGCTCCTCCCCATCACCGGCCACGGTGGATTCTTCGGCTACATGATCTTCCGCATCAAGGAATCCGACCAGTTCCTGAACATGCTCGTTGCGCACGTCGTCGTTTGCGTGCTGCTCGGCTGGCGGATTGTCAAACATCAGCCGAGGCGCCGCCCTCTGCCAGCACACGCCTCGTAACTTGCTGAAGAAGTTCCGGCGCCCGCGACATTGCCGCCGCACGATCCGGCTCCAGCGCCGTCAGCGCATTCACCGAAGCAAAATATTCTCGCCAATCCACGCCCGCCTCCGCCTCCCCCACAATGGCAACGCACTTCCTCCCAAGCCCCCGGCACATCTCCCCCACCGCCGCCGGAACTTTGCCATGACGGCTCGAAGCATCCAGCCGGCCTTCTCCCGTGATCACCAGGTCCGCGCGCAACACGCGCGATTCCAACCCCACCGCCTCCGCCACGATGTTGAATCCCGGCCGAAGCGTAGCGCTAAAAAACGCCATCATCGCAAAGCCCAAACCTCCCGCCGCCCCCGCGCCCGCTCGTTGCGCCACCTCATCCGCGCCGCACCGCATCGCCAATTGCCGCAGCCACCGATCAAACTGCTCCACCTGCTCCGGCGTCGCCCCTTTCTGCGGCCCAAAAACCTTCGCCGCCCCTTCCTCGCCGTACAGTGGGTTGCTCACATCCGACGCCACCTCAATCGCCACCCCATCCAGCGCCGATCCGCGTCCATTTTTGATCAGCACCACCCGGGGTAGATCCATTCCCACCAGCGGCTCATTCGAATCCGCCGGCCCTACCTCATCCAGAATCACCGGCATCGCCGCCGCCTGACAACATCCGATCCCACCATCGATCGTCGCTGACCCGCCAATTCCAAGGATGATCTTCCGCGCTCCCTGGCGCGCTACCGCCAGCAGCAGCTCGCCCGTTCCAAACGTCGTCGTCAGCTCCGGATTCCGCTCCTCCTCACGCAGCAGGTGAAGCCCCGACGCCGCCGACATCTCAATCACCGCAACCCTCCCCGCCGCTCCCGGGATCATCCCCCACGTCGCCTCCACCTTCATATCCGTCAGAGGCCCCGTCACGCGCTGCTTGCAAAACGATCCCCCCGCCGCAGACACCAGCGCCTGCACCGTTCCCTCCCCTCCATCCGCCAGCGGACACAGATCCACCTCCGCATCCGGATGAACCTCCCTCACCGCCGCCGCAATTTGCGCAGCGACCTGGTTTGCCGTCATGCAGGATTTGAACTTGTCCGGTGCGATCAAGACCCGCATGCCAAATCACGTGCTGTTGCGCTGCGCCGTCCCCAGGTCCATCTCCAGCGTCCCCACCTGCTCGCCTCGATGTACCAGGAACACCGCCTTCCCCCGCCGAGGCAGTTGCTGCACGAGGAACCCGAACTTGTCCAGCTTGTTCATCGGATAGATCCCCACCTGCACGATGACGTCGCCGCGCCGCAGCCCCGTCACGTCGCCCAGCGAATCGGGATCGACTTCCGTCACCAGAATCCCCTCGTCATCCGGGATCCCCAGCTTCTGAGCCATCATCGGCGTGAGTTCCTCAACCGTTACCCCCAGGCGCTTGCGGATCGCCGTCACCGTCTGCGGCACCGCCGCCTGCTTCACTTCAACGCTGCGCGTTCCCCCATCCGCCATCTTCACCGCGATGCTCTCCCCCGGCTTCGACGCCAGCAGCAGCGCATACGCATCAATGATGTCCTTCGGCCTTCGCCCGTTGATCAAATCGATCGGGTAGCGCTTCTCATCATCCTCCACCCATTCCACCTGCGACGCCACGATCGAAGGCTCCGAGATCGTCCGCTTCTCCGCCAGCTTGATGGGAATATCCAGCTTCGCCGCCTGCGCCGGATTGAGCAGCGCCGGGATCATGTCGCGCAGCTTGTTGACCTGGATCGCAAAGCCGATGTTCTGCGCATCCCCGCGGATCGCTGTATTGATCCCGATCACCTGCCCATACGCATTCAGCAGCGGCCCACCCGAGTTGCCAGGATTGATCGCCGCATCCGTCTGGATCAAATCCGAAAGCTGCACCTTGTCCGAAACCTTGATCTCACGATGCACCGCCGCCACGATCCCCGTGCTCACTGAGTGCGAAAAACCCAGCGGGTTCCCCACCGCAATCACCG
>DASVUC010000077.1:0-16256 GCA_036387255.1 Tepidisphaeraceae bacterium | reverse complement strand
GGGGGGAAGCTGGTGGTGGTGGATTTGTTGCCCCATGATCGGGAGGATTTTCGGCGGCAGATGGGGCAGCGGCATGCGGGGTTTTCGCATGAAGAGATGGTGCAATTGATGAAGGGGGCGGGGTTAGAGCGGGGGGTGCGGGTGGTGGGGTTGGAGCCGGAGCCTGGGGTGAAGGGGCCGGCGCTATTTTTGGCGGTGGGGGGGAAGTGAGCGGCTTGCTGGTGGAACTGGGATGGAACTAAAGGGGTGATGCGGCCCCATCCGTCGAGAAGAAGTAGCAGCGACAGGACTCGAACCTGTGACCCGGGGCTTATGAATCCCCTGCTCTGCCAACTGAGCTACGCTGCCGTTGGGTTATGAAGATAACAATGTTACGGGGGGTGACAAGGGGGGTTCAAGAGGGACGGGAGTTGCTGGCGTTTGGTGGTGCGTCATCTAGAATCGCCGACGAGTTCGTTCAGGATTGCTTGCGCTCATGTCAGATCCCTCGGGTTTCGACCGCCTTATCCCGCCGGAGATTAAGGACGATCCGCTTTATGTGTTGATCGAGCGGCTGGCTGCGGAGCCGACGGTTCGGACGATGCTGGAGATTGGATCATCGGCGGGCGAGGGGAGCACGGCGGCGTTCGTGGCGGGGATTCGTGCGTCGGATCCGACGAAGCAGCTCTTCTGCATGGAGGTCTCCAAGGCGCGGTTTGATGCGCTGCGCCAGCGTTACGCGGCCGATGCGTTTGTTAAGCCTTTCAATGTGTCATCGGTGCCGGCGGAGAAGTTTCCGAGCGAAGAGCAGGTGGCGCGGTTTTATCGATCGACGCCGACGGCGCTGAATCACTACCCGCTCGAGCAGGTGCTTTCCTGGCTTCGGGCAGACGTCGATTATCTGCGGGTTTCGCAAGTCCAGCAGAACGGCATCGAGCAGATCAAGCACGCTGCCGGCATCGGCCGGTTCGACCTGGTGCTGATCGACGGTTCGGAGTTTACCGGCTCAGCGGAGCTGGACCTGGTGCACGGTGCGGGGCTGATCCTGCTCGACGACACGCGGGCGTACAAGAACTATGACAACTTTCAGCGGCTGTTTCGGGATCCGCAGTATCAGCTCATCGTTTCGGCGCCGGCGGTGCGCAATGGATTTGCGCTGTTCAAGCGGATGGATTTCACCTCGCACGCCGCGGAGCGCATGCTGCCGTCGACGCAGCGAACGCGAATGATTCGCGGTGGAGCGCCGCCGGTCTTGCGCGGGCCGCAGTGGCACGTGCTCGTCTGGAGCGATGACGCCGAAGGGGGCGGAGTGGCGCAGTTCAATCATTCCATCACGCGCGGCCTCGCATCGGCCGGATACCGCGTCACGCTGGTGCAGAGCGCTAACCAGCATCCACACGTTGCCGAGCGCGAGGGCGCGGGAATCCAGCATCATTTCCTCGATTACGACTGCGGAAAAAACTTCTGGCGCACGCAGGAGGAAGTCGATCCGGCGGCGGAGATTCTGCGCAGGCATGCGCCAGACGTGATCCTCTTCAGCGACTGCGCGCCGCAATCCAATCTCGCGGCCAAACGCGCGGCGCAATCGCTGGGCATCGATTTCATCACCGTCACGCAATACGTCGATGATCGCCTGCACAACATCCGGCCGGATCTGCTGTCGCACCTGCGCAACAGCTTCCGCGATTCACGCTTCAGCGTTGCGGTGTCGCACGAGAACCTGGGGCTGCTTCACCGGAACTTTGGCTTGCCGAGCCGAAAGGGTTCAGTCATCCACTATGGGAGGCCGGAGCAGTTCTTTTTGCCGCGCGATGTGCAGCGGCGCCAGCAGGTGCGGAATGCGTTGAATATTCCGGATGATGCGACGGCTTGCTTCACCGCGGCGCGGCTCGAGGGCGTGAAGGGTTTCCAGTATCAAGTGGAAGCGATTCGCCGCCTCAAAGATCGGCCGGTGTGGGAGAAGTTGTATTTCATTTGGGCAGGAGCAGGTTCGCTCGAGCAGGAGCTTCGGCGAGCGCTGGAGGAGATGGGGGCGCTGAATCACGTGAAGCTCGTGGGGATGCAGGCGGATGTGCTGCCGTACCTCGAAGCGGCCGACGTGTTTGTCCTTCCATCGCACGCGGAAGGGATGCCGCTGGCGGTGATGGAGGCGATGGCGAAGGGGCTGGCGGTGGTTGCATCGAGCGTGAGCGGAATCCCGGAAGAGCTGGGCGATACGGGGCAGCTCATCACATCGCCGAACGAAGATGCTGCTGCGACGGTTGACCAACTGGCGCAGACGCTGGAGCAGTGGGCGACCGATCCCGCGCAGCGAAACGAAGTAGGTGAAGCGTGTGCCGCTCGCGCAGAGAAAATGTTCCGTGAGCGCCGCATGGTCGATGACTACCTCCGCCTGATCGAGCGGGCGCTGCTCCCCAAAGGCGATTACGCGGCGCCAGCGCTGGAAATCATTGCGCCTGATCTCGCGTTCCCCAACATGATTGTCGCGGATAAGCACACCTGCCCGTGGCCTTACCTGCGGAAGAACATCCCGCACAACTGGTACGTCGATCAGCGCCAGCCGACCGTCGGGTTTTCCAACCGCGACGAAGCGAGCATCCTGTACAACGTAGCGCGGCAGTTCAGCGGCAAGCGCGCGCTGGAGATTGGCGCGTGGGTCGGCTGGTCCGCTTGTCACCTGGCGCTGGGGGGCGTGCAGCTTGATCTGATCGATCCCCTTCAGGCGCAGGTGGATTTCGCCAAGACGGTTCGTGAATCGCTGTCGGCCGCGGGCGTCATGGATCGCGTCAACATCATCGCGGGGTCCAGTCCGCAGGCGGTGGTCGAGCTGGCGCAGCGGGAGAACCGCAGGTGGTCGCTGATCTTCATCGACGGCAACCATGATCGACCGGCGCCGCTCGAAGACACAAAAGCATGTCTTCCGTTCGCGGAACAAGACGCGGCGATCCTGTTCCATGACTTGGCTTCACCCGAAGTTTCCGAAGGGCTCGATCACCTGCGAGACCAGGGTTGGAACACGATCATCTTCCAGACCGCGCAGATCATGGGGATGGCGTGGCGCGGAGATGTCTCACCGCCGCCGCATGTTCCCGATCCGCTGGTGCACTGGACGGTGCCGGAGCATCTGAAGGGTTACGCCGTCTCGGGCGCGCGCGAATCGACGATCCGGGACGATCCGCTTCCCGTGCACTTCTTCACGCTCGTGCTCAACGGCGAGCCATTCATTCGCCACCACATCGAGCAGTTCAAGCAGCTTCCGTTCGACTGGCACTGGCACATCATTGAGGGCGCGGCGGAGCTGAAGCACGACACCGCGTGGTCCGTTCGCCATGGCGGAAAGCTCTCGCCGGAGTTTCACCGCGACGGCCTCTCCATCGACGGCACGACGGAGTACCTTGACGCGCTGGAGCGAGAATTCCCCGGCCGAATCACCGTGTATCGCAAGAAGGGTCTATGGGAGGGTAAGCGCGAAATGGTCGGGCGGCCGCTGGGGAACATCGACCGCGAATGTCTGCTGTGGGAAGTGGATGTCGATGAGCTGTGGACCAGCGAGCAGTTCATCCGAGGGCGCGACTTGTTCCTTCAGCACCCGGAAAAAACAGGCGCGTTCTACTGGTGCTGGTTCTTTGTCGGCCCCGATCGCGTCATCACCACGCGCGGGGGCTATGGCAACAACCCCGCGGGCGAGTGGCTGCGGACATGGCGTTATCGGCCCGGGATGGCGTGGGCGGCGCACGAGCCGCCGGTGCTTGCCGAAGCGGTCGGACGGGATCAGTGGCGCGACGCGGCGCGCGTTAACCCGTTCACGCAAGACCAGACGGAGCAGGCAGGACTCGTCTTCCAGCACTACGCCTACGTCACGCTCGAGCAGGTGCGCTTCAAGCAAAGTTACTACGGGTACAAAGACGCCCTCGCCAAGTGGGCGATGCTGCAATACGCAAGGCCGCTTCCCGCGCGGCTGCGGGATTTTCTCCCATGGGTGCGGGATGAGACGATGGTTGGACGCGCCGAAGGGCTCGTGCCCACGAAGCTCTTCAACGCATCGCTCACGACATCGCTTTCCTCCGCGCAGCCCGCCAAGCCGACCATCATCGTCGACGGCACGTTCTTCGAAATTTTCCAAACCGGGATCGCTCGTGTGTGGTGGTCGCTGCTGACGGAGTGGGTGCGCAGTGGCTTTGCGCGTCACGTCATCGTCCTCGATCGCGCCGGCACGTTCCCCCCGATGCAGGGCATCCGCCGGCGAATCGTGCAGCACCATTACTCCGATGCGCTGGAGGAAGACCGCCGGGTTCTCCAGGACATTTGCGACGAAGAAGGCGCCGATGTGTTCATCTCGACCTACTACTCCACCCCGCTGCGCACCCCGTCGGTCCTGCTCGTGCACGACATGATCCCCGAGGTGCTCGGCCAGGACCTGAACCAGATCATCTGGCAGGAAAAGGCGCACGCGCTGAAGTACGCCAGGGAGTTTGTCGCGGTCTCGGAGAACACGAAGAAGGATCTGCTCAAGCACATGCCGAGCATCTCGAGCGGGCGAGTGACCGTAGCGCATCCGGGCGTCTGGCCCGTCTTCTCGCCAGCAAGCGCGCAGCAGATTGACAACTTCCGTACCCGGTTCAATCTTGACCGCCCGTACTTCCTTTGCGTGGGTTTGCGGGGTGAATACAAGAACACGTCAGTGCTGTTTGAAGCCATCTCTCGCCTTGCAGATCCGAAGAAGTACCTCATCGTCTGCGCCGGCAGCGATAAGGTTTTGCATGAAAAGTACGTGCCCCTCGTCAACCAAGGCATCTTGAGGTTCATCGGCCAGGTGGATGACGCCACGCTCGCCACCGCTTATTCCGGCGCCACGGCGCTCGTCTACCCTTCGCTGTACGAAGGTTTTGGTTTGCCCATCATCGAAGCATTCGCCTGCGGCTGTCCCGTCATCACATCGAACAAAGGTTCCATTCCCGAAGTCGCCGGCGATGCGGTTCTGACCATCGACCCCAGCGATCCCGAAGCGATCGCTCAAGCGCTCGAAACGATCCAGGAGCCGGAGCTTCGCGCGCGACTGATCGATAAGGGATTAGAGCGCGTCAAGCGCTTTCGCTGGGATGAGATGGCCAGGAAGTTAGGCGATGTGCTTCTCAGCGTCGCGTCTGCACGCTGATCAGACCAGAGGCGCTCAGCTCCGCATCGACCGGATCAGCGCCCACTCATACATAGCCACATAAACCCCAAACGCTGTCGCCAGCAGCGAGATGATCGGCGTGATTCCCGCGGCCATCATCCTGCCGCAAGCGAAGAGATTGAAGGCGATTGCGAGGATCGAGATGCCAAAAGCCAGATAAACCAGCGGCTTGCGCAGTCCTTTCGCGCTCGCCGACGCCCCCAGCACAATCGCTTCGAACAGCAGCGCCAGCCCGAACAGAAACAGCGACGCATCCGTCAGCATCACGAAACCCATCAGCTCCGGATACGCCACCTCCTGCCCCGCCAGTGGTCCTTCCGTCCAGTTCACGCCGGTGTGATACGTCTGGTTCGCGATCTTCGAAAACAGATACAAGCCGAAGTTTTTCCCGAACAGCATGAAGATGATCCCCAGCACCGCGGAGAGCCAGACTTCCGCCCCCAGTAGCTGGCCGCGCGTCATCGCCGGTTCGGCAATATCCGTGGGCGTCGCGGGGATCGGCGCCGTCAGCGTCTCGTCCGGTCGCGGTGGCGGGGTGTTGTCGGCGGTGTTGGAGAGTCGCGGAAGCTTGGACATGTCCATGGCGATCCCTTCGCGAAGTGCTTGACGACAGCAGCGGGGGGGATGATAACCGCCGATGCGTTATCAATATACTTTTCGCCCTTTGGGATTTGTGACAGGAAATACATGGGCCAATCGCCCATGCTACGAAAAATGGCTGAAGCGCTGGATGAAATTGAGCGGGTTTCGCAGGAAGCGGAAGGGGAGTTGCGTGAGGTAACTGATGCCGCCGCGCTCGAGCAGTTTCGCATCAAGTACCTCGGCACCAAGGGGAAAATCAAAGACCTGATGCAGCTTCTCGGCAAGGTGCCCAAGGAGCAGAAGCCCGCGATGGGCCAGAAAGTAAACGCGGTGAAGAACCGCGTCACCGAGCTGTTCGAAGCGCGCAAAGGCGAGCTCGCGGCCGGGGGTGATCAGGGCCAGGCCATCGATGTCACCGTACCGGGAAGCCGCCCCGAGATCGGGAATACGCACATCCTGATGAAGGTCATCGACGAGCTGACGGAACTCTTCGGTCGGATGGGGTTCGCCGTTGCGCAAGGCCCGGAGCTCGAAGATGAGTTCCATAACTTCATCGCCCTCAACATCCCCAAGAGCCATCCCGCGCGCGATCCGCTCGATAACTTCTACGTGACAATCGACAGCGGCGAAGGTCAGGACAAGGGCATCTCCCGCGGCCCGGAAGAGCACGCGATGCTCCTGCGCACGCAGACCTCGACGGTGCAGATCCGGGTGATGCAGACGCAAAAGCCGCCCATTCGCGTCGTCATCCCCGGCAAGGTCTATCGCCCCGACACCGTCGATGACACGCACCTCTTCCAGTTCCATCAGCTCGAGGCGCTCGTCGTCGAGGAGCACGTGACGATGGTAGACCTCAAGAGCACCATCATGCAGTTCGTGCATGCGTACTTTGGCGCGGAGACGAAGGTGCGCTTCCGCCCCAGCTTCTTCCCCTTCACCGAGCCGAGCGCGGAGGTGGACGTCTGGTTCGAAGACAAGCAGAAGTGGGTCGAGCTCGGCGGCTGCGGAATGGTCCATCCCAACGTCCTCAAGGCGTGCAACGTCGATCCGGAAAAACATGCCGGCTGGGCGTTTGGTTTCGGCATCGAGCGCATCGCGATGCGGAAGTACGGCATCACCGACATCCGCCTGTTCGTCGAGAACGACATCCGGTTCCTGAAGCAGTTTTAGTTTGATTTCGTGTGGGGGAGAACAGAGCAGTGGTGTGACCCGCCCAGAACTGATTCCGATGCTTCAGCAGGCGCTGGCGCAGCATCAGAGAGGGAATCTCGCTTTTGCCGAGCAGGTCTATCGCCAATTGCTGCATCACGATCCGCGGGACGCGAACGGTCTCGGCCTGCTCGGGCTTCTGATGCATCAGCGCGGGCAGAATCAGCAGGCGGTCGAGCTGCTTCTTCAAGCGATCAAAATCCACCCCACGCCTGACCACTACGTGAACCTTTCACAGGCGTTTCGCGCGCTTGGCATGTACAGTGACGCGCTGGCGGCCTGCGAGCGCGTCGCGGGAATGGATCCGGGCGCACCGGAAGTGTGGAATAACTTGGGAACCGCGCTGTGCGACGTCGGGCGATTTGAAGAGGCGGTTCCCAAGTTCGAGCAGGCAATCCGTCTGAAGCCCGCGTACGCGAAGGCGAAGATGAATCTCGGCCACGCGCTGGTGAACGTGGGCAAATACGCGGACGCGGAGAAGGTGCTCGAAGACCTGGTCAAGCTGGCGCCGCGCGAGCCCGAAGCGTGGAACGTTTATGCGACCGCGCTGCTGCGGCAGCAGAAGCTGTCGCAGGCGGAAGCCGCTCTGCGCCGATGCGCGGACCTCGATCCCGGACGCGCCGCCACCTGGTCAGATCTTGGCCATATCGTGGCCCGGCAGGAGCGGTGGGAAGACGCCGTGGCGCTCTATCGGAAGGCAATTGATCTCGACCCCTCCCTTGCCGCAGCCCACAACAACTTGAGCAACGCCCTGGAGTCGCTGGGCCGCTACGAGGAAGCGGAGGCCGCGGTTCGGCGCGCGATCGAGCTGAGTCCGCACTATGGCGTAGCGTTCTTTAACTTCGCGCGTCAATGTTCAAACAGCGCGCGCTTCAAGCAGGTGGAGGAACTCGCCCGGCGGGTGCTCGCGCTGCATCCCGAGATCGCCATTGCCCACGTGATGCTCGCGACCGCGCTTCAGCAGGAAGGGAGGGTTGAAGAGGCGCAGGAGGAAATTGCCAAGTCGCTGGCGAAGAACTCCGGCGACCCGAAATTCTGCACCGACATCGAATCGACGCGTATCTCGATGATGAACTACAGCACGCGCTACTCGCCTCAGGAGATTTTCGATGAGCACGTGCGCTGGGGTGAGAAGCACGCAGATCCGCTTTTCCACCGCATGTCGCGACGCAACGATCGGGATCCGCATCGGCGGCTGCGCATCGCGTACATCTCGCCTGACTTTCGCCAGCACTCGGTGGCTCACTTCCTCGAGCCGCTGCTCGCCGCCCACGATCACGAGCAGTTCGAAATCTACGGCTATTGCGACGTCGCCAATCCCGACCGCATGACACGGCGTTTTCAGAGCTTGTGCGATGTCTGGCGGGAAACGTCCTCGCTTACGGATGAAGCGCTGGCGGCGATGATCCATGGCGATGTAATTGACATTGCGGTGGAATGCGCGGGTCACACCGCCGGCTATCGATTGCTGGCCATGGCGCGCAAGCCCGCGCCGGTTCAAATCAGCTACGTCGGCTATGCGAACACCACCGGCGTGCGCGCGATCGACTACCGCTTCACCGACGAGCATGTCGAGCCGCCGGGAGAAGCCGATCGCTTGTCTACAGAGAAACTGATCCGCCTGGGCACGCCGTATCAGGTCTTCAAGCCTTCCGAAATCGCACCGGAGCCGGGAGAACTTCCCGCCTTGGCTGCGGGGCGCATCACCTTCGGCTCATTCAACGCGCTGATCAAGGTGGGGCGGGAGTCCGTCAACCTCTGGTCAAAGGTCCTGCGCGCGCTCCCGGATTCGGTGATGTTCATCAAGGCCAGAGGCCTGGCCGAGCCGGAGATGCGCCAGCATCTGCTCGATTGGTTTGCAGGAGAAGGGATCGAACCCGGCCGTCTCACCATCGTCGGGCACGATCAAACCGGCGAGGAGCACCTGGCGCGTTACGGGCAGGTGGACGTCATTCTCGATACGTTCCCCTTCCAAGGTACAACCATGACCTGCGAGGCGCTTTGGATGGGCGTTCCTGTGCTCTCTCGGGTGGGGGAGACGCACGCATCCCGCGTGGGGCTAAGCCTACTCACGGCGGTCGGCCTCGGGCACTTGGCCGCCGATTCTGACGGAAGCTACCTCTCGGCAGCCCGCCAGCTCTCGTCGAACCTCGCTCAACTCGCTCAGTTGCGGCGCGAACTTCGCAGCCGCATGCGGAACTCTGCACTTTGCGATGGACAGCGTCTGGCACGCGAGGTGGAAGCGGCGTTCCGCCGCGTCTGGCAGACCTGGTGCCAGAGCGATGAGGACGCCCGCGAATGGGAACTCAAGTCATGGATGTCTCCTGAAAAAGATTAGATCAGCCGATGATGCAAAGACGCAGCGAGCCCGTTTCTTCCATAACTCCTGATGTTTGACGCGGTTGTCGGCAACAGATGATTGACAGCGGTCAAGTTCCATCGGATGTTTTGGTCGTTGAAACTCCGTCTCAACAGCGTATACTACGGCAGACTAGATACCTCTGGTCGCTCGGAGTGTTCGATGAATCAGGCTTGTGACTTTGCGGGATGCAATCATTGCGGGCCGACGCAGACCTGCCAGCTGAATCAGCTCGGCATTGGATGCCGCGGCATGGTCGTCGCGGTCGGCGGTGATACCGAACTGCGCCGCCGCCTGCTCGAGATGGGCTTTTGCAACGGCGCCGCCGTTGAAGTCGTGCGCCGCGCGCCGCTGGGTGATCCTATTGAATTCCGCCTCCGCGGTTACCACCTCTCCCTTCGCGAGGAGCAGGCCGCCCAGGTGAAGATCGCCACTCCTGAAGAGTCGCCCGTGACGCTCACGGTGCAAAAAACGCTTTGAAACGCCACGCAACGATAACCTTGGGGGGTCTTGGCAGGAGGTTTTCGTCGATCAGCATCCCAACGTGGGGCGTAAGATTTAAAACGCTGATCCGCAACCACCGCTGAGAGCTACTTCTCATGTCCACCTGCTGCGACAGTTCCGACCGACAGGCGACCACCGGTCCACAAGCCGGCCTCACCGTCGCGCTCGCGGGCAACCCCAACTGCGGCAAGACCACCATCTTTAACGCCCTCACCGGCCTTCGCCAAAAAGTCGCCAACTATCCCGGCGTCACCGTCGAAAAAAAGAGCGGACGCTGCAAGCTCCCCGGCGATCGCTGGATTGACGTCATCGATCTCCCCGGCACGTATTCGCTCATTTCCCGCTCTCCCGATGAGCGCGTCGCGATGGAGGTCCTTCGCGGTCTTCGTAAGGAAACTGCCGCGCCCGACGTCGTCGTGGTGGTCGTCGATGCCAGCAACCTCCAGCGCAACCTCTATCTGGTCTCGCAGCTCATCGAACTGGGTCGGCCGCTGGTCGTCGCCCTGAACATGATGGACGTCGCCGAGCGGCGGGGCATCAGCGTCAGCGCCGAAAAGCTTTCACAGAAGTTAGGCGTCGAGGTGATTCCCATCGTCGGTCACAAGCGCAAGGGGATCGACAAGCTGAAGCAAGCCATCGTCCGCGCGCGGGTGGCGCCGATGCCTGATTGGCCTCTGCCGGAACCGATGAAGGAAGAGCTCCTCCTCGTTGGCGGCGGCATCGCCATCCTCGATAGCCAGGATGCTGCGACCGCTCCTTCCGTGAACCCTTCCTCCCCGCGCTCCTGGATCTGCCGCGGCGATGATGACGGTCGCCGTCTCGACCGTTACCAGGCCATCGCCGAGCGCCTGCTCATTGGCGACCACGCCGGCGATATGCACGACTTCTCCACCCGCCAGCCCATCGCCAGGCTTCTCGAGAACGCCACGAGTCGCCTCGCCGGCCTGGGCATTGATCCCATGCAGGCGGACATCGAAGCTCACTACCGCTGGGTGGAAACCATCGCCACTTCCAGCGAAGCCAACGTCGAAGAACTGGCGGCCATGGGCATCACCGCGCCGCCCGATGTTCTTCCCTACGAAACTGCCAAAGCCAAGAGTCTCTCTGAGAAGATCGACCAGATTTTCGTCCACAAGGTCTGGGGCTTCGCCGTCTTCGCCGTAATCATGGCGACGCTCTTCGTCAGCATCTTCTGGCTGGCTGCCCCTATCATGGACGGCATCGACTTCCTCGTCACAAGAGCCGGCCAGTCCCTGGCCGGTTTCCTTCCCCAAGGCCCCATCCACGACCTCTGGACCGACGGCATCGTCGCCGGCGTCGGCGCGGTTGTGGTCTTTGTCCCACAGATCGCGCTGCTCTTCATGTTCCTCGCCATTCTTGAAGACTCCGGCTACCTCGCCCGCGCCGCGTTCCTCATGGATCGCGTCCTCTCCAAGGTCGGCCTGCACGGGAAAAGCTTCATCCCGCTGCTCAGCTCTTTCGCCTGCGCCATTCCCGGGATCATGGCGACCCGCACCATCGAAAATCGCAAGGATCGCCTGGCCACCATCTTCATCGCCCCCTTCATGAGCTGTAGCGCCCGACTTCCCGTCTACACGCTCCTCATCGGCACCTTCTTCGCCGCGTATGGCGCGCTCGTGCAGGCGGGAATTATGCTCAGCCTCTACGCCCTCGGCATCATCGCCGCCGCGGGCACCGCCTGGCTGTTCAAGCGGTCGATGCTGAAGGGCCCGAAGGCCGCGTTCATTCTGGAGATGCCGAGCTACAAGATGCCGCAGGTCTCGCAGGTCGCGCGGGCAATTTGGGTGAACACGAAAGAGTTCGTGGTAAAGGCCGGGACGACGATCTTCTGCCTCAGCGTTGTGCTATGGGCGATGACATATTATCCGCGATTGCCCGAATCACGGGTGGAAGCGATCAAAGCTTCTGTTGTTGCTCGGCTGACTGACGGAGAGCCAATTTCGAAGAAGTATTGGCCTGAAGACGCGAAAGTTGGTGACGTCATTCATGGTAAGGAACTCGAAGAGGCATCCAACAACATGTCTGACGTCGAGGTTGCGTCAGAGCAATTGCGCCACAGCCTCGCCGGTCGCTTCGGTCATCTCATAGAACCCCTCATCAAACCCCTCGGCTACGACTGGAAAATGGGCGTCGGCCTCGTCGGCTCCTTCGCCGCCCGCGAAGTCTTCGTCAGCACCATGGCCATCGTCTACAGCGCCGGCGACGAAGACCACACCGCCGACCTCCAAACCGTCATGCGCGACGACACGTATTTCAATGGCAAACCCGTCTGGACGCCTCTCGTCGCCATCAGCCTGCTCATCTGGTTCGTCCTCGCCATGCAGTGCATGAGCACCCTCGCCATCGTCAAACGAGAAACCGCCGGCTGGAAGTGGCCCCTCGCCATGCTCCTCTACATGAACGGCTTGGCGTATCTTGTGTGCCTGGTGGTGTATCAGGTGGGGCGCATGTGGTTCGTGTGATCAGGTTATAATGAGCCAGTCATGCTCTTGAAGAACACTGAACCTCAGGTGAAGCGATGGACCCGTGAGGAGTTCTATGAGCTGGCGGAGCGAGGGTACTTCCGCAACGGGCGGGTTCAGCTCCTCGACGGAGAAATCATTGTGATGGCTCCACACGGTCACGCGCACGCACGATGTATCACCTATCTCGTCCGGTGGGCAATTGCGTCCTTCGGCGGGGCTTACGTGGTGCGATCACAACTGCCTCTTAACGCGTCTGAGTATTCAGATCCCGAGCCGGATGTGGCTGTTGTTCCCGGTCCTCTCGACGCATATACCGATCATCCGCAATCGGCCGCATTGGTGATTGAAGCGAGTGATTCCAGCGTGAAGCTTGACCGCCGCAAAGCACCCATCTACGCGACAGCGGGCGTGAAAGAATACTGGCTGGTGAACCTGCAGGCGTCGCAGATCGAAATTTATCGACCGAACGCCAATGACCCGCTGCACTACGACGAGCCCATGATCCGCAAGCGCAGCGACACCATCTCACCCCTGGAGCGACCCGAAGCGACCCTGGTCATAACCGAAGTGCTAGGCTGAACCATGAGCATGTTCATCCAACATCTTCTCGTCCTCGCGCTGGTGCTCGCCTGCGGCACATTCGTCGCCTGGCAAACGATGAATTCCCTGCGAGGCAAAAAAAGCCGCGTCGGCTCCTGCTGCGCCAAAGGCTGCTCGTCACAAGCCCTCACCTCCACCAAGCAGCCGGCGGAGCGCATCGTCTTCATGCCGGTCGAGATGCTCGCCCGGCGGAAGTGAATCAATCGCGCTTCAGGTAATCCGCCGGCGCCTCGACAAACTCCCCATCACGGATCGACACGATCGGCGTAGGCTCCTCCTTCAGCTTTTTCTCCAGCTCTTCCACAGCGCGGCGATCGTGCGGAAGCATTTGCTCGGCGCCAAAGCGATTTGCCTCAAGCTTCTCTGCCGTCTGCGCATCCTTGAAACCAGCCCGCAGCGCATCGCACCGTTTTCTGAGGATCTCGTAGCGCATCGTCTGTTCCGCACTGTCGATGGACAGCGTAAGCAGATCCTTGTTGAGCTGTTCCATCAGCGGCCCGCCCGCTTCCGCCGCCGCTTCTCGCTTCCGCTCGAGCACCTTCGCCCGCGCTTCCGCTGCCGCCACCACCGCCTGGTCCACATCCGAACTGGATGAAGCTTTGTTCTGCTGAAGCTCCTTCTGACGCGACAACTCCCTCTCCCGCACTTCAACGACTTTCTGAAGCTCGCTGACAATGGGATCATCCTTCACTTTCGATTCCGCCTTGTGGGCGAGTTCCGCGATCGCTTCCTCGATCGCCTTCCGTCTCGCCTCTTTCGCCTGGTGATCCAACTCCGCCTGCTGGAACTGCTGCTGCATCTGCGAGGCGGCTTGCTGAATCTCTCCGGCTGACGGGTTGATTTGCCCAGTCGAATCCGCGAGATGTGATCGGATCGAAGAAACCTTTTGCTCCGTCTCCGAGACAAACTTCTCCCGCTCGACCACCCCCTGCTTCGCCTCCGCCACTGCCCTTTTGAGCATCTCTTTTGCGTGCTCCTGCGCCTGCTTTTTCAGTTCAGACATCTGGGCTTCCACAAACTTCGCCACCTTCCCAAGCTGTGCATCGCTCTTCGGCTTCACATGAACGATCAGCGTGGCTTCACTGGTAACGATGTCGCTTCCCATGCCAATCTTCGCGACAACTCCCACCTCGTTCTGCAAGTCCGCCGTCGCGAAACCCAGTTGCTTCTGGGCCGCCGCTTGAAACTGCTGCTCAAAGTCTTTGAGGAACGCCCGAGCGTCCGTCGCTGACGGATGCCAGTCAATGGACGCCGTTCGCTGGTACCACTGCTCCGCATTGGCCGCTCGCGTCGCCGCGAATTCGGGTGACAGCCCCTCATCACCCGCAAGCAGCGGCCTGGCCTGCGTGACGAGCAACGACAGAACCACCGTGTAAAGCATTCGACGCATCAGATGCCTCTCAGTCTTCAAAGGTCGCGTAGACGTTGGCGTGCCACGTCAGCCCATGTTGAAGCCGGGAACAGTTTGATCACTGTGCGATACTGCTCCGCGGCGCGACTGGCGAGCATCGGCTCGCGCGAGAAGCGGTCGGCTTCGTAAACCAGCGTCATCGCCGCCCGGTCGCGCTCAAACTTCACCTGCGCCACCGGATCTTGTTGTGCCTTCACCCGCGCAGTCGCCTGTTGGGCGCGTCGCGCCTGTGCCAGACGTTGTGCAGTCAGCTCATGCACCCGCGCATCAACACGCAACGACGCCAGGTCATCACCCTTGGGGGCAGGATGAGGTTCCGCCTGCACTGCGACTCGATTCCCCGGTTTGGAAATGATCAGCGCCAGGGACACCAAGAGCACAACAACCGATGCCGCGCTCGCGATGACCCGCACCTCGCGCTGCTGATTGCGCCGCCTTTTAACCGCCAAGGCGAGCGCCCGTGGATCATTACCACCTGCGTGCGTCGTGTCCGCGGCTTGCAGAAGTTGTTTCAGTGCATCATCGCGCACAACTTAATCCTCAACCCAATTCCCCAGCGTCAACCGCAGCCGCTCGCGGGCCCGGTGCAGCCGAATGTCCACCGCGTTCACCGAAATGTTCAACAGCTTCGCAATCTCGCCGCTCGGTTGCTCCTCCAGGTAAAACAGCACAATCACCTCTCGATCGTTCAGGGGCAGTGCCCGCACCGCCGCCCGCACCTGCTCGCTCGTCTCGTCGGGAGAGAAGGGGGGTGACGCCGGTTCCGCAGCCCGCTGCTCCGCGACCAGCGACTTCCACCACCTCAGCTTCAGCAACTGCTTCCGCTGGTAGGTTCGACATCGATTGATCGTGATGCGGGTGAGCCATGTCAGAACACTCGATTCGCCCCGAAAGTGACCGAACTGTTTGAGAGCCGACAGGAACACGTCCTGAACCACGTCTTCAACATCGCCGCGCCAGCCGAGCAGTCGAAACGCCAGCCGCTGGACCGACTCGTGGTGCTGCGCCACAAGCTTCTCGAACTCGCCCTCGTCGGCAGCGTCAGTGGCTTCGTGCAGGAGCTTGTCATGCTCGATCTCGCTCAGCACAACCTCCCGCACGCCGGCCTCTTGGTTCAGTTCACGCAGCATTAGACGCTGGGAAGTGTAAGACCTTTCAACAGATCGTCCTGATTCTGCGGATGCGCGTAAATCACGTTGAGCCAGCAGGTTGAGCAGCAGGTTCGAAGGATCGAAAAATTTTCCGCGCCTGCTCTTGACGGTAAGGAAAAGCCTCGTATCATTCGCGGCCCGCAGTTGAGGAACACCTCTCTGCGAGAGACAAGGAAGGACAGCGAGAGGATTCGCAGCAGTTGAGAACAAGCATCTCAATCAAACCGCTCTAAGCCGCTAGTGGCCCCCTGAACAACTCAGGCGTCGCTGGCAAGAGTTGGTGACGCGAATGAAGAAGGATGTGTCTAAAACGTCCTTCGCCTCCGAACTCGAGTCAGTTTGCAGCGTATCTTTGATCTGCACACTGATCCGCGTTTGGCGGAAAAATGTCGACTGAACCGGCGGTAAATGCCGACGTAGTAAGAAGATAAGCTCTTTGACAAGTGAATGAATTGAGGTTCAAAGGTTTTTGTTGCCTGATCAGGCTCCCCAGCCTGGTTTAGGTGACAGAGAAAAACTGCGAGTCCTGCCCATTTTGGTCTTTCTGTCGGGCAGGATTCGTCGAGCACCTTTTTGGCGATTTTGATTCGTTATCGGTTCTGTTTCTTCCGGCTCGTACAGCGGTTGAAACGCGTCCCACCTCGCCCGGTGGACGAAGGATCTGACGATCTGAGGATCTGGTGATTGGGTTTTGCCCAATGGTCAGATGATCAGATGGTTCAATGATCAGCTTCTTCTGACGGTGATCGATAAATGTGATCAAGCTACTAAGGGTGTATGGTGGATGTCTTGGCATCGA
>DASVUC010000076.1:0-4246 GCA_036387255.1 Tepidisphaeraceae bacterium | reverse complement strand
ATCCTTCCTCCCCCCATAGCTTCCGGCCCGATGTTGTAGGCAGTCAGCTCGGGTGGCGAGATTTCTTGTGAAACATCCTTACTGCAAGCCAGAAGAGGGTGACCCCGGTCGCGATCGCAAACAAGCCAAGCGGAAGATCGTCTGGGTACCACGTCGGCGGAAACTGCGACGAGAGCCACCACTGCTGAAGGTACCACACGCCGTACCACGTCATCATCGCGGTGCAGGCGGCGACGAAGACGCTGGCGCCGCGTCCAATTCTGAGTAGCGGCGGCCGGCGGTTCGCCTCAGGATCCGCGTAGTCCAGCAGCGCCGATTTCGGATCGTCCTCCTCCATTATCCCTCGAGCATACCCACGTGCTCACACTCTCGCCTCTTCTCCAGCACTTTCTTCTTCGTGCTTTCAGTTTGTTTGGAGTTGGGATTCGGATTTGCAACAGTTTCGAATTTGTTTCGAGTTTCTTATGCCAATTTCGTGCTTCGGCGTAAGGGAATTCCGTCGCCGCCGCGGCGGATATGATAAAACATCCCCATGCTGCTGACACGCGACAGACTCAGGGTCTATCGTGAAGCGATCCTCGCGATCGCGGCGCGCTACGGTGCGCACGATGTCCGCGTCATCGGATCGGTTGCGCGGGGGGACAACACCGAGGCGTCTGACCTCGACCTGCTGGTGCGCTTCGAGCCCGGGCGCTCGCTCTTCGATCACGGCGGGCTGGTGATGGACCTGCGCGAACTGCTCGGCCGGCGCGTCGACGTGATTGACGAAGCAGCGCTGCGCCAACGCTTCCGCGAGAGCGTTTTCAAGGAAGCGGTTCCCTTATGAGAACCGATCGCCTGCTGCTGGAGGATATGCTCGAGGCGATCGCCGAAGTCGTCGACACGACGCCCGTGACCCAGGCGGAGTTTGACGCCAACAAGCTTGTGCGCTCGCACGTTTTGCGGCACATCCAGATCATCGGCGAAGCCGCGTGGCGCATCAGCGATCCCGTCAAAGCCGCTTCACCGCAGGTTCCTTGACCGCAGGGTGGGAGGCTCAAATGAAACCCGAAACACGAATTCCGAAGCTCGAAATCCGAAATTCGAAACAAATCCGAAGCACGAAGAAGAAAGCACCAAACAGGACGCCGCCGCCTCCCGTTTTGATTTCCCCTTTGTATTTTGAATTTGTTTCGGATTTCGAACTTCGAATTTCGTGCTTCCCTTATTAAAACGGTTCCACGCTCTCCACATCCATTTCAAACACGCTCTGCACCTTCCCCGCCTCTTTCTTCACATTGACGTGCAGCACGCCCTTCACCCGCACCAACCCGCTGTAGTAGTTGAGCGACTTGCCCTCCATCGGCCGGGAGTTGACGAAATGCTGCACCTGCGGCGGGCCGCTGAAGCAGCACTTGGCGATGGAGTAGCAGAGCTGGAAGCTGCTCACCTCCTGCCCCGCGCCGCGGCTGTCCCACATTTCCCCTTCCATGATCACTTTCTTCCCGTCCAGCTGCCGCCACTTTTCAGGAATGTCGTTGATCGAGCCGGCCGTTTGGTCGAAGACGAAGCCGCTCATCGCCTTGAGCTCGACGTGCGTGTATCCATTGCCGGCCGAGGTGATCCCGCCGGTGACGGCTTCGTGCACGAACTGATACAGCGGATAGCCGATCATCGTGCCAATGACGAGGAAGAAGATGATCATGCGCCAGTTGATGCGCTGGGACAGGGGAGGTTTGGTGAGGGTTGCTTCCATAGGTCTGCTCGTTGTCATTTGCCACTAGCCACTGGCCACTAGTCACTAGCCACTAGTTGGTCTCTGTTGTTCCGAGCATGTCTGTTGCTTCACGCACACAAACAGCAACCAGTGACCAGTGGCTAATGGCCAGTGGCTCCTGCCCACCTCACTTCACCGCCGGCTTCACACTGCTCACATCCAGGTCAAAGATGCTCACGATGAAACCGTCTTCTTTCTTCTCTTTCACCTTCAGCGTCCCCTCCACCTGGATTTCATCTGGATAATAGCTGACCGATTTCCCCTTCGGCGTCGCGCACACGATCGTGTGCTGGACCTGCGGGGGCTGGCCGTAGCAGCAGGCGAAGAGGCTGGGGACCATCGCGAACTGCGTGATCTGATCCGCCTGGTCCATCGGGATCATGAAGCCTTTCAGGCGAACCTTGGCGCCGCTGAGGGCCTTGACGTCGTCGGGGATGTTCCCGCCCTTGTCGGCGTCGTAGTCGAAGTTGCCGAGGTCCTTGATGTCCATCTCGCGCACTTCGCCGTCTTTCACCGCGGCGTGCTTCTTGCGCTTGTCGGCGCTGGTGGCGATCTCCGTGGACACACCCGGCTGCGTCGCGGCCGTCTGGATCTGCTTTTTGCAGACGCGGATCTGCTCTTCGATGATGCCGCGCTTGGATTCGTCCTTGAGCTCCTTGAGCACCTGCTCCAGCAGCGGCAGGGCCTCGGCGTAGTTGCCGCTGTTCAAGGCCGAGACCGCCCGAAGCTCCAGTCCCGAAGCCTGCGCAGCGGGCTTGGTCGTCGCCACCGGCGCAGCGGCCCGAGCTGACACACTCAGTACGGCCGTCCCCGCCAACAGCACCGCCAGCACCGCGACGATCCGTCTCTCATTCGGCATTCCGCATTCCTCATTCAACATCACCTGATTATACCCTCAACCCGCCACCAGGTTCGTCGCCACCGGCGTGCGATAGGCCTTGAGCGCCGGCACCAGCCCCGCCAGCACCGCGATCAGGACCACCGCCGCCAGGTAAAACCACTCCTCACGCCCCACGCGATACCAGTTGATGCTCTCGCCGAGGATCCGCTGCGCAAAAGCCGAGCCCGCCGCGCCCAGGGCGTGGCCCGAGATCATGCCCAGGACACCGCCGATCAGGCCGATCAACCCCGCTTCGCAGCAGATGAGCGCCAAGATTTTGCCGCGCGTGGCGCCCAGCGCCCGCAGAATCGCGATCTCTCGCAGCCGCGCGGAGACGGAATTGTAGATGCTAACGAGGATGCCGATCCCCGCGACGATGGTGACGAGGAAGACGATCAGCAACAGCACCAGACTCGGCCCGCTGAGGAAGTTGGCGAAGAAGGTGCGCATCGTCTCGGCCGGGTTGACGGCTTCGGCTTCCGGGCCGTTGCGGATGTTGTAGATCAGCGAAAAAGCCATCGGGGCGCTGCGGGCCTTGATCAGCACCGCGCTGACCGCCCAGATCTCCTTGGGCAGTTCCAGCTCAATGGTGCCGTCTTCCAGCACGTGATACACGCCCTCCTCCCCGCCGATGTGCTTGTGGCCGTGGCCATGATCGTCGTGATCGTGGTCGTCGTGCTTCTCTTCATGCTTGTGCGCCTCGCGGCGCACGGCGGTGGCGCGGTTGGGATCGTCGCCGCGGCGGATCGCCTCCTGCGCCGCCAGCGCCTCATCGTGCTCGGTGATCGTGTAGAAGCTGACCAGCGGGATGAAGATGACGCGGTCGGCGGCCGTGCGCGTGGGCTTGAGCACGCCCACCACTTTCCACTTCTGCGCGTGCACATCGGGCGCCTCGCCCGCGGCGGGCATGCCGTGCACCGCTTGAAATTCCTCGCCCAGCTTCAGGCCCGTCTCCGCGGCGACGTCGGAGCCGATGACCGCCTCAAACTTGTTGGACTCAAAGACTCTGCCCTGGTCGATCTCGTAGCGCCGGCCGGGGCGGTACTGGAAGAAGCCATCGGCGTCCACGCCGGCCGCGCCGGAATCGATCAGCTTCTTCGCCTCTTCCGCGGGCAGGCCGGCGGTGTCCCCTTCGCTGTTGCCGCCCGTGTCCTTAATGAACTTCACGTACGTCAGCGGCTTGCCCTTGTCGTCGGTGTTGAACAGGCGATTGGTCGTCCCGATGATCCGGTGATCGCGGTACGAATCACCTACCGCATAAGGTACCGCGATCTTCACCATGCCGCGATATTGGGGCGAGCGCTGAAGCCGCTCGTACATCGCATAGGAAATATTCCCCGGCGAGCGGTCGATCTGATAGACCGTGTTCAGCACCAGTTGCAGCGGCGAGCCCTTGGCGCCGACGATCACGTCGTAGCCATACTCGTTCTGGCCGAACAGCGCCCCGGCCTCGCGGCGCAGGATCATGATCGCCACCGCCAGCGCCACGCCCAGCAGGACCGAGAGCAACGTGAGCCAGGTCGACAGCGCCCGCTGCCGCATCTGCCTCAAAACCAGCTCAAAGAGGTTCATGTTCTCCTGCGTGGCATGGGCGTCCCGCCCATGCGCCT
>DASVUC010000075.1:0-23275 GCA_036387255.1 Tepidisphaeraceae bacterium | reverse complement strand
AGAAGGATGCTGAGGGCGCTGCGACGGCGCTGATGGTGCTGAAGGTGGATTCAGCACCAACCGATGCGCTGATTAACCGCTTGCGCGCCCGGGGGAATATCTTGAAGGTGAAGACGGTGGTGCTTCCGGCGCGCAGCGCATAATTCATCTGCTTCGCGAAATTACCTTTACCAGGTTGTCCTGCTGGCAATGATCTCGCGCAGCCATCGAGTATCTCCTGCGTAATCCCTTACGTAAGATCAACCCCGCACGTGAAGGAAACAACGCGCAGAACTGGAAGCTCGTCACCCCGTACCAAGACGCGTAACGGTCGTGTTGAAGACGCACGCGTCCCGCCGCGCCTCAACCGCGTCGCCCGATGGATCGGAATCTCCTTCATCCTCACCATCGGCACGCTCCTCGTGTTCGCGGCGCTGGATGTCCGACTCGGCCAGGGATATTTCGCGTATCGCTATTCCCCCCTTCGCGGAGCGCGCACGATGCGAGCGGCGGCGGCGCTGCCGGTGATGCTGCTGGCCGCGGGATCGGTCTGGGCGCTGGTGATGCGGAAGCGCTGGGGACCGTTGACCCTCGCAGCGGCGCTCATCGCCGGGACCCTCTGGGTCTGGTGGGCCCCGCCCGCGCAGATCCGTCAGCACGCGTTTAACTTGCGCTCCGTCTCCAGCGACGGCGCCTTCGTGCTGGAAGCGGAATTCACGCCGAACATGACGGAGTACCTGCGCCACTTCGACCGGCGCCTCGCCCGCACGCCTGCGGAGATGATGGGAACGCGCGTGCTGAGCAATCCGCCGGGAACCACGGCGCTCGCGTACGCGGTGATCCACGCTTTTCCAACGCAGGTTGACCCGCCGGGCGCGCTGGAGCGGTATCTGCTGCGAACGACGGATGTCGAGCCGGAGGGGCTTGCGATCATCGTCAACTCGCTGCACACGGCGATGGCGCTGCTGCTACTCTGGTCGCTGGCAGCGGTCGTCGCCTATTTCCTCGGGCGACTGTACCTTTCCCCCGCGGGCGCAGCCTTCTTCGCCATCGTCGCAACCTGGAACCCGTCCACCGTTCACTTCGTGCCGGGAAAGGACCCCGCGCAGCTTCTCACGATTAACCTGATGCTCCTCTGCTGGCTCGGCGGGTGGAAGCGACGCAGCATGCTCCTTTCGACACTCGCGGGAAGCCTGCTCGTGGTGGGGGTGACGATCGGTTTAATCCACATCTGGGTCGCGCTCGCCGTCTTTGCAGCCACGGCCTGGGAGGCACGGGCGGAACGTTCGATCAAGCTCCTGCTCCAGAACGCCCTCGCCGCCGCGGTGGGGGCATTGGTGGTTCTGCTGCTGGCGCTGCAAGCGATGGGCTGGAACATTGCCGGTCAAACCCTCGCCGTCGCCCAGCGGTTCTCGGAGCTTCAGGAAACGTTCAACATGAGCCGGGCCGTGTGGTTCGTGATCGGCCTGCCGATTTTCCTGCTGTTTCTCCCGCTCGGTTTCTGGGCACTCGCGGGGCTGCGCGTCGACCGCCGACGCCTCGGGTTCGGCGGGCGCATCGCGGTCTGCACGCTGGCGGTCATGCTGGTCACATACCTGATGGGCGTGACCTACGAGCTGCCGCGACTTTGGGTGGCGTTTCTTCCGCCTCTGACGCTCGGCCTCGCAATCGATTTACCAATGCTTCGCAGCGCCACCCCCAGCCGCCGCGTGGCGCGATTTCTCGCCGCGACCGTTGCCATTCACGTCGTCGCCACCGCACTTCACTGGACGATCTTCGACGTGCGCGAAGCCGAGTACCGGCTTATTACGCAGCGGCTCTACAACTAGGCGGTCGCTTCTCGGCATGGACTGAAGGTTCTAATCCCCATTTAACTGACGCGCGTCGAATTAATTCAGAAGTTAAATAATTCCAGTTTTCTTAGCGACAACCCCACATCCGCGCGCGATAGTCGTCACCAACATTTCCGTGGCAACGATGGCTCGGGCAAAACCATCGACGTCCGCCACATTGAGTAAGAGGACACGTGATGCTGATGCTGGACAAATCTCTTGTTCGCCAGCGACTCTTCACCGCACAGGCGGCCGACGGGGCGAAGCTGTGCCTGGCGTTTCTATTCAACGGCGGCTGCGCCATCCTGCGAAACGACGAGATCGTTCAATCGTGGGACAACGACACCGTCGCCCTCGATCTCGCACTGGATCGATTCACCGAGTTGATGGGCGACCGAATCGAGAAACGATAGCGCACGCCCCTTCGCCAACGCCAGCGCTGCCACGCCGCTCCTGCATCAACAACCGCCTATGCCCCCTCCCGTAGCACGGGCATCCTGGCCGTGAGCGGCACGTTCTATGGTCCGTGCTACAGGAAAACCAACGGCAAGACAGCCGTCAGCGCTTCGGGTAAAAGTCTCGATGTCATGGCGAATGCGTGGCTGCTCGGGCTGATCGTCGCTGGCTACTTCATCGGCTCCATCCCCTTCGGGCTGGTTGTGGGCCTGGCCAAGGGCATCGATCCGCGCACGAGCGGCAGCGGGAACATCGGCGCCACCAACGTCGGCCGGCTGCTGGGTGGTCGCTACTTTGCCCTCGTCTTCACGCTCGATCTGCTCAAAGGAATGATCCCCGTCCTTGCCGCCGGTGCGATTTTGCATTGGGAAGCCGCCATCGCCCGCGATTACCTCCTCTGGCTTCTCGTCGGGGCGGCTGCCATTGTCGGGCACATGTTCAGCATCTTCTTGAAGTTCAAAGGCGGAAAGGGCGTCGCCACCAGCGCCGGCGTCTTGCTCGGCGTCTTCCCGTACTACACCATCCCCGGCATCATTGCGGTCGTGGTCTTCGTCGCCGTCTTCTACACCACCCGATATGTGAGCCTTGGGTCGATCCTCGGCTCGATCGCGTTTCCTCTCGCTTACGTGGCGGTGGGACTGGTGCGGAACTGGCCCATCACGCGGCAGCAGCTCCCGCTGCTGATCTTTTCTGTCGTTATTCCTGCCATGATTGTTTACAAGCACCGGGCTAACATTGCCCGGCTGCGGGCGGGAACCGAAAATCGAATTGCCAAACGTGCCGCCGGGGGTGAGAGTGTGGATGTCCGCTAGCGGGAGTTCATCAATGAGCAGGCGAGCTTTTCCGATCCTGACGCTTATGACCTTTACGCTGGCGCTCTGCGCCAGCGCCCGCGCCCAGGACGACGATGCGCCATGGGAGATGGCCAAGAGCACCGACTTTGCCATCGCAGTTCCGAAAGACTGGACAAGTCTGGACAAGTTTTCGCCGCAGGTGCTGCTGTATCGGCAATCCGAAGGCAAGGGAGGCGTGCCTGAAAAAGACGAAAACGGCCAGCCCCTTCAGGCGCAGATCATCATCGAAAAAATTAAGATGAAGCCCGGCCTGCAAGATTCGGCGGCGGTGGTCGTCGACCGGATCGTAAACGAGGCAGGCACCGAAGTGGTCAACGCCGCCGAAGGCGAGACTGCCAAGCTCGCCGACGGGGTCGATGCCTTCTGGCTGACCACAGAGGTCAGCCGCGGCGACAAACGCATGCTCTTCATCAAGCTCCTGTGCAAGACCGATGAGAGCCATGGCTACGTCGTGACAGGAATCATCTCCGCCGGTAAGGCAAGCAGCATTCCCTCCATCAAAGGCGCACAGGGCAAGTGGCTCCTGGAGATGGTCAAAAGCTTCGTGATCGATCCGAACAAGTTCGACGGCTCCAAGGTCGCCGCCGCCTACAAGCAGCGCGACAAGTCCAGCTAAGCACCAGATCGGCAGAGGGCGTACGTGAAGGACGTGATTGCGGAAAACACAACCTTGCTCGATTGGTCGCAGGTCAAGACCATCGTCGTGAAGCTGGGCACGCAGCTTCTGACCGACAAGGCCGGCAAGCTTGATCCAAACTTCATGGGCGGGATCGCAAAGCAGGTGGCGCTGCTCCGCGAGAAGGGGATTCACACCACGATCGTCAGTTCCGGCGCGGTGGGCGCCGGTGTGGCGGAGATGGGCTTGCCCAGGCGGCCGACCGACCTGGCGCGGCTGCAAGCGGTGGCCGCGGTGGGTCAGCGCAAGCTGATGGACGCATGGGCAGATGCATTTGGCCATCTCCCCGTCGCCCAGCTTCTGCTCACGCGTGAGGATATCGACGACCGCTCGCGCTTCCTCAACGTCCGCAACACCATCCACGCCGCCCAGGAACTTGGCGCGGTGCCCATCATCAATGAAAACGACACGATCAGCACCGACGAGCTGGCAAAGATCACCTTCGGCGACAACGACTACCTCGCCGCCGTCATAGCAAGCGCCCTTCGCGCTGATCTGCTCGTGCTGCTCACGGTCGTTGACGGTCTGCTCGACGACTCAGGCAAAAGTGTGCGGGTTGTGCAAAGCATCGACCAGGCGCGGCAGCTCGTCCGCACCGAAAAAAGCGCGCTCGGTAAAGGCGGTATGGAATCCAAGCTCCAAGCGGCCAAGCTCGTCACCGATTCCGGCGAAGCCATGATCATCGCCAACGGACGCAGTGAGAACGTCCTGCTCAACATGGTGGCGGGGGAGCCGGTGGGGACAGTCTTTCTTCCCTCCAGCCGCCGGCGCAACAGTCGAAGCCGGTGGATCGGCGCGGCGCGACCTGCCGGAACCATCGTCGTCGATAGCGGGGCGGTGAAAGCGCTGGTTGAGAAAAACAAGAGCCTGCTGCCGGCCGGTATTGTCAAGATCAACGGCACCTTCGCTAAAGGCGATGTCGTGAGCATCGTCAGCGCCGACGGCACGGAAATCGCCCGCGGCCTCAGTAATTACATATCTTCTGATGTCCAGAAGATTTGCGGCAGGAAGACTGCCGAGGTGCGGGAACTTCTCGGCGATTCTGCGTACGACGAGGTCGTCCACCGCGACAACCTGGTTATCTGCTGAAGAATCTTGCGGAAAGGTGGCCACGCGAGGGCGGACTAACCTGCGGCCCAGGGTGCGGGTCTAGAATCATGTCGGCGGCAGAGTCAGCCGAAAGGAGAGTTGTATGAAATCCTTTTTCGCTTTCGCTTTGGCCTTGTGCATGTTGCCCGCGGTTGCATCCGCCGGCGGACGTTCCCACTGGAACGTCGGCGTCTCCTTCGGCTTCGGCGGCGGTCGAAGCTACTGCGGCCCGCGTTACTATGACTGCGGCCCACGCTATTACGACTGCGGCCCGCGATACTACGGCGGCTACTCCTACTACCGCCCCGCCTACTGCGGGCCTCGGTACTTTTATTCCGCTCCTGTCGTCGTCGCTCCCGCGCCCGTGATCATCGAACAGGCGCCGGTGGTCTACTCCAGCCCCGCTCCGGTTTACACCGCGCCGCCGGTTGTTTACACAAATCCCGCGCCTGTCGTCTCCGCGCCCGCCCCGGTGGTCAATGCCACGCCGTACTACAGCGAGACCCGCGTTTACTACTACAACCGCTAAGACAACATCCGGATCAAAACCCGATGCGGGCGTCCTCTCCGAACGTCGAGGCGCCCGCTTTTTTTTGCCTCGGCAGGGATGGGACGCCGTGAGACGACAAGGCCACGTGAATCGTCGCGGCGCTTGCGCCTCCGGCCTTCTCCTTGACACCCTGGCGCGCTCGCATTGCACTACGCCTGATGCCCCGGCGGGTCTTCATCACGGCTGCCGAAGCGAGCGGCGATCAGCACGCCAGCGAACTGGCGCGCTCTCTGCGCGAGCTTGATCCGACGATTCAGATCGAAGGCATCGGCGGCGCGAAGATGGCCGCCGCTGGCGTGCAGATCCATCATGAAACTGTCGGCCGCGCCGCGATGGGCTGGCGGGGCGTGCTCCGCGCTGTCGAAGTTTCGCGCTGGATGAAGTGGACGCGCCAGCACTACGCACGTCACAAGCCCGACCTGCACATCTGCGTCGACAGCTCCGCGATGAACCTCCCTTTCGCCAAGCTTGCCAGGCGCTTCGGAATCCCTGTGTTGTACTACATCGCCCCGCAGCTCTGGGCCAGCCGTGAGGGACGGATGAAGAAGCTCCGCCACGACGTCAATCGCGTCGCGTGCATCTTCCCTTTTGAAGAGAGTTATTTCCGGTCGCACGGCGTCAATGCGACGTTTGTCGGACATCCGCTCTTCGACGCATTACCTGCCGATCGCGGGCTCCGGGCGGTTGTTCACCGCGGCCTGGCGGATCGCACTCCGGTGATCGGACTCATCCCGGGGTCGCGACGGTCGGAGATCAAAGGCAACCTTCCTCACCTCCTGGAGGTCGTCCATCACATCCGCAAACCGTTCCCACAGGCGCGCTTTCTCATCCCCACAACGGATGCAACGCACGCGCTGGTCACCGAGATCGCCGCGCAAGAGCGCGTGACGATCGAACACAATGGGTTCGACCGCGTCGTGCCCCAGTGCGACCTTTGCCTGGTAAAATCCGGCACATCCACCGTCCACGTCGCCGCCTTCAACGTGCCGATGATCGTCGTGTACCGTGTGAACCCAATCCTCTGGCACGGCATCGCGCGCTGGCTGATCAAGACCCCCAAGCTCGCGATGGTGAACATCCTCGCCGGGTACCGCGACGTGGTACCAGAGTTCATCCCCTGGTACGGCTCCGATGTCACCGTCGCCAATTGCGCAATGGACCTGCTTGAACATCCCGAAAAGCTGGAAGCGCAGCGGCGCGACCTGAAGCAGGTCATCGCCACGATCGATCATCCCGGCGCATCGCGAAACGCCGCGCGGATGGCGCTGGAGATGATCAGCTCAAGTCCCGGTACACCAAATCATCCGCCATCCTGATCGTCTCCAGCACGCTGCGCCGTCGTTGAAGATGAGATTCATGGGAATGCGATTGAAAATGTTCAGAGGCCCAGCTGGCGCAGGATAACAGTGGCTTCAGGCAACTTCGCCGCCAGGAACCACTCAGGCCTGATAAAAAATCCACGGACCACGCGTGAGTTGATCCGCCCATCGCGCTGCGGTCTGGTTTGAACATACCGGCCGCCGCGCAGCACGTACGCTGCAACGCGCTGGCTCGAGGGATCGATCACCCAATATTCGCGCACGCCCGCGGATGCATAAGTTTGCAGCTTATCATGCCAGTCCCGCGCAGCGCTCCGAGCCGACACCACCTCGAACGCGATGTCCGGCGGACCGTCAAAGTATTCTTTCCTGGTCAGCTTCAACCGCGCCTTGCTGACAAAGATCACGTCCGGCGCGCGGAACTGCGCCTTGGGAAGTGACAGCCGCGTATACACATCCGAGTAGACCTTCCCGCGGTCGTGCGCTTCACAGAACAGCCGAAGCACCAGGTGAAGCAGCGCCGCGATGTCGTTGTGCTGAGTCCCAGCCGGAGGCACCGTGATGACTTCGCCATCCACCCATTCCGCACGATGCAGCTCGGGATCCTCCCGCCACCAGCGCAGAAACGCCGCCTCTCCCAGGCGACGCTTTGGCTGGCGCGGAAGCACCAAGTCGTCCACAAGAGCAATCGGTTGCCCCAGGCGATGCATCACGATTCATTCTACGAGATGCGGCGGCTGAGGCGGAAGCAGAATGTCGCCTTGTCTGAGGTGACTCGTGTCATTCAACTTCCGTATCGTTCGATCGCTCCAGAAGTTCACGGCGAGAATCGTGATGCTCCCCGGATCCAGCTGGAAGCTGATCGCCGGCACGCAAGGGATCTGCAAACCCAGCCACCACTGGATGATCGCCACGCCCGCGTTGCCGTGCGTGACGATGATGCCGGTGTCTGCAACGAGCGGATTGAGCAGCTCCAGGAAGCCGTAGACTCGCTCCGTCATCATGCGCCAGCTTTCGCCGCGCGGGTAGGCGACCCAATCATGAATTGGGTCTGTGATCGGCTGCTCGATCTCTTTCGCCGCCGCCAGCGAAAGGTCCGCGGCGTCGCCGTTGTTCATGTCGCGCAGCTCTTCGTAAAGCGTCGCCTCCAGGCCGCAGGTGTCCGCGATGATCTTCGCCGTCTCCGCGGCCCGCGCCAGGTCAGAGCTGAACAGCTTTGCCGGCCGACCGTCCAGAAGCCTCATCAACCGCTGTGCGATGCGTAGCGACTGCTGCCGGCCCAGTTCCGTCAGGTGTGCGTCTGTCCAGCCGCCGGTGATGTCGCGGAGGTGCTGATCGGATTGGCCATGGCGCACGAGGATCAGCGTATTCATTTCGCCAGGTATCCTCGCTCCACCGCGTCATGAAGTAGCTTCTGCGCGAAGCCCCCCAGCGCCGGAGAAGCCTCGGCAATCGCCGCGGCGCGCTGGCTCACCTGCGCGCTCGTCACGCCATGCTTCTGCCAGCTCTCGCCGCCCGTGTGGAAGTTGTTCAGCAGCGGCTGCAACCGGTCCATTGCGTGCGCAAAACGCGCTTCCGCCGACGTTCCAGCTTCAAACTCCTCCCATAGCGCGGCAAGCTCATCGCGCTGATCCTCCGGCAGCAGTCCGAACGTCCGCTCTGCCGCACGCTGCTCGCGCGTTGCTTTGTCTACGTTAGCGCTCGCGTCGTAGCAGTACGTATCCCCTGCGTCGATTTCCACGATGTCATGCACCAGCAGCATCTTCATCGTCTTGAGCACGTTCACCTTCTCCCCCGCATGCTCCGCAAGCAGCGCTGCCATCAATGCGATGTGCCAGGAATGCTCCGCCGAGTTCTCATTGCGCGAGCGATCCAACAGGATCGTCCGCCGATACACGCTCTTCAGCTTGTCCAACTCGAGGATGAACCGCAGCTGCGCTTCAAGACGATCCGGTGTCATTCAGATGATCGTTCACCCCCGCCAAACTGGAGTCAATGGTTCTCTCTTCCCCTCTTGCGGCACCTCTGGGAGAGGCAATCCCGGTTTCGTCAATAACCGGGAGGCGATAGAACGCCAACCTTCGGCGCATCAGGCGCCGGCACGATGTCCGTGTCACATCACATCGCGCCTGCGTGGCGCTGTCACCGTTTTCGCGACCCACCCACGGTCCGCCGGCTCCCCGTCGCTTTCGAAGCCGTCGCCTTCCCGCGGGTCGATCCACCCGCGCTGCGCGAGGACCCCGCCGGCTTGCGCGCCGTCGCTGACTTCTTCTGCCGCGAAGCCGTCGTCTTCCCAAACCGTTCCGGGAACAGCTTCTTCTTATCCTCCTGCACGTTACCGCGCAGCACGCGCCCGCCCGTGCGCGCAACCGTGTCCGGCTCCGGGTTCCCCGCACCCGCGCCGCCGCCGCTGGTGGCATCAGATGCCCCAGTCGCTCCCTCGATTTCCTCAAAAGGAAACTGCGTCGGCTCCGGTCGTGTCTTTCGCTTGGCCATGACGATTCCTCCAATTTGGATCGCCAAAGCTAGCCCCTGCACCGCGGTTTCGGCTACGGACAAACCTCCCCAATTCTCCAGCTTCTCAACAACCTCTGTTCAAGTTTGTTGTTCTTGATAGGGCGGTGTCGTATTAGAATAGCCGCCCGTCTGCTGTCGGCGGTTCATCTCAGGATTGGTGGAAACAGTGTCTCGTAAAAAGTCATGTCTTGGCCGCAAAGCGCTCGTTCTCGCTGTCGCCGCCGGAGCCAGCGCCGCTTCTTCCGCGATCGCCGCCTCCAGCACCTGGACGACGTCCACCGGCGGCCCGTGGTCCCTCTCATCCAACTGGACCAGCGGCGTCCCCAACGGCGCAAACGACATCGCTTACTTCACCACCACCACCGCCACCAACGCCGCCGTCAGCGTTGACGGCAACTACATACTCGGCGGCATCGTTTTCGACAGCCTGCTCACAACCGTCAGCTCAACCAGCGGAACGCTCGCCCTCACGAACAGCCCGATCATCAGCGTAAATCCCTCCGGTCAGAACGGGATCCACAAGCTGCAAACCTCTCTTCGCTTCGAAGATACCGTCACCGCCAATGTGAACGCCGGCACGCTCTCGCTCGGCCTGATCTTCAGCGGCGCTGGCGACCTGGTTAAGAACGGCCCCGGGAAGTTGATCATCACCACCTCGCTCACCGCCGGGAGCTGGACCGGCGGCATCACGCTGAACAACGGCACCCTCGCCGCCGCCAGCGGAACCAAAAGCCTCGGGGGCAACCCCGGCGGGCTCCTCACCATCAACCCCGGCGCCACCTTCGACCTCTCCGACATCGCGTTGAGTAGCGCCGCTGCGACGCCCTCGGTCCCACGCAACATCACCGTCTCGGGCAACGGCTTCGGCAGCGGTGGCGCCTTCTATGTGAAGTCTATCAGCACAGGCATTACCGCCGGCGCCATCCTCAACGGCAGCGTCACCCTCGCCGCCGACACCCTCGCAAACACCCCCCTGGGCTACGTTCGCTTCGGCCCGACCTCCCTCACGCCCGGCGGAAGCCTCGGCGGCGCAGGACGGCTCATCGTCACCGGCGGCAGCGCGCTTTTCGATGGCGGCGCCATCATCAACGTCCCCGCGACCCACGCCGGTACCGTCGTCGACGCCGGGCGACTCGTCATCGATTCCACCGGCTCCCTCGTCAATGCCGGCAACACTTACGTCTCCCCCTTCTCCGCGATTCAGCTGAACCGTGCTGTCGGAGTCGATCCCGCCAGCAATTCCGTCCGCCCCAACTCGATCCAACTCGATCGCGGCGCGCTTATTCTCAGCGGCAGCTTCGATGTCTCATCCGCTTTCACCCCCAACTCCCGCGCCAGCCAGATCCTCATCGGCGGCACCTTCAGCGGCCCACTGAATCTCTCAAACCTCCTCGGCGGCTCCGACGCATCAGGCGCCCGCCTCGGCGCCATCAGCGACTCGCTCAGCAACGTCACCCGTTCGTTTACCGGAAACATTTCTCTCGACGCGCCGCGCGCGCTCAAGCTAGGCAATCCCCTCAGCGGCTCCACGCTCGCCATTACAAGCAACCTCACCAGCGGCAACATCGCCTCTCTCCACATGGGCGGCGGCTTTGTGCGACTCGACGGCGCTAATACCTACTCCGGGCCCACAACCATCGATAGCGGCACGCTCGCCATCAGCAACGCATTCGCCCTGGGCGCCGTCGGCGGCGCAAGCGCCACCACCGTCAATGCCGGCGCCGCGCTGCAATATCTCAACGGCATCAACGTCAGCGAGAAAGTTATCCTTAACGGCGGCACCCTCGCCATCGGCGGCGGCGCCGGAACTTCCACCCACAGCGGCGAAATCGTCCTGAGCCCACTCGGCGGCAAGGTCTCCAGCCTCAGCAACAACTACATCGCCACCATCGCCGGCGCGATCTCCGGCGTCGGTACGCTCACCGCCACCAACGGCCAGGCGGGCACCGTCGTCCTCACCGCCGCAAGCACCTACACCGGCGGCACCGTCGTCGATGGCGCATCCAACCTCGTCCTCCGCGACGGCGGAACCATCCTCAGCACGTCCGCCATCACCCTCGGCCCCACCGGAACGCTCGCCCTGGATAACGGCGGCGCTCAGAACATCGACGACGACATGACCGCCGCCCACCCCGGACGGATCAACAGCCCCCTCGTCATGCGCGGCGGACGCTTCAACCTCACCGGCCCCACCCAGTTCAGCGTCTTCGAGGCCGTCCCCTCCACCACTATCGACTACGGCTCCTCTTACATCACCGCCACGCGCACCACCGGCAATTTCACCGAAATCCATCTCGGCAACATCTCCCGCGCGCATGGCGGCACCGTCACGCTCAGCGGCGTCGGCGGAGAACTCACCGGTTGGGGCAACTACATCCACCTCGGCAACCCCACGGTCACCAACGGCATTGTCACCGACAGCAACGGCGTGCCCTTCGTGATCATCAGCACCGGCAACGGCGTTTCCTACGACTTCGCCATGCACGACCACGAAGGCGCCAAGGTCTACAACAACTACAAGACCGACATCAACACCGCCGTGCCCACCGATAACGTGAAGCTGGCTTCCTCCGCATCGCTCGCCAGCTCCCGCACCATCAACTCTCTTGTCCTCGGCACCGGCGTCAACGTGAACCTCAACAGCACCACACTGACGATCTCCAGCGGCGGATTGATCGGCGGAGCACAATCCGGCACCACGGGCAAGCAGATCACCGGCAACAGCGACTCTAAGCTGACCGCCGGCAACGCCTCCACCGGCGGCGAGCTCCTCGTCCACACCAACCCATCCAGCACACTCACCGTCTACGCCGCCATCTCCAACAACGCCTCCGCCCCCGTCGCCGTCACCAAGTTCGGCACCGGCACGCTTAAGTATCGCGGCCTCAACACCTACACCGGCGAAACCACCGTCAATGAAGGGGCCCTCCTCATCGACGAACAGAGCTACCCGCCCAACCCCACCTTCAACGTCAACGGCGGCACCCTCAGCGTCCAGCGCGCCTTCGGCACCACCGTGATGACGCTCAAAGCCAGCACCATCAACTTGAACGGCGGCACCATCCCCAGCGGACTGATTAGTCTTGACGCCGATCGCTACAACGTCCAAACCGGCACCCTCGCCAACAACATCTCCGGCACCGGTGTCATGGAAAAAACCGGCCCCGGAAAATTCTCCCTCACCAGCACCAACCTCAATTACTCCGGCCCGATCAACATCCGCGACGGCGTCCTCTCCACCAGCGGCGGCCTCACCAGCGGCGCCACCACCATCTTCGGCGGACAACTCCTCGTCTCCACCAAGCGCACCGTGACGCTCGCCGGCAACATCACACTCGCCGGCGGCGAGCTCGCCACCGAATTCCTCGACGCCATCAGCGCCAACCTCTCCGTCTCCGCCGACTCCTCCATCACCTCCGCCACCCCAAGCTCCGGCGTCGGTCGCACGCTCGGCCTCACCGGCGCGCTCACCATCCAGTCCGGCGCAACGCTCAACAAAAACGGGCCAGGCGTGCTCTCCATCGACAGCCCCCAGTCCCACCAGCCCGGCAGCAAGATCGCCGTTCACGACGGCATGCTCCAGCTCAACTCACCCATCAGCGGCAACACCGCCATCACCATCGACCCCGCCGCGTCAGCGCTCTTCAACACCAGCCAGAAACTCGACGGCCTCACCGTCAACGGCATCGCCCGCCTCAGCGCTCACCGCGACGCCCCGCGAAAAGTCCTTCGCACCAAGTCCCTCTCCCTCGGCGCAGACGCCATGCTCGATCTCGCCGACAACGACATCGTCATTGAATACACCGGCACGTCCCCGTTCTCCGCGATCCAGGCCCTTGTCGATATGGGCTACAGCACCGATCCAGTCGCCGGCAAGAAGGGCATCGTCTCCTCCGCCGCCCAGCTCAAAGGCGGCCAGACCTACCTGCTCCTGTTCGACAACGCTTCGATCGGCTCCACCGATTGGCCCTGGGGCTCCGGCCAATCGCTGCCCACCAGCGCCATCGTCGGCGCCTACACCTTCATGGGCGACTCTGATCTCAACGGCATGGTCACCCCTGACGATTACGCCGCCATCGACTGCAACCTCGGCGGAACCTTCCCGCTTGAAAAGTCCTGGTTTCACGGCGACTTCGATCGCAACGGCGTCGTCACCCCCGACGACTACATCGCACTTGACGCTAACCTCGGCGCAAGCTTCACCTCGTCCACCGGCCCCTCCGCGATGGCTGCCCAAGGCGTCGCCGCCGTCCCCGAACCCGCCGCCACCGCACTCGCCGCCGCCGGCCTCCTTCTCGCCCGCCGCCCCCGCCGCGGGCGCGCCTGACCTCTCTCATTCGCATCACCTCCTCCCGCGGCATTGGCGTCTCGCCCATGCTCCCCGCTTCACCACACCAACAACCTTGCTACCACCGCACCTCAAGTTATCTTGCCCCGGTGAAGTCTCCGCAGGAAGAAGTTCACATCTCCCCCCACGCCACCGCCGCGCACAACCGCCCCCTCTGGCCCGCCTACGGCGCCGAAGCCGTCTGCTCCATGGGCACCACGCTCATGACCGTCGCCATCTTCTTCTGGACCCAAACCTATTTCGGCTGGGACCTGAAGCGCAACTTCCTCCTCGCCGCCATGCAGGGCATCGCCTACACCGCCGGCGCGCTGCTGGCCCAGCGCGTCGCCACCACCTTCGGCCGCCGTCGCGCGCTCATCGGCATCTACCTCCTTCTCACCGCGCTCGCGCTGCTCACGACGCTGGCACGCTCCCCCGCAGTGATGCTCCCCATCCTCTTCCTCTACTCGATGATCGCCGCCTCCAACTGGCCGATGCTTGAAAGCCTCGTCACCGGCGGCGCCGACGCCACCACCATCTCCCGCCGCGTTGCCCTCTACAACCTCATGTGGTCCATCACCAACGCCCTCACCACCGCCGTCAGCGGAACGATCATCATGTCCAGCCGCCAAGGCCTCTTCCTCGCCGCCGCAGCGGTACATTTGGTTTGCGCCGTGCTCCTCTTCATCGGCAAGCGAATCGATCCCGGTGAACAACCAACCCAACACCCTCACGCCGCCCCCGAGCCCGAGCTGCTCCGCTCCCGCACCCTCGCCATGTGGCTCGCGCGCATCGCGCTGCCCGCCACCTACGTCGTCATCTTCAGCATGATGGCCATGATGCCATCCCTCCCTGTCATGCACCGCCTCACCGTCGCCCACAGCACACGGGTCAGCAGCGTCTGGATGATCGCCCGCACCCTTACCTTCCTCCTCCTCGGCTTCACCGCATGGTGGCACACGCGACCGAGATTGCTGCTGTTCTCCACGATCGTCATGCTCATTGCCTTCTGGGGCGTCACCATCGCCCCCTCATCCTTAAATCAGTCTTCCCCCTCTTCCCCCTCTCCCGGTACCCCGGGAGAGGGCAGGGTGAGGGCCTTTCCTCAACAACCAACCATTTCCACTTCGCCCGCAGATCCACCCCCTCTCCCGTACAGGGCGCCCGCGCAGCGGGATGGGAGCAGAGGTGAGGGTCTGACCTCTTCGAGCGCTATCTCTCCCTCACAGTCCCCTCCAACCTCCCCCCACCCCCTGGACCTCCCCGCCATGATCCTCTCCCAAATCATCCTCGGCGCCGCCCTCGGCACCATCTACGCCGGCAGCTTGTATTTCGGCATGGTCCTCTCCGAAGGCAGCACCGAACATGGCGGCTATCACGAAGCCCTCATCGGCCTCGGCTGCATTCTCGGCCCAGGCGCCGGCGCCCTCGTCCAATCCCTCTCCCAAACCCAAACCGCCGCCACCCCCTGGCCCGCCATCTCCGCCGTCTCGCTGGTTATTTCCATCACCATTGCCGCCGCCGGCGTCGCAACCTTCCGCATCCAACGACACCATAACCACGCCGCCTGAGCCGTGTCTAACACGTAGACACCCATTGCCGATTTCCCCGCTGCGGTTGTAAAGTCCGCTTGAGGTCCCTATGCCCAACAACATCACCAAAACGCTCTCCCTCCTCTGGCTGCTGATCCTCATGCCGCTGCTATCCGTCGGCTGCACCGTCGCCGACAACACCGTGATCGCCCAAGCCGACACGATGAACAAGCAATTGTCGCCCGCCGTCATGAACGACGCGCAGCTTCAGAACTACCTTCAGTCCGTCGGCAACCGCATCATCGCTGCCGCCAAGGAGCTTGACGCGCAGCGCGTCGGTCCCAAGAGCCACTTCCAGGAAGACAGCTCCTGGATGTTCGGTCAGGACATGAAGTTCCACTTTGTCAATTCCAAGGCGCTCAACGCCTTCACCACCGGGGGCGAGCACATGTACATTTACGGCCAGCTGTTCCAGGAATGCCAGAGCGAAGACGAGTTGGCCGCCGTGATGGCGCACGAATACGCCCACGTCTACTGCCGGCACGTCGGCAAAGGCATGAAGCGCCAGTACACCACGCTCGCCGCCGCCGCCGCACTCGCCGGCGCAGGTTACGTCGCCGGGGGTAAAGAACAAGGCGCTCAGTATGCCGCCCTCGGCGCAACCGCTGGCGGCGCGGGCGCACAATTCCTCAACATGGGCTTCACCCGTAAAGACGAAGACGAAGCCGATAAGTACGGCTTCATGTTCTACACCCGCGCCGGCTGGGATCCCGCCAAGTTCGACGACTTCTTCCAGCACATGATCGACAAGGGCTACGACAAGACCCCCGCGATGATGAGCGATCACCCCACCCTCGCCAGCCGCGTCGAGTCCACCCAGCGCCGCACCAGCGAGCTTCCCCCCAACGCCAGGAACTGGCAGAAACCCCCCATCGCCAACGCTCGCCAGTTCGCCGCGCTCAAATCCCACGCCGCCGCCGCCGCCAGGAATCTCCCCGACGACACCACGCTCGCCAACAGCCAGCAGCTGCTCCAGGCCCTCCCCCGAAGCTGCATCTTCCCCGCCCCTCCCGCAGACGAAGTCCAGGCAAGACAATCCCTCGCCGACCGAGCCGACCAGGCCCAGCGCCGCCAACGTAAAACCGCGCAGTGATCAAGGTCGATCAAGGTCGATCAAGGTCGACCTCCCTTCCCCTCACGCTCGCTCCTACCCCTTCTCCCGGTACTCCGGGAGAAGGCCGGGATGATGGCTCTGCTAATCATGTGCTACAATCATCTGCAATGGCCACCATCAGCTTCCAAGTCAATGAAGCAGAGCTTGCGAGAGCACGTCAGCGCGCCGCCGCCGAAAACAAGACGCTCGAACAAATGCTCCAACACTTCATCGAGGTGCTCGCGCAACCGCCCCTCGATCGCAACTCCCTGCCCGCCAACACTCGCGCCGCCCTCGGCATAGCTAACGAGGTCCCTGATAAACCGTACAAAGATCTCTTGGCCGAAGCCCTCCTCGAGAAGCATGGGCTAAGCAAGTGAAGGTTCTGATCGATGCCAATGTTCTCCTGGACGTGCTGGCTGAGCGAAAAGAATACGTTGCCGGAGCTCTAGCAGTTTGGGGATTAGCAGAGACGAAGCATATCCAGGCTTATGTTTCATCGCTGAGTTTCTCGAACGTGTACTACATCCTCCGGAAAGCGACCGGACGTGAACGTGCGCTCCAAGCCATTCACCGCATAGCTGCTGTTTTCGCAATAGCTGCCGTGGATGAAGGTGTGGTGTCTCGCGCACTCGCCACTCCCTTGTCCGATTTCGAGGACGCGCTGCAATGCTTCGCAGCGTTGACTGTGGGCGCGGAAGCGGTGATATCTCGTGATCAAAAGGGATTCGAAGGCGCGCCTATTCTCACAATGACCCCGGAAGAACTGCTTGCCAAGCTGCTCACCCAAAGTGGGTGAACGCCGCGCATGCGGAAGAGGCTCGTGATCTTCCCCAAGAACAAGCTCGAAAACACCCTCTACAAACCCGAAGCCCTCCCCGCCGAGGTCCAGAGGATCTGCGCCGACGCCATCCGCCACCAGATGCGCGCTGTCTGCGTCACCCCCGTCTACGTCTCCCGGGTCGCCCGCCTGCTCAAAGGCACTGGCGTCCTGACCAGCGCCGCCATCGCCTTCCCCGCCGGCACCAGCAAGTCCACCCTCAAAGCCATCGAATCCACCAGCACGATCAAGGACGGCGCCGATGAAATCGAAGTCGCCGCCCACCTCCCGCACCTGCTCAACCTCGACCTCGACAGCGCCCGCGCGGAATTGATGGAGATCGCCCGAGCCGCCCGCTCTACCCGCCCCGATGTCTTCATCAAAGTCATCGTCGAACTCGGCCTGCTAACCACCGTCCACCGCGACCGCGCCGAGGAAGCCATCAACCTTGCCTGTCGCGCCGTCCGCGAAAGTGGCTGCGACTGCCTCGTCACCGCGACCGGCGCCAACGACTTCCCGCACCCGCCGCCGCAGGCTCTTGATCTGCTCATCCGCCACGCCCACGACATTCAGCTCAAGCTCGCCGCCACCGGCCTCGACCTCCTCACACTCGCCCCATATCTCGAAAAATTCCACCGGATCGGCCTGATCAACGCCGGCTCGATCCTCGACCAGCCCCAGACGTAACATCCCCCATGCGCAGCCGTCTCGCATCCAACGCGACCCCCTTCCGTGGCATGGGCGTCCTGCCCATGTATCCTGCATCCGCACCACAGATCTCCCGTTATCTAGGGCTCATCCTCACCCTCTCGATCTTCCTCCTCGGTTGCCAAAACCGCACCCCCGCCCCCACCACCAACCCCACCCCCACCAGCTGTCCCAACATGCGAGAGCCCAGCGGCTCCGCCGCCGGACCCTTACGCGCGGCATCGGCAACACGCCCCGTCGCTAAGACAAAACTCCCTATCCCCAAATCCAACTACCACCTCCACCTCCCGGGCATTGGCGGTTACCGCAACATCGACCGCAACGTTGTCCGCGGCCTCGATGACGGCAACCTGGATGGAACCATCGACCATTACGACTGGACCACCGCCGACCCCGGCCTCGGCGCACTCCTCGCCCGCCAGCGCAACATGGACGAGTCCAACAACGTCGCCCAGATTCTTCTGGAACATTCCCGGGCGAATCCCAACGCCCGCATCTCCGTCACTGCCCACTCCGGCGGGGCAGGCATCATCGCCTGGGCTCTGGAAAAACTCCCCGACGACGTGCAGATCGACACCCTCGTCCTCCTCGCCCCCGCCCTCTCGCCCACCTATGACCTGACGAAAGCCCTCAAGCACGTCCGCGGCCACGTCTACGTCTTCTACAGCCAGTTCGATGCCACCGTCCTCGGCGTCGGTACCTCTCTCTTCGGTACCATCGACGGCGTCAAAACCCAGGCCGCCGGTATGGTCGGCTTCAAGCAACCCGCTAAATCGGACCCTGACCAGTACAAGAAAATCCTCCAGATCCCCCACGACCGCACCTGGATCCGCGCCTACGGCAACATGGGCGACCACGTCGGCACCATGAACCGAACCTTCGCCCGCGAAGTCCTCGCCCCGCTCATCCTCACCGGAAAGCTCCCCACCACTCAACCGATCGACGAGCTAACGGGCCGCCGAATCGAAACCCGCGCCAGCCCCACCCCCACCACGCAAACCACCAGGTGAAGGATCACGCTAGGCCAAACACTCCCCGGGAGCGCGTACGCCACATCCTGCCCCAGCGTCACATGGCGATAAATCACAGAGCTCTGTAACCAGGCCCCCTGATCCACAAACAACGCATTCAGCGCCAGCAGCGGATGCACCGGCGCCAACCACTGCACGACCTGCTCTCCCCGCACCCCTCGCAACGCCACCGCCAACCAAACAGGCCACGACAACCACAACAGCGCCACCACCGTCACCACCGCCGCCGCGATCGCCTCTCTCCCCCGCTCCCGTAATCGGGAGAGGGCAGGGGTGAGGGCCTGCCCCTCTCTTCCCCTCTCCCGGTACTCCGGGAGAGGGTACGGTGAGGGCTCATCCACGCCAACTGCTGATGTCATTTCGCCAGAGTCCTCCGCCTCATTCTCCCGCCTACCCCTCAGCACCACCACCCAAGTCGCCAGCGCACCAACATAAACCAGCAACAACAGCCCCGCCGCGCCTACCCCGCCTATCGCCATTCCCTTTACCACATAAGCCCCGACCCACACCACCACCGCCCCGAGCGCCATTGCCGACGCGCACATCCAATTTCCTTCCAGCGTCTTCGCCGACCCCACCATCGCCGGCACCATCAGGCTCACCAGCGCAAAGCACCCCATAAACCACCCCAACCCCAGGCCAGCCGCCCAATAAGCAACCACCGAAATCGCCACCCCCAACGCAACATAATTCGTCAACGTCGACGCCGGCCGTTTAGCCGCCCCGCGTGCGGGGCGCTGCTCCCGATCGCGCGCGCTCACCTCCCAAACCCTCCCCCGCGCGCAGGTTGAGACGCGGGCCCCCCCTTCGGCGCCGTCGTCGCCGGCGGCGCAACAACCTTCTCCGCCGGCTGAATCACCAGCGTCACCTTCGTCCCCGTCGGCGGCAGCACCTGGTTGTTCGTCTCCCAAAGCAGCGTCTCGTTCGCGTTGCTCTCCAGCGCCGGAAAATCGATCGGCGTCAGCTCGAAATTCACGATGCTCACCAGGTACCCCGTCACATCCGCCGCGTACTTCTTCTCCGGCATGATCTTCGAGCCCGTGAACACCCACGTCGCGTCCGGCATCGGGCGCTTGTCTTTCATCGCGCGCAGCGTCTTCGTCGCCGCCAGCGTCACCGGCTTCCCGTCCTTCTCAAACTCCAGCGTCATCTTCAGTGGCGGCCCGGTCGGTGGCAGCCACTCCTTCTTCGCCTCGTCGTAACGAATCGGCTTGCCCGGCTCCAGCCCGATCATGATCAGCGCCAAATGCAGATGGCTCGGGCGAGCCGACGACCGCAGCACCGATTCGTACTCATTCTTCCCCGTCCCACACACCAGGAACTCCAGCGGCCCCGTGATGTTCAGCGACTCGCACTCCATGCGCACCGTGCGCTTCTTCACATCCACATCAAGAAACGGAAGCTTCCCTTTCGCCCCTTGCGTTGACGGAGCTGTCGCCGGCATCGTCTGCGCCCTCGCGCTTTGCGCAACAAACAACAGAATCATACAAGCAACAACTAGAGCAGCTTTCATCGCGCCATCACCAGGTGCCTAGGGTTGTTTCCACATTCCGGACAAATGTCGCTCATGTTCTGCCGGGCATCGTATCCGCAATTCAGGCACAGCCCATGCTCCACTCGCCGCAGATGCTCCGCCCGATCCTTATGCACCAGCCACCACCACAGCGGCGGAATCGCCCAGATCACGATCAACAGGGGAAACGGTACCGCAATCGCCCATCCATTAACGTCCCCGAAGAAGTCGAGCCCACCGTTGAGATTGTCGATCGACCCCCGGCGTCGGCCCCAGATCCTCCCCCAGTTCGGCCGGTAATCGTTGTGGTCGAATACCCCAATCCGCAGCGACTCGTCGCTCCATCCCAACTCCAGCGTCGCGCCCGGGCACGGAGCCTGCCAACGCACCCCAGTCTTCTGGCTCACCGCCCAAAGGATCACCGATATGCCGCACAGTCCAACCGACACAATCGCAACACTCGCCAAGATTCGATGTCCCACGTTGCTTAACCTTACTCCACCAGTCGCCCACTCGCAGCACTTATATCGCCGGCCGCACGCCCCTCAGGACTCTGTGAAATGCGTCACAACCGACCTTGCATATCTTTTTACCCCCTCTTAGACTTCCGCCCGTCAGCAGACCGCCTCCGCGCGCCAGTCGCGACGGCGGTGGAGGCTGATGATTCATCATGACCGCTCTCTTCACCAATGCCTTGGTCGCCGAGTCTGCAACTCACACTGCACGGCTGATCTCACCCGGCATTCTCTTCGTGCTCTGCGTCGTCGCTGCTGTCGGCATGATCATGCTCCTGCCGGGCGGCAGGGACACGCCGATGCGGAAAATCGGCGCGGTGATTCTTGTCGCAAGCTTGCTGGTTCTGGGCGCATTGCTCGCCAAGACCGCGGCCGGCGTGGGCGCGTATTTCTGGATTTTCTCCGCCATCGCCCTCGTTGGCGCCGTTCGGGTCATCACCCACACGCGGCCAGTGTACTCCGCCCTTTACTTTGTGCTGACCGTGATGGCGTCGGCGGGGCTGTTTGTCCTGATGTGGGCAGAGTTTATGGCTGCCGCGCTTGTGCTGATCTACGCCGGCGCCATCCTCGTGACTTACGTCTTTGTGATCATGCTTGCCGCCGAGGCCAACTCGGCGAGCGGAACCAGCGGTGCCGAGGTGGCGCTGGATCATGACGCGGTGAGTCGCGAGCCGAAACTCGCGTCCGCAGCAGGGTTTGCGCTCGTTGGCGTTTTGCTGTTCGTAATCTTCGACAAGCCCAGCGCCCTGAGCAGTGCAGGCGCAGCCTCCACCGCCGCGCCCGCCGCCGCTCAAATCGGTCCCGCTCCATCCAAAGCCGTCTCCGGCGCCACGCAACAACTTGGCGTGTTCCTTTTCGATAAGCAGTTGATCAACCTGGAGTTAGCGGGCCTGATCCTGACCGTCGCCATGGTCGGCGCCATCATCATCGCCAAGAAACGCGTCTGGCGCAGTGCCGAAGATCACGCCGAGTTCACTGAAACGCTGACCGCGCCGGCAACGCCGATCGACGACAACCCGCACAGCATTCCGGTGGTCGGCACCGACAATCCCCGGCAGAAGGCTTACCCAGAGACATGAACCAGCTCGCTTTGCAGCATTATCTGGCCGTGGGCGCGATCATGTTTGTGATCGGGTTGATCGGGTTTATGACCCGGCGGAACCTGATCATCATCTTTCTGTGTACTGAGTTGATGTTCCAGGGGGTGTCGATCAACCTGATCGCGTTTGGGCGCTACTGGGGGAATCTGGGTGGCCAGGCGTTTGTCATTTTTGTCTTGGTGATCGCGGCGGCCGAGGCGTCGCTGGCGCTGGGCTTGGTCGTGTTGCTGTTCCGGCAGAAGAGCACATTGGATGCAGATGTGTGGCGCGAGTTGAAAGGATGATGCATGGGCTTTGGCGCCCATGCCACGCGAGATGCAAGAGCTATTCGCAGTTAAACACTCGTACTTGATCCCGCTGCTGCCGCTGATTGGGGCGGCGATTTCTGGATTTCTGGGGGCGAAGTGGCTGAAGCAGAAGTCGCACTGGCCGATCTGGATCGGGGTGGGATGCAGCGCGCTGCTGTCGCTGTCGCTGCTGTTTGGGATGATCGGGATCTGGAGGTCTACGGTCAATCCCGAGAGGGAGGGGAGCAAGGTCGGAGCCACCTACCACGGCGCTCCGATGGAGGGGGCGGCGGATCACCTTTCGACGAACGTTACGTGGTTCGACTGGATCAACGTCGGCAATTTCTCCAGCCAGGCCGGCGCGTGGATCGATCCGCTCACGGCCGTGATGCTCTGCGTGGTCACGTGCATCGGATTTTTCATCACGGTCTTTGCGGCCGGTTACATGCACGGGGAAGAGGGGTACTGGCGGTTCTTCGCGTACCTGGGCCTGTTCATCTTCATGATGACGTGCCTGGTGATGGGCAACAACCTGATCATGCTGTACCTGGGGTGGGAGGGCGTCGGCCTCTGCTCCTACCTGCTGATCGGCTACTACTACGACAAGCCCGCCGCCCGCGAGGCGGCCAAGAAGGCGTTCCTCGTCAACCGGGTCGGCGACGTCGGGTTCGCGATCGCCATCTTCTGGATGTGGGCGGTCTCGGACAACCACGACCTCAGTTACGAGAACGTCATGGGCAGCAGCAACCTGAAGTACATCCCGTACGTGGCGGTGCAGGGGATCGCCCTGCTGCTGTTCTGGGCGGCGACGGCCAAGAGCGCCCAGTTGCCGCTCTACGTCTGGCTGCCCGACGCGATGGAGGGCCCCACGCCCGTCTCGGCCCTGATCCACGCCGCGACGATGGTCACGGCGGGCGTCTACCTGATCGCCCGCTCCTCGGCACTGTTCGCGCTGTCGGCGACCGCGTCGCTCACGGTGGCCGTGGTCGGCGCGCTCACCGCGATCTTCGCGGCGAC
>DASVUC010000074.1:0-21121 GCA_036387255.1 Tepidisphaeraceae bacterium | reverse complement strand
GGCGACGCGATCTCCCTGGCGCAGCAGAACCACGGCTTCAACGATCACTTTCTCATCGGTAACGGCGACGGCGCTGTCGACGGTGAGATCCAGATCGGCCCGCGCTGGAACCAGCAGCAGGCGCCCGCGCTGGATATGCGCGTCGGAGCCGAAAAAGCTGGGCCGCAAACCATCAGCATCTGCGTCGTCGGCGACTTTGATCGCACGGTTCCAACGCCGACCCAGATCCGCCGCCTCGCGCAGCTGATCGGCACCCTCCAGGGCCAGCTCCACATCCCGCGGGAAAACGTGATCACCGTCAGCCAACCCCACTCCATCGCCAGCGCTGGAAAATATTTCCCCGCGACAGCCTTGAAGAAGCAGTTGCTGCCTTAACCGCGGAATCATTTGATTTCCTGTAGGGGCGACGCAAGCGTCGCCCCTCTTTCATTGGCACAAGCGATCCCGTCGTCCGTGTCGTCGCTCCTAATCAACTTGACGCCGCTCCCTCTCTCCCCGCTACCATCCCCCCATGTCCACGCCGCGCCGCTCCTGGCAAGATGAACTCGAGATCATCGACCGCACCATGAAAGCCATCTCCGGCGTCACCGATCCCGAAGAACTTGTCGAAATCTACTGGAACGGCATCAACCAGATGATGCCCATCGAACACTATCTCTCCCTCTCCCGCCGAAACCTCTCCGCGCCCTGGTACATCATCACGCGCTCCTCACGCTTCACCGAGCACTTCAACCCGTGGACCCAGCGCGACCTTCTCCCGCGCTTCGACACGGGGCTACTTTCGGAAATTGCATACGCCAACAAGCCCGTCCTGATCGACGACCTCCCCTCGCGCCTCAAGAGTGACGATCCCGCCCACTTCTACCTCCAAGGCTATCAGTCGCTCGTCGCGCTCCCGCATTACGAAGACGGCGAGAGCATCAACTTCAACATCTCCCTCTTCATGAACGGGCACGACTTTCCGCGCGAACTCGTCCCCATGCTCCACTGGCAAGGCGGCTTGTTTGGGCGAGGTACGCAAAATCTCGTCCTCCGCAACCAGCTCGCCTCCGCCCTCGCCACGCTGGATCGTGAACTTGAAACGGTCGGCGAAATCCAGAAGTCCCTCCTCCCCGCCGAGCTTCCCAAAATTGCCGGCTTCGACCTCGCCGCCTTCTACCGCACCAGCGCCCGCGCCGGCGGCGACTATTACGACTTCTTCCCGCTGGCCAACGACTGCTGGGGCATCTTCATTGCCGACGTCTCCGGTCACGGAACACCCGCCGCCGTCCTTATGGCGATCACCCACGCCATCGCCCACGCCCAGCCCGGCACCCACACGCCGCCGCCCCAACTTCTGCAATACCTCAACCAGCGCCTCTCCTGCTGCTACACCCGGGAAGGCACCTTCATCACCGCCTTCTATGCGGTCCTCGATCCGCACGCGCGCACGCTCACTTACGCCTCCGCCGGACATAACCCCCCGCGCCTAGTACGTGACAATCAAATCATCCTCCTCAACCATAACCCCGCCCTGCCGCTCGGCATTATCGAAGAAGAAACCTACGGACAGACGCCGATCCAGCTCCACCCGGGCGATCTGCTCCTCCTCTACACGGACGGCATCACCGAAACCCCCGCCCCCCGCTCTCCCGGCCATCCCCGCGACCTCTTCGGAACTGATCGCCTCGACCAACTCCTCCGCGCCTGCACCTACTGCAATCCCAAAAACTGTATTGCCCGGATCCAGGCATCCCTCGCGGAGTTCTCCAACTTCGCCCCTCCCAATGACGACCAGACGCTGATCGCGATGCGCGCCCTGTAGGGGCGTCGCCCTCTTCGCCTTTTCAAACGATCGCGCTAAACTGCCTGCCATGAAAGACCCACGCCACGCCGATCTCGCAAAAGTCCTCGTCCACCACTCCGCGCAGGTGAAGCCGGGCGACAAGGTGCTCATCGAAGCGTTCGACATTCCCACCGAATTCACCACAGCCCTCATCCACACCATCGCCGAAGCCGGCGGCATTCCCGTCGCCCACACCTACCACGAGCAGGTCCGCCGCGCCCTTCAGCAGCATGCCAGCGAAGATCAACTCAGGCTCATGGCCAAGGTTGACCTGGAGCGCATGAGAAGCGTCCAGTGCTACATCGGCGTCCGAGGCTCCCACAACATCGCCGAGATGTCGGATGTGCCCAAAGAAAACATCGATCTGTTCGAGAAGCTCTACCTCCACCCCGTCCACCTCGAGCAGCGCGTGAAGAAAACCCGCTGGGTCGTCCTCCGCTGGCCACTTCCATCGATGGCACAGTCCGCCGGCATGAGCACTGAAGCGTTCGAAGACTTCTACTTCCGTGTCTGCGCCGGCGTCGACTACGCAAAGATGCGCCGCGCCATGGAGCCGCTTGTTCAGCTCATGAAGCGCACCGACGCCGTTCAGATCACCGGCCCCGGCACCGACCTCCGCTTCTCCATCAAGGGCATTGGCGCCAAGCCCTGCTCCGGCGAGCGCAACATCCCCGACGGCGAATGCTTCTCCACGCCCGTGAAGAACTCCGTGCAGGGTCACATCCAGTTCAACGCCGAGACGCTCTACCGCGGCACCGTTTTCAGCAGCATCCGCCTGGCCTTCAAGGACGGCAAGATCGTCGAAGCCGCCGCTGACTCACCCGCCAATACCAAAAAGCTTAACGACATCCTCAACGCCGACGAAGGGGCCCGCTACATCGGGGAGTTCTCCCTCGCCTTTAACCCCTTCATCACGAAGCCCATGCGCGACATCCTCTTCGACGAAAAAATCGCCGGCAGCTTCCACTTCACCCCCGGCCAAGCCTACGAGGAAGTCGACAACGGCAACCGCTCGCAGGTCCACTGGGACATGGTCAACATCCAGCGCCCCGACTACGGCGGCGGCGAAATCCACTTTGACGGAAAGCTCATCCGCAAAGACGGCTTGTTCACGCTTCCCGAGCTCCAAGATCTGAATCCGGATCGGCTGGGCGCGTGATCATGCGGGCAGTGCTGACCGCTGCGACACGTCCTGCTTGAGCCTGCGGCTCTCCAATGTATTCTCGCGTCATGGACCACAAGCCACGCAAGCTGGTCGAGTCGACGGAATTGTACGAGAAAGCGCAAACGCTCATGCCAGGCGGCGTCTCGTCGCCGGTGCGCGCTTTCAAAGCCGTCGGCGGTGTTCCCCCCTTCATCAAGGAAGCGGACGGGGCGGTGCTGACGGACGAAGACGGCAACAGCTACATCGATTATGTCGCCAGCTACGGCCCGCTCATTGCCGGTCACGCTAATGAGCGGGTCGTCGCCGCCCTCTCCAAAGCCATCGGCCGAGGCACCAGCTTTGGCGCCCCGACCGAAGCTGAAATCCAACTCGCCAGCGTGATCACCGGCGCCCTGCCAGGTATGGAGATGATCCGCTTCGTCAACTCCGGCACCGAAGCGACGATGAGCGCCATCCGACTCGCCCGCGCCGCGACGGGACGCGATCTGATCGCCAAGTGTATCGGCGGCTATCACGGCCACGCGGATCAGCTTCTCGCACAGGCTGGCTCCGGCGTGCTGACGTTCGCCGAAAAGTCTGCCAAGCAAAAGCTCGCCGACTCCGGCGGATCTCCCGAGCCGCACACCGAAGCGCTTGCCGCCCCCGCGGATCCTTCGACGCCCGGCGTTCCCCGCGCCACCGTCGCCAGCACCCTGCTCGTGCAATACAACGATCTCGACGCCACGCGAGCAGTCTTCGAAGTCCACGGCTCGCGCATCGCGGCGTTCCTCGTCGAACCCGTCCCGGGGAACATGGGAGTCATCGTTCCGAAGGAAGGTTACCTTGCAGGCCTGAAGGAGATATGCAACCGGCACGGCACACTGCTCATCTTTGATGAGGTGATGAGCGGCTTCCGCGTCGCCTGGGGCGGCGCGCAAGTACGCTACGGCGTGCAGCCGGATCTTACCTGCCTGGGTAAAGTGATCGGCGGCGGCCTGCCCGTCGGCGCTTACGCGGGTTCAAAGCGCCTGATGGAAATGATCTCACCCGTCGGTCCCGTCTATCAGGCGGGCACGCTCTCCGGCAACCCGCTCGCCATGGCCGCAGGGATTTCCACGCTGGAGATTCTCAATGAAGGCGACTGCTATAACGTGCTGGAGAGGAAGAGCGCCAGACTCGAGGATGGCCTCCGCGCAGCAGCTCAAGACGCCGGCGTCGCGATTACCATCAACCGCGTCGGCGCCATGCTCACCGCCTTCTTCACCGCATCCGCGGGCGCCCCCGTCACCAATTATGTTGAGGCCACCGCCTGCGACACCGGCAAGTTCAAAGTCTTCTTCCACGAGATGCTTAACCGCGGCATCTACCTCCCGCCGAGCCAGTTCGAAGCGTTCTTCCCGGGTTTGGCGCATACGGATGAGCAGATCGAAGAGACAATCGCAGCAGCCCGCGAAGCATTCGCGGTTGTGGCCAAGGCGTGATCCTGAGCGGAGGCGTCATGAAGAACACCCATACCTGTACGCGCGCCGTCGTCATTCTTCTCCTGCTCCAGAGCTTCGCCCTCGCACAGGCGACCACCCGCCCGACTGCCAAGCTCTTTCTGCTCACGCCCGAGGATGATCGCAAGACCGGCGCCTTCCACTTTCGCATCGAACGTGATGCCCCTGTTGCGCTTCTGCACGGCTGGTACACCGCGCACGGTGAAGGCGGAAAACCAGAGACTCCGTCAGGCGCATGGACGGGCGGTTCCGCTACCACCAAGCCGATCGAGATCAAGGGCAAAGTCGCGAGCGAAAACAACGAGCTCTTGTTCGACTTCCGCGTCTTCAACGCGGACGACCCCGTGCCCGCCATCGGCTCAGTCGAGATGCGCACCGCTGCCGAAGGCGAGATGACGATCGTGCTGATGCCCAGAGGCGAAGCCGCTCTGCGCGAGGAGTTTGTCACGCTCTACAAGGTGGAGTTCCGTAAGGACGGGAAGCTCACCAAGACATTTTATCACATCATCAAGGTGACGACGGAACCCAAGCCGAAGTGGGATCTGCCGAAAGAGAATCCACCGTTGGCCGGAGACGAAGCGCAAGACAAGTAACGCGACATCAGCGATATTCGCAAAGTTCCAGCAGGTTCCCCTCCGGATCCTGGAAGTAAACAATTCGCTTCCTCACGCCGCCCGCGTAGGTGACTTGCGTCGTGGGCACGCTCTGGATGTCGCTGAAGAACTTCACGCCACGTTCGCGCAGACGCGAGACGATGCCGTCGATATCAGAGACGGCAAAGGCAAAATGCCGAAGCCCGGGCGCGTTGGGGCGATCAATGTCCGCAGGTCGCTGAAGTGCCGGTGCGTTGTACCGGATCAGCTCAATTCGCGGCCCCTCGGGCAGCTCCAGATAGACCACGTCCGCATGAACCTCCGCAAGCCCCACCGTCGCCGCCACCCAATCGCCGGAGATCGTTACACGCTTCGTGACCTTCAGACCGAGTAGGATCGTGTAGAAGTCGATCATGCGATCGAGGTCCGTCACGACGAGGTTGACGTGGTCGATGCGGGAGAGCATAGGGAGGAGTGTCAGGATTGCCTTACGAAGTGCAACAGACCTGTGGTCGAAGAAGAACCCTCGCCGTCCCGCTTCCGGCATACCGGGAGAGGGGAAGAAAGAGCAGATCTTGTCAGGGTTCCGAGTTGTGTTCACCATCAGGCGGTTCTGGTTCCGCCGGCGGCGGTTGCAGGGGTTTGAGCTCAGCGTCTTCCCATTCCCAAACCGCCGGCGCTTCAATCGCTTTCCGCGCGGTATGAGCCATCACTCGCAGCATCTTCGACACGCTCGGCAAGTTCAGTTCCTCTATCGTGATCAGCTCCGGCCAGCGGATTTCTTCATCCGTCAGGCGAATGAGCTGCTCGATATGGGGCCGGATCTCTTCGCGAATGCCCAGCATGGCGCTGAACTTCGTGCAGAACGTGATGAACAGGAAGAGCCCGTACAGGCAATTGAACGCGTGGTAATACTCGGTGAAGTTGCTGGTTGAAAACTGAAGCTGGTCCTGCACCGGCGCGCCCATGCGAATCAGATTGCTCGGCGAAAAATGCACGAAGCAGCTCGTTGCGGCATAAAGAAAGTCGTACAGCGGGCGCAGGTGGGTAAACTCCGCCATCTCCTGCACGCTGGGCCACTCGCGGTGCTTCTTCCAGCGATAGCTCTTGCGCATCTGCCGCAGGCGCAGGCGGAGGTTGTGAATCTCGGCCGCCACGTTGTTGGCATCGAGAATCGGCTGGCTGGGCCGGTATTTCTCGAAGAACTTGGTCTGCTCCTGCAACAGCTCCATCACGCTTTTGAGCATCAACACCGCAACCGCCTCTTCGCGATGCTGCTTGGCGAACGTGCCTATGAAGCGCAGCGCAATGATGTCTTCGCACACGCCCCGCAAGGACGCGGTGATCGCGAAATCGTGAATGCCGGCGTCGTGCGCCTGGATGAACGTGTTCAGCTCAAAGTTCTTAGCCAGCGCCGCACGCACGCAGGAGATGAAAAAACCATCCTCTCTCGTCGATCCGCGCGAGGTGCGCGCGATGAGCGGCTCGATTTGCGAGAGCACCTCGCGAACAGTGAGCGTGGGTTGAGCCATAGACGCATGGGCGCTGCTGACCACCAGCGCCCCCCTTTTGTGACACCTGTACCGAAGCAGAGGTTGGGCATCTTAACCGCAGTAGGCGGTTGGGAATCAAGCTGTGAAAGGCTCGATGGCGAAGCCGTCCGCTGTGAGTCGGACGCGGAACGCGTCATCAAACCCCTCGTCCGCCGTCGGCGGCTGGAGTTTCTTCTGTGACCCCAGGATCGCCAGCTTGGGCACCTGTTCGTCTTTGCCGCGCTTGGCATTGCGGGCGATCGCATCACGCGTAGGCGTCTCAAAAAAGTAGAGCGTCGTGCGAAAGCCGGATTCCTTCGCAAGATGCGCATATCGCATGCGCGCGGTCGCAAGGAGATTCGTATTGTCGATCACGAACGGCTGCTGAGCAGCCAGGCACGCGTGCAGGATAATGTTCTCTTTGTTCCGGGTGCCCAGCTGGTCCAGGCTCAGGCGGATGTGCGTGTGAAAAAAGTGCTCGCGGTAAAAGCTGGTCTTGCCCGAAGCCTGTATGCCACAAAGAACGATTGCGTTCATATTGGTAGCGCCCCCTCAAGCACCGATCAATCTCTCATCGCCTTCGGCTCCAAACCATGCGCCCGGCAGAATTCCTCATACGCCACCGGGGAAATCTCCGATGGTTTGATCTCGCTCCGCCCTCCCCAGAACACGTTCGTGTAATTCACCGGTATCCCCACCTCGACCAGGTGCTGATCAATCGCCGCCTTGTGCGCCAGCACCAGTTGCTTATCGGTTCCGTGGGCGACGCCCATGATGTTGACACCGTTGAACTCCGGCCCGGCCTCGCGCCAGTACGCATGCGTCATGATGTGGAAGCGGCCGACCTGTTTGCCCGCCTCCAGCTCGCGCCCGGAAGGAACCGCCCAGTGGAACAGCGCGTTGTAACGCGTCACTTGCTCGCCCGTCTTCAGTTGCTTCACGTGTTCAAGGAACGTCGAGAAGCGCCCGATGACGCCCCTTTCGTTCAGCGACTGCGCGGTGCGGTGAAAGGTTACCAGATCGACATTCGCCTCTTTGGCGCGGGAGGCCCAGAAAGGGTGCAGGGTTGCGGTTTCATGATTTACGGAAGAGCGCTCAATCTCCTCCGGCGTGAACTCGCGCTTCAGAGCCACCAGGACGCGCCACTCAAGCTCAGTCAGCTCCACGATATGAGTATCAACGACCTCCGCCGGTTCCGGCGCCTTACTCCCCGGCTCCATGCCTCGCCGCCGCACGTGACCCACGCCAAGCACGAACAGATTTTTCGCGGGAAGCAGTTTGTACGCCGTACATCCCGTCTGCTGGGCAAGAAAGTCGGCGTGTTTCTTAATCGAGAATCCCTGCGGCACCTTCAGCGTCGTCCACAAACGATATTTGCTCCCCGCCGTCTGCGTATCAGTGGAACGGATTACGACGTGCCCGGAGAACGGGTCCCGCTGGAACATCCAATCAAACGCATTTTGCAACTTTTCCTCAGGCACTTGCCACGCCACCAGTGCGCCCCGGGCAAGGTTCGTCGCCATCAGCGTCTGACGGATGCGGCGAATCGTTCCGCCGCGCAGCATCGCCGCGAGGCGCGCCGTGACCGTAGGCAAATCGATTCCGGAAAGACGGGAAATCTCCGCAATCGGCTCGGGCTGAAATCCCTGGATCTTGTCCTCGCTGACGGCAAGGATCTGGGCGTTGATTGGATCGGTGGTCGAGATCGGCGTCATGGGCTCTTCAAAGATGGCAACACGAAACGCGAAGAAAGAAGCACGTTGGTGCATTTTAGCGGCACCTGCGTAAACTTTCGCGGCAGATGAGCGAGCAACAGGATAAGCCGACAATCGAAGCAACCGACGAGCAGGCGGGGGAGAAGCTGGTTCTCAATTCGCCCGAGCAGGCGCGAACGCTGAAAGATTACGCCCTCTGGGCCGGCGTGATGCTGCTGGCGGTGCTGGTTGTCTTCTCGCCCGCAATCCGCGGCAAATTCATCTGGGATGACGATCGCCACGTCGATCGCAACCTCGCGCTGCGCTCGCCGGAGGGTCTCGGCACGATCTGGTTCTCGCCCGGGGCACGCTCACCCGTGCCCGGATTCTTCTATCCGCCGCAGTATTACCCGCTGACGCACACATCCTACTGGCTGGAATACCAGCTTGCGCCCAAAGCTCCGGATTTGGATCCGACGATCTTCCACGTCACCAACCTGGTGCTGCACGGCATCGGCGCGCTGCTGCTCTGGTTCCTGCTGCGCCGGCTGGGCATCCCGGGCGCCTGGTTGGCGGCAACCCTTTGGGCGGTCCACCCGCTTCAGGCGGAAAGCGCCGCGTGGATCAGCGAGCGGAAAAATGTGTTGGCTGGCGTGTTCTTCTTCGGGTCCATCTGGGCGTACCTCGCCGCCTTCGGCATCGGGCGGAAAAGGTTAAGCGTGCAGGGTCCGGCGTTCACCGATCGCCACGAGCGCGACGATGGAGTTGAGGATCGGTCCGTGTTCCCGTGGAATTTGTACACCGTTGCGCTGGTGCTGTTCGTCTGCGCGATGCTGAGCAAGACCATCGCCTGCTCGATGCCCGCGGTGGTGGTGCTGCTCGTCTGGTGGAAGCAGGGAGCCATCAAGCGCCGCCACTGGATGGCGCTCTTGCCGTTCTTCATCATCGGCATCGCCCTGGCCGCATTGACGACGCACCTTGAGCGCACCAACGTCGGCGCGCAGGGATCGGAATGGAACCTGACCGTCGTGCAGCGCATCCTGCTCGCGGGCCGCGCGATCTGGTTCTACGCATGGAAGAACATCGCGCCCCTGCGCCTCACGTTTTTCTACCCCAGGTGGTCGCTCGACCCGGCTGCGCCCTGGCAATGGATCTTCCCGATCGGCGTTGTCGCGGTGCTCGCGATCCTGTTTGTTCTGCGCAACCGGATCGGGCGAGGCCCCTTCGTCGCCGCCGCGATCTTCTGCGGCGTACTCGTTCCCGCGCTCGGGTTCGTCAACATCTACCCGATGCGCTACTCCTACGTTGCAGACCACTTTCAATACCTGGCCGGCCCATCGCTGATCGCGGCGATCGTCGCGCTGCTCGCGCGACTCTTTAAAGTTCCAGCGGCCGCTGATCCCGCGGTATCACCCGAAGATCATCAGCGGCCGCTCCCCTACATCCTGAGCGCAGGGGTCATTCTAATCCTCGGTGGATTGGCATTTTCCCACGCCATGGTCTTCACCGGAATGATCCCCCTCTGGCGCGACGTCACGGGTAAGAACCCGACCTCGTGGATCGCCCATTACAACCTCGGCACCGCGCTCAACCACGAGTCGGAGAACAACCTCGAACACGATCCCAGCGAAGTCACGAAGATGCTCGATGAGGCCATGCAGCATTTTGCCCGCGCCATCGAGCTGCGGCCCAACCATGACATGGCCTACAACAACTGGGGCACCGTTCTGCTCAAGCTCGGGAACGTGGACGAGGCGACCGAGAAGTTTCAACGCGCGCTGGCGATCAATCCCAGGAATGTGCAGGCGATAAGCAATCTCGCCCAAGCCTTCTCCGCGAAGAACCGCCACGCCGATGCCGAGAAACTGCTTCGCCAGGCGCTCGGGATGGCGGATCAGGATGCAGCACTCGGCCGCCCCGAACGTTCGGCCATCCACGCCGCCCTCGCCAAGACGCTGCTGGCGCTGGGACAGAAAGATGCGGCGCTTGCTGAATACGCCGAGGCCGTTCGCATCCATCCCACCAATTCCCTCGCCCGCCTCGAGTTCGGAAAGCTGCTTCGCCAAAGCGGCTACCTTCCCGATGCTGCCGTCCAGTTCAAGAATGCGTTTGAAGCAGATTCGCGCAATGTCGAAGCCCTTGTTCAGTTGGCGGACCTCCAGACCGAGGTGAAGAACCTCAGGCCCGCCGGCGATCATCTCGAACTCGCCCTGCGCCTCGATCCCAATGCCCCGGGATTAAAACAAGCGATGGAAAAGTGGAACGCGGCCGTGCAGGCGGCGACGCGACCGAGCACCACGCGATCCACCACAACACGCGCCACAGCCCAAACCACTCGCGCCACCACGACGCGAACGACCACCCAATCCGCAACGAAGCCGGCACGGTGACCATGGCATTTCAAGCCGTCGCATCGTCGCAGGATGCGCGTTCGCCTGAGCCGCATGGCGCCGCGTCGCCCCGCAACTGGAGATGGAGTGCCCTCCTCATCGCCCTCGTGGTGCTCCCGTATCTCCCATCGCTGCGCAACGGCTGGATCTGGGACGACGACTACTACATCACCGCCAACCCCACGCTCACGTCGCTCGACGGTCTCCGCCGGATCTGGTTCGAAATTGGCGCAGTCCCGCAGTATTACCCGCTGGTCCACACCACGTTCTGGGTTGAGCATCACCTCTGGGGTACGCGCCCGCTCGGATATCACCTCGACAACATCCTGCTGCACGCTCTGGGAGCGATCCTTCTCTGGCGCTTGCTCGCGCGCCTGAACGTCCCCGCCCCCTGGGCCGCCGCCGCGCTTTGGGCGGTGCATCCGCTTCAAGTCGAGTCCGTCGCCTGGGCAACTGAACGTAAAAACGTCCTCTGCGGCGTGTTCTTGTTCGCCTCGCTCATCGCTTACCTGCGTTTCGATACTTCCCGATCGACGCGCCACTACCTCACCGCCTGCGCGCTGTTCCTCCTTGCCCTGCTCAGCAAGACAATCGCGTGCTCAATGCCCGCTGTCGTGCTGGTGATTCTCTGGTGGAAGCGCCCGACGCTGCGCTGGCGCGACATCTTCCCGCTGATCCCGCTGCTGATCGTCGGCGCCGCGATGGGCATCCTCACCGGCTGGATGGAGCGAGAAGTTGTCGGCGCCCGCGGGCCCGAATGGAGCATCCCCTTCCTTTCCCGCTGCATCATCGCGGGTCGAGCGATCTGGTTTTACCTCGGCAAACTCCTCTGGCCCTGGCCGCTGATGTTCGTCTATCCCCGCTGGGAGGTTGCTCCAAAACCTGCGCTCCTGCTCTTCCCGCTGAGCGTGCTCATGGCGCTCATCATCCTGATTGCACAAAGGAATCGCTGGGGACGAGCCCCCGCCGCGGCCGCGTTGATTTTCATCGGCACCCTCTTCCCAGCGCTCGGCTTTGTGAACACGCTGCCGATGCGCTATTCCTTCGTCGCCGACCATTTCCAGTACCTCTCCGGCGCCGCGGTGATCGCCGGACTCGCATCAATCTTGTCGGTAATGCTCCCCCGCCGCGCCGCAATGATCCTCTGCTGCACCGCAATCGCCCTCTTTTCCATTCTGAGCCTTCATCACTCCCGCGCCTTCGCCAATGCTGAAACGCTTTGGCGCGACACGCTCGCCAGGAACCCTTCCGCGTGGATCGCCCACAACAACCTCGGGGTCATCCTCCTCGAGCGGAACGACCTCCCCGGCGCAACGGGCCATTTCCAATCCGCCCTGAACCTCAAACCGGACCATCCCGAAGCCCGCCTCAACCTCGGCATGGTCGCCGAGAAACAGCAGCATTGGGACGATGCCGTTCGCTGGTATCACGATGCGCTGGAAGTCCGCCCCGATTACCCCGAAGCCTATTACAACCTCGGCGGCGTTCTCGCGAAACAGAACGAATTGCCCCAAGCCATCAAAGCCTACCAGCGCGCGCTTGCCCTCAAACCCAGCTACCCCCAGGCCCGCCGCAATCTCGCGATCCTGCTCAACCGCATCGGCGCCAGCGTGGCCTCACAGGACGACCTCCCCCAGGCGCAATCGATCCTCCTCGACGCCCTTCGCGCCGATCCGGATTTGGTGGATGCCCATGTGAATCTGGGCATCGTTCTGGAAAAACAGGGAAAGTTTGACAGCGCCCAGGAGCAGTATCGCGCGGCACTGAAGCTGGACCCAATCAACACGCGCGCCCGGCAGCGCCTTCGTGGTGGGTGATGTAGCGAGCCGTCATCGCTACAATCGCGGCCGCAATGACGTCAGTGAGGCTGGAGAATGTGAGCAAGCGCTTTGATCAAACGATGGCGCTGGCGGGTGTGAACCTCGAGATCGGCGAGGGGGAGCTGTTTTTCCTGCTCGGCCCCAGCGGATGCGGCAAGAGCACGCTCCTGCGCATCATCGCTGGTTTGATGCAGCCCACCGATGGCCGGGTCCTCTTCAATGGCCGCGATGTCACCGCATCGGACACGCAGCATCGCAATGCCGTTATGGTCTTCCAAAGCTACGCCCTCTGGCCACACATGACGGTGAACCAGAACGTTGCCTTCGGTATGAACGTGCGCCGCGTCAGCGGAGACGATCAGAAGGCCCGCGTGGCGGAAGTCCTCCGCCTCGTTCAGCTCGAAGGCTACGGCCAGCGGAAGCCCAACCAGCTCTCCGGTGGTCAGCAGCAGCGCGTCGCCTTGGCCCGCGCCCTGGCGGTTAAACCCGATGCGCTTCTCCTCGATGAACCGCTCAGCAACCTCGACGCCAAGCTGCGCACCGAGATGCGCACCGAGATCCGCCGCATCTGCAAGCGCACCGGCCTCACCACAATCTACGTCACGCACGACCAGAAAGAAGCGCTCTCCGTCGCCGATCGCATCGCGGTGATGAAGGACGGCCGCCTCGCGCAGGTGGGCACACCGGCGGAACTTTACCAGCGCCCTAAAAGCCGCTTCGTCGCTGAGTTCATCGGCCAGACGAACCTCTTCGAAGGTCGCGTCCTCGAACAGGAGCGCGGCCTTGTCCGCATGCAGACCGCGCTGGGCATGGTCATGGGCTTCAGCGACGTTGCGCTGCCGGAAAAGGTCACGGTTGTGGTGCGCCCGGAGCAGCTCCGCGTGATCAAAGCGCCACTCGGCTACCGCGTGCAGGAGGACGATGAGGACTTCGTGCAGGGGCGAAACCGCTTCGTTGCCAAGAGCATCGACAGCACATTCCTGGGTGAATCCAGCGAGCACGTGCTCGCGGTCAACGGCCTGCACGTCAAGGCCGTCAGCACGCCCCCCATGTTCGATGTCCCCGAAGAAGTGATGGTCGAGTTCGATCCCGAAGCCGTCGTTGTGCTGCGGGAGTGAGTGCATCGTGCGACAAACCGTCTACCTCATCCTCTTCTTCGTCGTGCTCGCGCTCCCGTTCGCGCTGCGCAGCGTGCTGGGACTGTCAAATGACGTGAAGCCCGCGCAGCGTGATGCCCAGCCGCTGGTCATCCTCACGCCTCACGCAGAATCGGTAAAACGCGAATTTGCCGAAGCCTTCGACCGCTGGCACCGGGAAACGTTCGGCAAGCCCGTCGCCATCGATTACCGCGTGATGTCGACCAACGACATCGTCCGCTATCTCCACACCGGTAAGGAAGCCTTCGCCAAGTTCAAAACCTTTGGCGTCGATCTCGTCTGGGGCGGTGGGGATTTCCTCTACGACGTCGAGCTGCGCCGCGAGGCTGTGCTGGAGCCAACCGAGCTTCCCAAAGAGCTCATGACCGCCGCCTATCCCAAACCCGATCTCGGCGGCCTCGCCCTCTACGACCGCTCTAATCCACCCACCTGGTTCGGGACAGCCCTCTCCAGCTTCGGCATCGTCTACAACAAGGACGTACTCAAGCACCTCGGGGTGCCCGAGCCGCGTCGCTGGGACGACCTGAAAGATCCGCGCTACCGCAACTGGCTCGTGCTCGCCGACCCATCTAAGAGCGGCATCGCGCGCTCCGTCTTTATGGTAATCGTTGAGCGCGCGATGGAGGACGCGAAAATCATTGGCCGCAGCGAAGACGTCGGCTGGGCGCAGGGCATGGGGCTCGTCCGCCAGATCGCTTCCAACGCCCGGCTGTTCAATGACTCCGGCACATCCGTATCGAGTTGGGTCAGCAGTGGCGACGTCGCCGCGGGACTCGCCATCGATTTCCAGGCGCGCACCCAGCTTGAAGCCGTCGGCGAGAGCCGCCTGGGTTATGTCGAACCCGTCGGCGCCACCTCCATCAATCCCGATCCCGTCGCGATGGTCAAAGGCGCGCCGCACCATGAGACGGCCCGGCGCTTCATCGAATTTCTCTTGAGCGATGGCGGCCAGCGCCTGTGGATCACTCGCGCCGGCGCGCCCGGTGGCCCGAGATTGAACTCGCTCCGCCGACTCCCCATCGTCCCCAGCGTCTACGCCAACCCCGCCAACTTCACCGAAGCAGCAAATCCCTTCGCCGCCGCGGAAAACTTCAACACCTCCGAATCCCGCCGCAAGACGCTGCCGATCATCGGCGACCTGATTGAGATGAGCTGCATCGACCTTCTTGATGAACTGCGCCACACCCGCGCACTGATTCTCAACTCCCCCGACGCCACAACCCTCGACCTGAGACTCGGCCTGTTTCCGCTCACCCAGCGCGACGCGATCCTGCTGGCCGGCGACTTCCAGAAGATGACCCCCATCCAGCGCCTCCAGGAGCGGCGAAAGCTGGAAGAGGATTTTCGAAATGAATACGAGGCGCTCCGGCGGGCAGCGGAGAAACGGGCGGCGGCTCATGTACAGTAACCAGAAAATCGTTGTCGTCATGCCCGCTTACAACGCCGCCAAAACGCTGTTGCAAACGCACGCGGAAGTGATGAAGCAAGGTGTCGTCGACCTCGTCATCATCGTTGACGATGCCAGCCGCGATGAAACCACCCGCATCGCCCGCACGCTCCCCAGCACGGTCGTTCACACGCATCCCGCGAACCTCGGCTACGGTGGAAACCAGAAGACGTGTTACCGCCTGGCTCTCGAGCACGGGGCCGATATCGTCATCATGGTGCATCCCGATTATCAGTACACGCCTAAGCTCATTCCCGCGATGGCGTCCATGATCGCCAACGGCCTTTACACCTGCGTCATCGGCTCGCGCATCCTCGGCGGTCACGCGCTCTCTGGAGGCATGCCCCTGTGGAAATATGTCTCCAATCGTCTGCTCACGTTCGTCGAGAACCTGCTGCTCGGGACGAAGCTCTCGGAATTCCACACCGGGTATCGAGCCTTCTCGCGCCAGCTTCTCCAGCGCCTGCCGCTAAGCGAAAACTCCGACGACTTCGTCTTCGACAACCAGATGCTTGCCCAGATCTGGTGGCTCGGCGAAACCATCGCCGAGGTTAGTTGCCCCACGAAATACTTCGAGGAGGCCTCCTCCATCAACTTCTCCCGCAGCGTGCGCTACGGCTTCGGCTGCATCGCGACCGGCGTCGAGTTCCGCCTCTCAAAGTGGGGCCTGATCCACTCGCAGCGCTTTCCTCGCCGGACCTAGATCATGCGCCGCGACTGGACGATCAGCATCGTGCTCGCCGCCATCACCCTGATCATTTACATACGCGCCGCCACCTTCAGCTTCATCAGCTACGACGATCCGGACTATGTTTCCGCCAACGCCCACGTCCAGCGCGGCATCACCCCCGGCAACATCAAGTGGGCCTTCACCACCGCGACCGCCGCCAACTGGCATCCCATCACCTGGCTCTCGCACATGCTCGACTGGCATGTCTTCGGTGCAGATGCTGGCAAGCATCACCTGGTGAGCGTGCTGCTGCACGCCATCAACGCCGTTCTGATGTTCTGGGTCTGGAACCGCTTGACCGCCGATCCCTGGAGAAGCGCCGTCGTAGCGGCACTCTTCGCCTGGCACCCGCTCCACGTCGAAAGCGTCGCATGGATTGCCGAACGTAAAGACGTGCTCTCTACGTTCTTCATGCTGCTCGCCATCCTCGCTTACGAGCGCTTCGTGCGCGCCCATCGATGGAGTTGCTACGGCACTGTCGTGTGCTGCTTTGCGTTGGGACTGATGGCCAAGCCCATGGTCATCACGCTTCCATTGCTCCTGATTCTGCTGGATTTTTGGCCACTTCGCCAAACCGACTGGCGCCGCGCCGTGACCCAAAAGATCCCCCTGCTCCTCATCGCACTCGCCGCCGGCGCCGTCACCTTCCTCGTCCAGCGCGCCGGCGGCGCTGTCGCATCCATTGAAAAAATCCCCATCACCTTGCGCCTCTCCAACGCCATCATCTCTTACGTGCGCTACCTCGGAAAGACGCTCTGGCCCGCAAAGGTCGCCGTCTTCTATCCCATGCCAACGGCGTTCCCGCTTTGGGAAGTGATCCTCGCCCTGCTCTTCCTGATCGCCATGACGCTCGTCGCCTTCACGCTACGACGATCCAGGCCCTGGCTCATGATTGGCTGGCTGTGGTACCTGATCATGCTGCTCCCCGTCATCGGTGTCATACAGGTCGGCGAGCAGGCGATGGCGGATCGGTACACCTACGTTTCCCTCGTTGGCATCTTCGTCATGATCGCCTGGAGCATTCCCGCCAAAGCGCCTCTCGCCACCAGCGTCGCCTCCACCGTTGTCCTGGCGCTGCTCGCAGCTGCGACGACCCGACAGCTCGGTTACTGGCGAAACAGCGAAACGCTCTTCCGCCACGCCACGCAAGCCACCGAAAACAACTGGCTGGCCCACAACCACCTCGCGACCGCGCTCGCGGATGAACGCCGGCTCGACGAGGCGCTCGAATCTGCTCAAACCGCTGTCGCGATCCACCCCTCTGCGACAACCCACTTCAACCTCGCAAACCTGCTGCGCCGAGCGGGAAATCTCCCGGATGCGTGCATCTATTACGAACGGGCGCTGCAACTGAATCCTCAACTAACCCAAGCGCGCAACAATTACGGAATTGCCCTCGCGCAGTCCGCGAAGTTGCCCCAAGCCGAGGCGCAACTTCGCGCTGCAATTCAACTGAAGCCCGATTACGCCGATGCGTGGGCCAATCTTGGCCTCGTCCTGCGGGATCAGGGCAAACTTCCCGCCGCTCAGGACGCGCTTCAGCGCGCACTCGCCATCGACCGTCAGCACCCCATCGCACGAAAAGCGCTCCACTCGCTATCGCAATGACCGATACAGAAGCTCTTTCCACCGTGGGATGTCGATCCTCCAGACAATTCCCGCCGGCGGCGAAGAGGCGCCGCTCCAGATGCCCCGGTTGCGCTCGTCGCTGCTGACATTCAGCCGATCCACCACCGTCTGCCCGCGCGTCAGCTCACTGCGCGTTTCGATCTCCACCCGGTGCCGTGTGCTTTCGACCGCGATTGACGGATCCAGCGCCACCGCCATCGCCACCGGATCCGGCAGCGCGATCCCAATCTCGCCCGTCTGAAGCTTGTTGGCCTCAATCGCACGCCGGTTGCAGTCGATCGCGAAGTGCGCCAGCTTCGTCTCCATCTTGCGAATTTGCGCAATCTCCCGCTCGTTGATGTTCGCCTCCCCCCGGCAAAGCTGCCAGCCGATCATCTCGATGTTCATCCCAGACTGAAACACAATCTGCGCCGCCTCCGGATCGACGAAGATGTTGAACTCCGCCGCCGGCGTCACGTTCCCCTCGCAGCACGGATTCCCGCCCATCACCACGCACCGGCTGATGTTCTTCACCACCTCCGGCGCACGCGACAGCGCCAGCGCCACGTTCGTCAGCGGCCCAAGCGTCACCAGCGTCAGCCCCGGATGCGTCGTCGCCGCCCCGATAATCGCATCCGTCGCGTGCTCCGTGCGAATCTTCGCCGCCGGCGTCGGATAATTCTGATCCCCCAGCCCGTCCTTTCCGTGGAACCAATCCGCATACTCCGGCGCCCGCAGCAGCGGCCTGCTCGCCCCCGCATAAACCGGCACATCGGCACCGCAAAGCTCCGCGGTATACAGCGCGTTGGTGCATGCCTGCTCGAGCGGCACATTCCCGGATACCACCGTGATCGCCGCCACCCGCACGTCCGGATGCCGCAGCGCCATGATCAGCGCAACCGCATCATCCGATGCCGTGTCTGTGTCGATCAGAAACGTTCGAGCCATGGCTCTTACCACTCGATCTTGTCGTACTGCACCTTCAGCTTCACGTTCGCATTCGGGTCGAAGGAGAATAGATTCTGCGGCTTTGTCAGCCTCACGAACTTGATGTTGGCGATCTTGTTCAAAGCCGTCTGCTGATCCCCCAGCCCGTTCGTCCGCGGCTGACTCGCCCAGTACAGAATCGACTTGTTCCCCGCATCATCCTTCACCCACCCCAGAAACACCACCGAGTGCCCCCCGCCGTTCGTCCAGTTGATGTTCGCAAAATCGCCCGGCCTCGCGTGCGCTGGCGCAATTTCCTCCCCCATCTGTGAGTATTGTACGAGCGCATACTGCGAGCCCGGCCCGTCCGCATTCCAGTGCCCCCACAACTTCACATGATCCTCCCGCCGAGAACCATCCGCCTCCTGCATCCGAATCGCGTCAAGTCGCTCCGCAGTCATCGCACCCCCCTCGCGAAACACGAGGTTCATCGTTTCAATCAACGCGGCATACGTCGACCCAGAGCAGTAGCTCGTCTTCCGCGGCGGCGCGAGCAGGTTGTGATCAAACAACTTCAGCTCGTACCCGATCGGCGACTCCGCCGGCTTCGCTTTTACGCCGATAAAATATCCCCCGCCATCGCGGAACTTCGCCTGCACCCGATCAATCGCCCGCAGGACCAGAACATTCAATCCGGCCACATCGCGCCCAAAAAGCGCTTCGTGCTTCTCATGATGCGCCCCCGCCGCCAATTGATCCGCCTTCAACAGATAAACAGTTCCATCGTCCGCCGTCGGTTGCGTCGCCGACCCGCCGGCGCAAACGCCCACCCACCCCACAACGATCAATAAACTCCACCAAATCTTCATACGCCAAGCCCCGGCTTTAGCCCTGGGTCCTCCTCCCCCTAGTGTATCATCCCCTGCAAAGGAGTTACCAAGATGCCCGTCCTCTTCGGCGTAGACGCATGGATCACCCGACCGGCCGACGCGCTCAAGAAACTGAAACTCGGCCTGGTCACCAGCAACGTCGCCACCTGCGCCTTCAACGGCGAAACCGCCCGCGTCGCCCTCCGCCGCGCCGGTTTCAACATCGTCCGTCTGTTCAGTCCGGAACACGGCCTGGGCGCCACGGCCGCCGACGGCGCTCAAGTTGACGACCACGCCGATCCCGCAACCAACCTGCCCGTGAAAAGCCTCTACGGCGAGACCAACCGCCCCCAGCTCGAGTGGCTCGAAGATCTCGACGCCGTCGCCTTCGACATCCCCGACGTGGGCGCGCGATTCTACACCTACATCTGGACTCTCTCGCATGTGATGGAAGCCTGCGCTGAGGCGCGCAAGCCCCTCTACCTCCTCGACCGCCCCAACCCCATCGGCGGCCGACTCGAGGACGCCGAAGGTCCCACCCTCGACGAAGTTAACCTCTCCAGCTTCGTCGGTCGATGGAACATCCCCGTCCGCTACTCCCTCACCACCGGCGAGCTCGCGCAGCTCTGGAACGCCGAGCGGAACATCGGCTGCGACCTCCACATCGTCAAAGTCACCGGCTGGAAACGCACCGACCATTGGCCCGCCACCGGCCTCAAATTCGTACAGCTCTCCCCCGCCATGCCCTCGTATGAAACCGCGCTCATCTACCCCGGCACGTGCCTCATCGAAGGCACCAACCTCTCCGAAGGCCGCGGCACCACCGCACCCTTCCAACTCATCGGCGCCCCTTGGATTGATGCCCGCAGAGTCAGCGAAACCTTCAACGCAATTCAGCTCCCCGGCATCGTCTCAGACCCCGTCGAATTCACTCCCGAAGGTCGGAAGTACGCCGGCGAAATCTGCCACGGCATCAAGCTGCGGATCACCGACCCCATCACGCTCCGCCCCGTCGCCGCCGGACTGCGCCTGCTCGCCACGATCATTCGCCTGCACCCTGAGCAGTTCGAGTGGCTTCCCTACCCCACCGCCGCCGCCGGAAAAGGATTACAACACTTCGACCGCCTCATCGGGAGACTCGACATTCGCGAAGCCCTCGAGCATCAGCGCGATGATCTACCGGAAAAGATTCAGCAATGGACGCAGACTGAAAACTGGGCGGCGCGCGTGAAAGATCACCTTCTGTATTCGTAGATCCCGCGACGTGAGATGCGAACGTACTTCGACAAGATAGCGGGTGGTCAACGACGGCGCGGAACGTGGCGCAATACGTAGTCCCGTCAGAACTCTCTACAAATGCACCCGCCGCGTATAAACCCACCACTCCACCATCAACAACGGCAGCGCCACGCACGCCACAATCCACCACCACAATTCCAGCCGCGACTTCCCCCCGTTCGCCGCCACTGATTCCCCCACATGACCCGGCGGCTGATCCAGCGGAAGCGTATTGCTCTCCGTCCCGTCCAGCAGGTTCACCGCGAAATGCTCATACTGCGGAATCGCCGGCTCCGTCGAATACAGCCCCACCCGATCCAAGGGCGGCAGAGCAAAATCGCCCGTCGCCGGAACCGGAATGTCTCGTGAGCCCTGCGGCCCCTGGAGTCGGATGGTCGCAAGCTGCCCCCCTCCCGCCGCCCGCTGAATGTTCGACCGCGGAATCCGCGGCGTCGCCCCCGGTTCGATCGAAGCGCGCACGTCCATGTCGCTCCCGATCGCCAGGTACTGCATCGCGTTGTGCAAAAACACCGGAAAGCTCGGACGCAGCGGCCAATTGCTGTCGTACACGTCAAACGCCATCACAAAGTGCGTGTTGAATCCCTGCC
>DASVUC010000073.1:0-21161 GCA_036387255.1 Tepidisphaeraceae bacterium | reverse complement strand
CGATGATCGGCAGGATGAGCGCGAACGGCGCAACCCAGAACCGCCCCATCAAACCCATCCAGCGCACGTGATACACCACCGCCAGAAGGAACGGCGTCGCCAGTACCGCCAGGATCCCCACCGCTCCAAGCCGAACGCGCGGAAAAGTTGCCGCGGCGTCTCTCACCGCCAGCACCCAAGCGCCCGCCAGCGCCGGAATCAGCGCATAGCCGACCACACCGTAGTACTGTGGAAAAACATCCGCCGTCTGCACGTACGGTCCTGGCCAGCGATCTCCCTCGCCCGGCAGCGGCACACCAAGCTGAAGCCGCTCCATCAGCCGGTTCACCTCCTGTGGATATGCCGCCACCGCATCATGCGTAGCCAGCAGCGGTGGCTCATATATCGTCACCAGGAAACGAGCAGTGTGGACGGTAAGCTGACGCAGGCCATGATCTGCCGTGTGCAGCCGCCGGATCGGGGCTGGGCCCAGTGGATTCCGAAACACACGCCCGTTCTCGATCAGCGTCAGAAGCCACCCCGATAAAACGATGCCCAAGATCAACCCCGCCACCGCACCGGCAAAAGCGCGACCTCGCCCACGGGCGCCGATCACCATCGGCATGATCAGCACGGACACCAGCAGTGGCATCGCTGTGATGCGCGTCGACACCGCAACCGTCGCGAATACTGCCGCAAGCGCCAGATTTCGAACTCGCTGATGCTCGCTTGTCCACGCCGCCAGCGCCCAGTAGGCCGTCCCCACCGAGAACAGCGCCACCCAAAGCTCGCTGTGCGCCCCGCGCGTCTGCGCCAGCACCTGCGGCGTAAACATCAGCAGCAGCGCACCAGTCGTCGCAACAACCCGTGATGCCCGCACCTGCCGCAGCACCAGGTAAATCCCCGGCCCCAGCAGCGGGTACGCCAACCAGAAGACCAGCTGACCCGCCGCTTCCGACCGCGTGAACAGCAGCGGCCAGAAAAACGGCACCGTCGCACCGATCGGGAAAATGATCTGCCGCTGGTTGTGCGTGTCGAAGTGCAGCGCGCTGCGGTTCTGCATCCAGTAGGCCGCCCGGCTGGCGAAATACATCCGGTCGTCGATGTGCGAAACCGGCAGAACGAATCTTTCAATCCCTGTAACCGCTGCCATCAGCAGCATCGCCGTCAGCATCAGCCGCATCGACCACGTGGCCCGGAACTGCACCGGCTCGCGCTTCTCCAGCTTCCTCAGCAGCAGCGGTGACACCATCAGCAACACAAGCAATTGAGCCAGAAGAAACCCCATCGGCGTCAGCGCCCCCAGCCACGAAAGGACCTCCGTTACCGTTGCAAGCTCGCAAAACCCCGATCCCACGAAAAGCCAGAACTGCTCGCCAGCATTGCGCCCGATTCGCGCAACGGCATACGAGGTCGCCCCAAGCAGCCCAGCCGAAAGTAAAAAGGTCGCCAATTCCAAAAGTAGCTCGTCGAAAATCGTTCAGCCGCCCTGGCTCGCGTTCCACATCTCCCGATAAGCCGCTTCCAGATTCCGCATGAAAGTTTTTCCATCCAGCAGCGCCGAGTTCCGCATCCGCTCGCGCAGCGTCCGGCGATAGTCCACGAGCCGATCCGCGTCCTGCGCCAGCGCCACCGCCAGCTCTACATAATCCTCCACCGACTTCGACACCAGTTCCGTTGCCCCAACCGTCGACAGCACCCCCAACCCCGCCCGCGCCACATGCGTCTTGCCCTCCAGCGTCACCACCGGGACACCCATCCAGATGGCGTTCAGAGTCGTCGTGTGACCGTTGTATGGAAAGGTGTCCAGCGCCACATCCAGCGTTGAAAACAGCCGCAAATACTCCGCGTGCGCCCGCTGCGTATGAAAGATCAACCGCTCCCGCCCGATCCCCTGCGCCGCAAATTGCTCCACCAGATACTGCTCCGCGAACCGATCGTTCTGCACCAGCAGCGCCATTTGCGACCCCCCAGCGCGATGAAGAATGCGCGCCCAAACCTCAATCGCCTCTGTCGTAATCTTCGCCAGGTTGTTCAGCGACCCAAACGTAAGTCGGCCCCCGCTCCGTGAGGGCACATCCGTCACCGCCACGTCAATCCAAGGATCATACGTCCAAGCAGAACCCGGCAGCCGAACCAGCTTCTCCGTGTGGAAAGCATCTGTCTTTCCGAGCGGATCCTGCCACGCATCCGTCAGCCGATAGTCGATCGTCCGCACCCCCGTCGTGTCCGGATAACCCAGGTACGTCACCTGCACCGGTGCTGGCTTGCGCGCAAACGCCAGCAGCCGGTTGTTCGCGATGTGCCCGTTCAAGTCCACCAGGATGTCGATCCCATCCGCTCGAATTCGCGCGTCAAGCTGCTCATCCGTCAGCCCCACGCTCTGTACCCAATGATCCGCATGCTGGCGAATCCGCTCCGTCACCGCATCCGGTTGCGCCAGATCCGAATAACAAAAGATCTCGAACGCTCCGTGATCGTGGTGCGCGATCATCGGCGCAAAAAAGATCGATACCGCATGCTCGCGAAAGTTGCTCGACACATAGCCGATCCGCAACCGCGAATTACCCACGTCCCTCCGCCCCGGCGCCGTCGGCGGATAAAACTTCTCCGCATGCCGCTCCCCCCAGCGCACGTGCTCGGCATAAATCTCCTCCGCCCCATATCCCGGCAGGTAATGCATCGCCATCAGCAGGTTGCTGTGCGTCAGGTGATCCCCCGGCTCCAGCTCCAGCGCCTTGCGGTAATGCTGGATCGCCTTCTCCACCAGCCCTATTGCCCAGTAATCGAACCCCAGGTTGCACCACGCGCTCGCATGCCCAGGCCGGATCGCGATCGCCCGCTGATGATGCTCGATCGCCTCCCCAAGCCGTCGCTGAAAATGCCGGACTACACCCAGGTTGTTGTGCGCCTCCACAAAATTGGGATCCAGTGCGATCGCCCGCTCATACCGCGCCGCCGCCGATTCAGCGTCCCCCAGCCGATCGTAGACCAGCCCAAGTTGATACTGCACCTGCGCATCATGGGGACGAAGCTGCTCCGCCCGCACCAGCACTTCCCCCGCCTGCTTAAACTCGCGCAGCGCCAATAGCGCCGCCCCCATCAGCAGCATGGGATCCACCTGCCGCGGATCGATCCCCAGCACCTCCCTCACCACGGCAAGCGCTTCGTCATAGCGTCCCATCCCATACAGCAATCGCGCGAGCAAATGACGCGAATCCGCATCGCCCGCCCGCCGCGCCGCTGCCCCCCGCAAAAGCGCTACCGCCTCCTCGCCCCTCCCGTTCCCGGCCAAGATCCCCGACAAATTCTGGATCGCGTCAAAACAGCTTTCATCCAGCTCCAGCGCCCGCTCAAACGCCGCTATCGCCTCATCCACCTTCCCCTGTCCCGTCAACGCCAGGCCCAGCACATTCCAAAACTGCGGCACATCCCCATCAATCGCAATCGCCCGCCCAACCACCTCCTCGCTCTCCCCATGCCGCTGCGTCTGATACAGCAACAACCCCAGCAAATGCAGCGCATCCACATCCCCCTCATCCTGAGCCAGCACCCCCCGATAAATCCCCTCCGCCTCCCCCAGCCGATTCTGTCGGTGCAGCGCCAGCCCCTGCTCGAGCGGATGCATCTCAGCCATATGTTGAATGTAACCAACTGCTCAAAGGATGCACGAAACGATGATCGGTCCGCAGGCGTCGACAATGCCTTTGCCGCCCGCGCCGCCGCGTTTCACAGCATCAAGAGCATTCAAAGCCCGCCGCGCTTGTATACGGCGAGCCCCAACTGCTCTCCATGCTTGTGCTCTGCCGCGATCGCCGTCGCATAATGCGGCGCGGTGTTCCCGGTGAGCCATTGAAACGCATCGCTGTAATCGATCCGGTTCCCCACAATCGCCGCCGTCGGTGCGAGGTGCGGCACCACCAGCGAATACTCCTGCCGCGAGTTTCGCCGCGTAAACAAACTGTCATGGATGAACAAGCCCACCGGATCAGCGCCCGGCAGCACCCGATTCAGCTCGCGCACACTTGTCCCGCGAACCAGCTCCCAACGTCCGCGCAACGCTTCAGGCACCGCCGCCCCGATGTCATCGCGCCCCACGCCCAGCGGCGGCAGGTCGATGCTGATCAGCTTCCCGAAACCATTTCGCTCCATCGCCGCCAGGATAAACGCGCTCGTGATCCCCGCCGCCACACCCGTCTCCACGGCAATCTTGGGCTTGATCGCCAGCGTGAGGAAGTAAGCCAGGCGGCTCAGCACCGGATCGGCGTCGAACATCACCGGGATCGGCAAATCCGTGTGCCGCCGAAGCTGCGTCGCAATCTGCACACGCACCTCATCCAGCGCCGGATCGTCCTTGGACCACGACGTGTCTCCCGGCAGCGCCCGCGCCAACTCCGGCGCCACATCGTGCCAGTGCACCGGAATGTACCGCGCCTTCGTGGGCCAGCGCTTCCGCGCGCGCACCTCCACGATTGCGCGCGTGCGGTCAAAAAATTCCGCCGGCCGCTGCGCCAACAACCGCGCGAGCTGCGTAATCTTCGTGCGCGGCGTCACCGTTACGTGCGCCCGGCGCGTCAGATCAACCGACACCGCCGGCATGCGCGTGTCAGTCATTTTTCGATCGCCTTGTCTGGTCGCAGTGGCGAACTGCGCACTTTCTCGAGTCTGCTGCGCTTCTGTCAAAATTCCTCCGTGGGTCTGGAGTAGCGCGCATTAAAGACCATTTTGCGCAGCGCCAGAACGCGCAAAGAAGTCGCCTAATGATTTTTCTGTGAGCGGCCTGATGTGTAGCAACATGAGCCGAAGCTGAGACGTGCTCAATTCCACCAGACAAACCACGTCTCACCGTGCAGAAGCGCCGCCAGCGCCTCGAGCGTCTGCGTCTCCTACGCGATGCAGTAATGAAACTGCACGACCGCCACTTTCATTGCGCTCTCATGATCTCCTGGAGGACGCGCAACAAAAACGTTAACTTATGGAAATTACTCCACTCTACAGCGTCTTCAGCAGTTCGTTGTTCACCACCACATCCGTCACCAGCGCCTTTTCTCCCTCCGTGTCGAAAAGAATCACAACCTTCTCCTTCTCGTAGCGCATGATCGTCCCCTCCCCAAACTTCTTGTGTGCCACGCGGCTCTTGAGCGCGAACGGCAGCCCGGCATCTTCTTCCTTCGCCTGCTCTTTCTGAGAGATGCCGGCATCGCAGTTATCGCAAAACCCGCACGGCTCCGGGTGCGGCTCACCGAAGTAATTCAGGATGTAACGTCGGCGGCAATCCTTCGTCTCGGCATAATCCTTCATCAGCGCCACGCGCCCCATGCGGTACTGCCGGTACGATTCGTGCTCCTGTGCCGCCTCTTCCGCCGCGCCTGCTGCGTCCATCTTTTTCCCCGCCGGCTTCACCTCGCCGCCCGGCAGCACCGTCACCGCGCCCACTTCCGACAGCCGATTGATCGCCTGCTCGACCTTGCCCTGCGGCATGTCCACCGCCTCGGCCACGTCCTTGATCGGCGCAGGATCATGCCTATCCGCAATCGCCTCGGCCACCTGCTCGAGCTGACTCTCAGACAGCTTGCCTCCCGCCGCCATCGCCTTGCGGAATCCCAGATCTTCCGGCCGATACAGCATGATCGCCTTTGAAGGTTCCCCATCCCGCCCCGCGCGGCCGATCTCCTGGTAGTAACTGTCAATCGAATCGGAGATGTCGTAGTGAATCACCGTCCGCACGTCCGGCTTATCCACGCCCATTCCAAAGGCGTTGGTCGCGATGATCACGTCCAACTCATCCGCCATAAACGCATCCTGCATCGCTGTGCGCTCATCCTTTTTCATCCCCGCGTGGTAAAAGCCGGCCTTGAGCTTTCCCTCCAACATCTTCGTCAGGTCTTCCGCATGCTGTCGAGTGGCGACGTAGACAATCGCCGGCTTTGCGAGATCTTCAATGCGCTGCAAGAACAATCGTGTTTTCGTCTCCTCATCCGGACACGCTTCCACCGCCAGGTGGATGTTCGGCCGATCAAACCCCCACACCACCACTTCCGGATGCTTCATCCCCAGCCGCGCGATGATGTCATCGCGCACGTTCGGGCTCGCCGTCGCCGTCAGCGCCACAATCCGCGGGCGCTTCGGAAGTTGATCGAGCGCCGAGCCAATCCGCCCGTATTCGGGCCGGAAATCATGCCCCCATTCGCTGACGCAATGCGCTTCGTCGATCACGAACAAGCTCGGCGGGTTCGCCGCCAGCCGAGCGAACGTATCGGCATTGGCCAGCTGCTCCGGCGAGAGAAACAGAAACTCCAGCTCATCATTCGCCAGCGCCGCCAGCGCTTCGCGTTTCTCCGCCACGCGCTGCGAAGAATTCACCACCGCCGCGCTCGGCAGGTTCTTATCATCAATTGAATCCACTTGGTCTTTCTGAAGCGCAATCAGCGGCGAGATGACCACCGTTGGCCCGTCCACGAAGAGCCCGGCGATCTGGTAAATCGCGCTCTTCCCAGACCCCGTCGGCATGATCGACAGCGTGTCCTTCCCCTCCAGGATCAGCCGGATCACCTGCTCCTGCCCCGGCCGCATCTCCTCGTATCCAAACCGCTCCCGGGCCACTTTCGTCAATGTGGCATGATCCACCGCCCCCGTAAGCCTTCGCTTAGCCATACCCCCACCAGTGCAACCCGCGTACCTACAACGCGCGCACACTTTTCACCCTCTCCCGGTGCTCCGGGGGAGGGCAGGGTGAGGGCTCTTCTTACATCACCAATGATCGTGACCTGGCAAACCGTCCACCCCCTCTCCCGTACGCGGGAGAGGGCGGGGGTGAGGGTCAACCTTCTGCAATTCCCCACAATTGCGATCACCTCTCCGGAATATCGTTCAGCCGATTAATCAGCATCCGCAGCCGCCCGTGATCTCGACGATTGAATGTAAAAATCAACCGATGCAGATTCGCCAGCGCCGGCTCATCCCGCTCCACCGGCAGCGCTCCGCTCAACCGGAATTCCCCGCGCGGCTTGATATCCGCGAATTCTGTACCGATCTCCGCCAGCTCCTTCTCATTGGGAGCGCGATGAATGCGGATCACCAGCTCATCCCGCGTATAGCGAATCGAGTGGAAGTTTGAATAGAAGCGGCGGACTTCCTGCACCGCCTCGTCAACGTTGTCCGTGACCTTGTACAGCGCAAGGTCATCCTTCCCGATGAGCCCGCGCTTGAGCAACTGTTCTTCCACGTAGTCCTGCCACATGGACCAGTAGTTCCCGCCTGGCTTGTCGACGAAGACGATCGGCATCGGCACCGCCTTGCCCGTCTGCACGAGCGTCAGCACCTCAAAGCCCTCGTCCATTGTGCCAAACCCGCCCGGGAACAGCGCGATCGCGTGGCTCGAGCGCACGAACATCAGCTTGCGGGTGAAGAAGTACTTGAAGTTGATCAGCTTCGGGTCGTTGGCGATGAACGTGTTCGTCGCCTGCTCAAAGGGCAGCCTGATCGCCAGGCCGAACGATGGATCCGCACCCGCGCCACCGTGTCCCGCCGCCATGATCCCGCCGCCCGCGCCGGTGATCACCATCCACCCCGCCTGCGCCATCTTCTTGCCGAAATTCGCCGCCTGCGTGTAATCCTCGTGACTCTCCGGCGTGCGCGCCGACCCGAAGATCGAAACTTTCCGCGTATCGCGGTAGGGCGCGAACACCTTCAGCGCGTAGCGCAGTTCCTTAAAGCTCTTGTTGATCAGCTTGATATCGCCGCGATTGGTCTTGTCGCGCAGCAGCTTCAAACCGTTCTGCACGACTTCCCCCACCAGGTCCCCATCCGGCAACGTCGCCAGCCGCTGCACCAGTTGCTCCGCCAGCGCGCTCACTGATTCAAAATCGTTCGGATCCAGTTGCCGCGGCGGTTGAACCGTCTCCTGGCTCTGCTCTTCTGTCTCCACGTTATCCGTAAACGGAGCGGTTGCGCCGTTGGCTTCATGCGCTGAATGTGATGAGGAGGATTCCCGAGATGCGCGAGGTGCGGCCGCCGAGGCCGAAGTCTTTTCCATGCTCATGGGAGCAATTTCTTTCTGCTTCCCCCAATTGGGAAGCGTTCCAGCCTGACCCTATTGCCAGGCGACGGCTTATGCCGTGATGTGTTTGAATGGTTGTATCACCCGGCTCCCGCCTTTTCCAGTCGGAAATCAAGGTCCAACCAGCGGCACGCGGAGCTTTCCCTCAATCGCCTCACCCTGAGCCCCCCAAATGACGGACGATTCCTTTGCCGCCTCTGCGAACCGCTTCCCCAGCTTCTCCAGCAGCAGCAGATAGGCGATCGCGGAAAACAGCAGCACCAGTCCGGCGATCCCCGCGATGGGTGCGAACAGGTCCAACAGCCTGCGCGACCCTCCCCACGCGCCCAGCAGGATCACAAATTGCATGAACACCACCACGGCATAGCTGATACCCAGTGAGTATTTCAGAATACTCGCCCGTCCCGCCAGCTTCTGATCCGGAATCCGCAGCGCCAGCTTCTGAAAATAATCGAGCTGCGCAAACATCCCCACGACGCCCACCAGCGACGCCAGAATCGTGATCGTCTGAATGGCCGTCATCACTTGCGGCGGCAAAGACCCAAACCGCGCCCCCAGCGAAAGCACTGTGCTCGCGAGGCCCACAAGCAGCGAAAACCGAATGATCTTCCGGGATCGTCCATACCGATCCTCGCCAATCCCGCTCGGGTCCGGGCTTGTCAGCAGCCACGAGCCGATCAGCGACAGCAGATACATCACCACCAGCCCCATCGGAAGCAGAAGCATCGGCAGCATCTGAGTAGGCGGGACGACGATCGACAACACCATGTTCACCAGGATCGCCGCCACCATCAGCGCGAGCCCGGCGATGATTAAGCGCACGCCGCGCGCCAGCGTGCCAACCCATGCCGGATCAGAGTACTTCAGCAACTGCCCATGAATTGCGAGCCCCACGGGCGTCCCACACTCCGGACACCGCCCCCGCAAATCCAGCCCACGCAGGTTGTACCCGCACTTGCGACATGGCGCATCCTGCTCCACAACCCCGACGGCTAGCTCGGTCATCGCATTCCCCTTTCAAGAGCTGTGCGCGTTACGATACCTGGCCCATCGGCAAACGAAAACCTTTACCCATCCACCCACGACCGCACACCCATATTGCGACATCGTGACGAAAAACGCGGCTTCCCCATTCGCATCACTCGCCATGTGCACTAAAATCGGCCCCCGTGAGGGCAACAACTAAACGTCGTTTCTCGGCACCTCTGTGCCTTTCGCTGGGTTTGTCGCTGTTCCTGGCCGGCATCGCGCGAGCCGATTCCACACTTGTAGACTTCAGCATCGGCATCCGCCCCATGACCCACGCCGGCAGCGGCTTTCTCCACTCCTTCACCCCAACCACGCCCGCCGACAACCTCATCGCGCCGCTCAAGCCCCAGCTTTTCCGCGACTGGCCCGTCGGTGGCGACGGTGGGGGGGCGCTCAACAACTACAACCGCGCCACCGCACTGGGCGCGAAGATGCAGGTCGTCGTCTCTGACGGCTATTCCAACTACACCAGCTTCCCGGGGGACAATAACGACTACTCCGGCTGGGAAAACTACTGCAAGAACCTCGCCCTCCAGGCCACCCTCAAAGCCGGCCCCGGAAAATTCCAGTACGACATCTGGAACGAACCCGACATCGGCTACTTCTGGTCACGCCCGGAGTCCCAGTTCCTGGAAACCTGGAAGCGCGGCTACCAGACCATCCGCACCATTGATCCCCTAGCCATTATCGTTGGCCCCAGCCTGTCCAACTACAACAGCGTCTCCGAGATCGACGCCGCCAGAACCCAGTTCAAAGTCTTCGTCGACTACGCCAAGACCAACAACGTCCTGCCGAACATCATCAGTTGGCACGAGTTCTCCGGAAACTTCCCCAGCCGTGTCGATGACGCCCGCGCCTACCTCGCGCAGAACAACATCAACATCAATCGCTTCAGCCTGAACGAAATCGTTAGTTCCACCGACATGACCCGCCCCGGTGTGCTCCCGCGATACTTCGCGCAGCTCGAACGCGCCGGCATCGAATCCGTCACTCACGCCTGCTGGGTCGAATCACCCACCGGGATCGACAACGGCTCGAACCAGTCGCTGGACGGCCTGCTCACCGCCGACACCAAACAGCCCCGCTCCACCTGGTGGACCTACGAGCGCTACGGACGCATGGAAGGCACCACCGTCCAGACCACCAACACTGGCACGACCCTCGACGCCGTCGCCAGCTTCGAGGACGGTGCAGCCTACATCCTTCTCGGCCGCTACCGCTCCACCACCGCCACCACCGCCGACGTTCTCTTCGACCATCTCGATTTCGTCACCAACCTCACCAGGAACGGCAAGATTCACGTCCTTGCTGAGCGTATCGACGACTCCGGTTTCAACGCTTCCGCCGGCCCCGTCACCGTCTTCGACGCCGACTACAGCGTCATCGGAAACCAGTTCATCCTGTCCCTCCCCCAATTTGGCAGCTACGACTCCTACTTCCTCACCCTCACCACCCCAACGCCCGAACCCACGGCCGCCGTCATCTCACTCTCCCTGTTCCTGCTTACCTCACGCCGCCGCCGGATTGAGTAAAATTCTCTGCATCGGGCCGGTAATTTCTCCCCTCGCCAGAGTTTCTCACCTCCCCAACCACCCTCCATCCACGTTCAATACGGCCCCGTTCACATAATCCGCATCACGTGAAGCCAAGAACAAGCATGCCCCCGCAATCTCCTGCGGCTCACCCCAATGCCCCTGCGGAATTCGCCCCAGGATCGCCGCGTTGCGACTTGCGTCCTCGCGCAGCGCCTTGGTGTTCTCCGTCGCGATATATCCCGGCGCCACTGCATTGACGTTGATCCGCTGCGCCGCCCACTCATTCGCCAGCGCCTTGGTCATCCCCGCGATCCCATGCTTGCTCGCCGCATACGCCGGCACCGTGATCCCACCCTGAAAACTCAGCAAGCTGGCGATGTTCACGATCTTTAAGCGACTCGGCTCCACGTTCTCCTTCGCGCCGCGCTCGATCCACCACCGCGCCACCGCCTGCGTCAGGAAGAATGGCGCCTTCAAATTGATTCGCAGCACATCATCCCAGTCCTGCTCGGAAAACTGATGCGCCGGAGCACGCCGGATGATCCCCGCGTTGTTGACCAGGATGTTGATCTTCTTGTGTGTCGAAAGAATCCGATCCACCAGCGCGTTGATCTGCGCCACCGAAGCACTGCCCAGATCGAAATCCATCGGCACGTAATTCTCCAGCTTCAGCTCCGAAGCCGTCCGCGCCACGCCAACCACCGTCGCCCCCTCCCGCGAAAGCGCGCCTGCAATTGCAGCCCCAATCCCCCGAGACGAGCCGGTGATGATCGCAACGCTGTTCGTGAATCTGCTCATGATGGTGCGATAATCCCCAAAGTTGTCATCTCAAATCCCCCGGCTCCACCTTATCCATATCGTTGTAATCTTGATTCTCCCCTCCCATGGCCCAGCAGAAGCGGTAATTCCCGGTCCCCACCCCCGTGTGAATCGACCAGCTCGGCGACAGCACCACCTCGTCGCTCTGCAAAAACACGTGCCGCGTCTGCTGCGGCATCCCCAGGAAGTGAGCGATGATGTTCCCTGGCGCCACGTCAAAGTACATGTAGATCTCCGTCCGCCGCGTGTGCGTGTGGCAAGGCATCGTGTTCCAGACCGATCCCTCCGCCAGCTCGGTAAATCCCATCACCAGTTGCGACGAGCGAATCCCTTTTTCGTGAATGTACTGATAGATCTTCCGCTCGTTCGCCGTCGCCTTTGATCCCAACGCCACCGGCGTCACCTGCGCCTTGGTCACGAGCGTGGTCGCAAACGCCTGATGCGCCGGCGTCGAGACGCAGTAAAACTTCGCCGGAGCATGGCGATCCGGCGACTCGAACGTCACCTCGCGCGTCCCCATGGAGACGTACAGGCAATCATGCGTCTCGACCTGAAATGTTCTTCCATCGGCGCGAACCACGCCTGCGCCGCCGATGTTCAGAATGCCCAGCTCCCGCCGCGCCAGGAAAAATTCTGACCCCGTCTGCCGCTCGTTCTCCAGCGTGAGCGCACCCGCGGGCCGAACCCCCGCCACCGCCAGTCGATCCAGATCGGTAAACGTCCACTGGATCGGCCCACTGCCGAACAATTCGCCAATTACGAACGCCGCCCGCAGATCCTCCGTCGTCATCGACTGCACATCCTGCCGACGCGGGGAATAGGTAAGCTTGAAACCCAAAGATTGCTCCCGAGAAAGAGGCGCAACTATACGCCCGCACAACCATCACCCGCAACGTTCGCTGAGCCGCAGCCGTAGATTCGGATGATGAACATTCCTCTTGCCACGAATATGCAGCTTCATCGCCGGGATGCGGCGATGGCGAACGCGCGCGTAAAGTGCTGACCGATGCGCGTCATGCACGCGAGCCGCGAGAGCTTGCATGATCCTGAGGTCTTTAAGCGTTTGAAACCCGCTACGCCGACGCCTGAAGCGCGTTCCGCGTCGTCAGCGCCCGCCGCTCCTCACAGAGTCGGCTCACGACTTCGATCAGTTCCGACGGGTAGATGGGCTTCGACAGATGCGCCTTGAACCCCGCCGCCAGCGCCCGCGCGCGGTCCTCGTCGCTGGCATACGCCGTCAGCGCCACCACCGGCAGCGGGTGTCCGCTCGTCCCGGTCACGTTCCGCACCTGCCGCAGCAGATCAAAACCGTCCTGGTCCGGCATCGCGATATCCGAGATGATCATCTCCGGCTTCTCGCTGTGCAGCGCGTGCAGCGCCTCGACCACCGATGAAGCCGTCACCATGTGCGCCCCGCAGCGCTCCAGCGTCCGCGCGATCACATCTCGCGCATCTGGCTCATCATCCACCAGCAGGATGCGGAAGCCGCTCAGGTCCTGCTCCCCGTCACTTCTGGCTGAACTGGTCATGGCGCCCTGCGCCTCCAGCGCCTGCGGCGGCGGGCTCGCCAGCGCCGCAACACCAGGCGGCAGCGTCACCGTAAATGTCGAGCCGCGCCCCTCGCCCGGGCTCTCCGCCGTTACCGTTCCGCCATGCAATTCCACGATCCGCCGCACGATCGCCAGGCCAATTCCCAATCCTCCATGCGACCGCCGGCTCGTGCTGTCCGCCTGCCGGAACCGGTCGAACACGAACGGCAGGAATCCGGGCGCGATTCCCTGCCCGGTGTCGGTCACTTGGAGGCGCAGGTGCGTGTTCACGCTGTCCAGCCGCATCTCAACGCGCCCGCCCGCCGGCGTAAACTTGACCGCGTTGCTGAGCAGATTCCAAACCACCTGCTGGAGCCGATCCGGATCGCCCGTGGTCGAACCCTCAATTTCGGGCGCCGACCAGTTCAGCGCCACGCCTTTCTCTTCCGCCGCCGGCCGGCACGATTCCACCGCCGCCTCGATCACCTGCGCGAACTTCAGCGGCTTGCAGTTCAACCGCAGCTTGCCGGTATTGATGCGCGACACATCCAGCAGATCCTCGATCAGCTTTGCCTGCGCCCGTGCGTTGCGCTCGATCACATCAACGCCGTGCGAAGCTTCCTCCGGAATCTCCTCCAGCCGCAGAAGCTGCGTCCAACCGAGGATCGCATTCAACGGCGTGCGCAGCTCGTGCGAGAGCGTCGAGAGAAACTCGTCCTTGATCCGGTTCGCCTCGCGCTCCTCGGCAAAAATCGCGTTCTCAATTGCAATCGACGCCATCTGCGCAAGCTGCACCAGGATCGATTCATCGTCACTGCTGAACTGCCCCTCCATCCGATCTGCAAGATAGATCACGCCCAGATTGTTCCCGCCGCGCCCGGTCAGGGGCACCGCCAGCATCCCGCTGGCGATGGGGGGGATTTTGAGCTTCCGCACGATCTCCCAGTCCGGATGCTCGTGCAGCTCCGCCTCGGTCATCCGCGTGGCGGTGTGGCTCGTCGCGACAATCGTCTTGGCGATCGGATCCAGCGCCAGCGGCTTCTCGCGCCAATCCGCATACTTCTCAGAGAAGCTCGCCACCGCCTGCGTGCGCGGCGGACGAAATTCCGATCCGGGATCCAGGATGAACAGCGTGATCGCCTGATGTGATCCGACCACTTCGCGCGCGGTGTCGGTCACCAGCTTCAGCATCTTGTCGATCGACAACGCCGCGTTAATCGCGACTGAAGCGGCGGTGAGCTGCTGCAACTGCGTGGCCCGCCGGCGAAGGATCTCCGCCTGCCGCTGCACCTGGTTGGTCTTCTTGAACAGGTCGACGAACACAGCCACTTTTGACCGCAGCACCTCCGGAACCACGGGAGCGAGAATGTAATCCACCGCGCCCAGCGAGTATCCCTGCTGGATGTGCATCTCATCGCCGAAGGCGGTGATGAAGATGATGGGGATGTGCTGAGACGCCTGACGCCGGCGGATGAGGGCGGCAGTTTCGAAGCCGTCCATCCCCGGCATGTTCACGTCGAGCAGGATGACCGCGAACTCGCCGTTCAGCAGGCACCGCAGGCCCTCGCGCCCCGAGTACGCGCGCACAACGTTCTGCCCAAGCTCCTCAAGGACCGCTTCGATCGCGAGAACCTTCTCAGGCTTGTCGTCGACGATGAGGATGTTGACTTTGCCGTCGGACATGGTTCAGGGTTCAGGGTTCAGGACCAGAGCTCTGTACTGAACCCTGAACCCTGAACCCTTGTTTCTCAACGGTATAACCAAATCCTCAAAAGCGACAACAACTGTTCCGTATCCACCGGCTTGGCGATGTAATCGCTAGCCCCGGCTTCGATGCACTTTTCGCGGTCGCCCTTCATTGCCTTGGCAGTCAAGGCGATGATCGGCAGCGAGCGGAACTTGCCGAGCTTACGGATCGCCCGCATCGTGTCGTAGCCGTCCATGTCCGGCATCATGATGTCCATCAGCACCACGTCGATGTCCGGGTTGTTCTGAAGGATCTCGATCGCGCTGCGGCCGGTCTCGGCGCTGACGAGCTTCATCTGGAACGGCTCCAGGATGCTGGTCATGGCGAAGATGTTGCGGATGTCGTCGTCGACAATCAGCACCTTCTTGCCCGCCAGCACTGCCGCCGCTGAATGCAGCCCATCGATCAACTGGCGCTTGGCATCGGTCAGCTGCTCCGCCCGGCGATGCAGGAACAGGCAGGTCTCATCCAGCAGCCGCTCGGGCGAGCGCACATCTTTCAGCGGCATTGTCTGTGTCAGACGCTTCAGATGCACTTCTTCCTTCTTCGACAGCGTGCGGTTGCTGTACAGGATCATCCGCAGATCGTGCAGTTCCGGCTTCTCCTTCAGCTCGTCGATCAGGTCGAAGCTCTTCACGTCCGGCAGATCCAGGCCGAGCACCACCAGGTCGAACGGCGCCTCGCCCAGCTTCGCCTGAGCCTCGGCGGCGTTTGCGGTAGTGATCACTTCCACACCATCGCCCGTGATCAGCTCGACCATCTGGTTGCGAAGCGCTTCATCCTGTTCCGCGATCAGCACGCGCCGGTGTTCATTGGCGATCGCGCCTTTGATCCGCCGGAACGTCTCATCAAGGATCTCCTTGCTCTTGATCGGCTTGGTGAGAGCGTCGATCGCGCCCATGCGCAGCCCGCGCTCGCGCTCCTCATCGGTGGTGATGATCTGCACCGGGATGTGGCGCGTCGCCGGATCATCCTTCAATCGGTTCAGCACGCGCCAGCCGTCGATGTCCGGCAGGTTGATGTCCAGCGTGATCGCCGCCGGATTCAGCTGCCGCGCGAGCTGGATAGCGCTTCCGCCGCGGGTTGCGACGACCGCTTTGAAGTTGTTCTCGTGCGCCATCTCGAAGAGGTAGTGCGCGAAGTTCAGGTCGTTCTCGACGATGAGGATCACCTGATCGCCCGATGCTATGTTGTCCGAATCATCGGCAAACTGGTTGGAAGTCGAAGACGTCTGCGGCGCCTCCATTGCTTCTTCACGCTGCGGCTCAGGCGGCGCCACCACGGCCTGGTTGGTGTTCTCCGGCAGCGCCCGCCGCGGGCCGCGCGGCTGCTGATACGACAGCGGCAGGTAAAGCGTGAAGATGCTCCCTTCGCCCGGCGTGGACGACAGCCGAATCTCGCCGCCCAGCAACCGAGCCAGCTCGCGGCTGATCGCCAGACCCAGGCCCGTTCCACCATACTTCCGGCTCGTCGAGCCATCCGCCTGCTGGAACGCTTCGAAGATGATCTGCTGCTTCTCCGGCGGAATTCCGATGCCCGTATCAGCCACGCTGAACGCCACGACAGAGCGGGCGCGATTGAGCGAGTCGTTGTCGCTCGACCAGCCATCGACGGCGTGTGTGACGTGCAGCCCGACCTTGCCCGCGTCGGTGAATTTGAACGCGTTGGAGAGCAGGTTCTTGAGGATCTGCTGCAAGCGCTTCGCGTCGGTCTGGATGCCGCGCGGCAGTTCTCCTTGCACCTCCACGTCGAACGTGAGCTTCTTGTTGTCCGCCACGTGTCGGAAGGTGCGGTTGACGTAATCTGCCAGCTCGCGGAACGCCACGTCGCCGATATCGACGATGACCGTGCCCGACTCGATCTTCGACAGGTCAAGAATGTCATTGATCAGCGTGAGCAGATCGTTACCGGATGAGTGAATGGTCCGGGCAAATTCAACCTGCCGGCCCGTGAGGTTGCCTTCCGGATTCTTCGACAATTGATCCGACAAAATCAGCAGCGAATTGAGCGGCGTGCGCAGCTCGTGTGACATGTTCGCCAGGAATTCCGACTTGTACTTCGACGTCAGTGCCAGCTGCTTGGCCTTGTTTTCCAGCTCCTGGCGAGCCTGTTCCACTTCCTGGTTCTTCCGTTCCACTTCCACGTTCTGCTCGGCCAGCAGCTTGGCCTTGTCTTCCAGTTCAGCATTCGTTTGCTGGAGTTCCTCCTGCTGCGACTGAAGCTCGCGAGCCAGCGACTGGGACTGCTTCAGCAGATCTTCCGTACGCATGTTCGCTTCGATCGTGTTGAGCACGATGCCGATGGATTCCGTGAGCTGATCCAGGAACGTTTCGTGCGTCGGGTTGAACCGATCAAAGCTCGCCAGTTCCAGCACAGCTTTCACTTGGCCCTCGAACACGACCGGCATGACGATGATGTTCAGCGGCGGCGCATCACCCAGGCCCGAAGCGATTCGGATGTAATCGCTTGGAACATTCGTCAGCAGGATCTTCTCCTTCTCCAGTGCGCACTGACCGACCAGCCCTTCACCCATCTTAAATTTGTTGTCGATGTTCTTGCGCTCTTTGTAGGCATAGCTCGCCAGCAGCTTGAGCGCCGGCTCATCCGTCTTGGAGCTATCCATGATGTAGAACACGCCGTGCTGCGCACTCACCACGGGCGCCAGTTCCGACAGGATCAGCCGGCCCACCGTGAGGAGATCTTTCTGCCCCTGGAGCATTCGGCTGAACTTCGCCAGGTTCGTCTTGAGCCAGTCCTGCTCCGCGTTCTTCAGCGTCGTATCGCGGAGGTTCCGGATCATCTCATTGATCGTGTCCTTAAGCGCCGCCACTTCGCCCTGCGCGGCGACCGCGATGGATCGGGTCAGGTCGCCCTTGGTTACAGCTGTCGCCACTTCGGCAATGGCGCGCACCTGCGTCGTCAGGTTCGCCGCGAGCTGATTCACGTTGTCCGTCAAATCGCGCCACGTACCCGATGCGCCGGGCACCGATGCCTGCCCGCCGAGCTTCCCTTCGACACCCACTTCGCGCGCCACCGTCGTCACCTGATCCGCGAATGTCGCCAGCGTGTCGATCATGCTGTTGATCGTGTCGGCCAGCTCCGCGATTTCACCTTTCGCGTCCACCGTCAGCTTGCGCTTCAGGTCACCATTCGCCACGGCAGTCACGACCTTAGCGATGCCGCGCACCTGGTTCGTGAGACGGTCAGCCATGAAGTTCACGTTGTCGGTCAGGTCCTTCCAGGTACCCGCGACGCCTTTCACTTCAGCCTGACCACCCAGTTTTCCTTCCGTACCCACTTCACGAGCCACGCGGGTCACTTCGGATGCAAAGCTATTGAGCTGGTCCACCATCGTGTTGATGGTCTGCTTCAGCTCGAGAATCTCGCCGCGCACGTCCACCGTGATCTTCTTGGACAGGTCGCCATTGGCAACCGCAGTCGTCACCGCAGCGATGTTGCGCACCTGGCCTGTCAGGTTCGATGCCATGAAGTTCACGTTGTCAGTAAGGTCCTTCCACGTGCCTGCCACGCCCGGCACGTTCGCCTGACCACCCAGTTTCCCTTCCGTGCCCACTTCACGTGCCACGCGGGTCACTTCCGAAGCGAACGCGCGAAGCTGGTCCACCATCGTGTTCACAGTGTTCTTGAGCTCGAGGATCTCACCTTTCACGTCCACGGTAATTTTCTTGGCAAGGTCACCGTTCGCCACAGCCTTGGTCACGTCCGCGATATTGCGCACCTGCGACGTGAGGTTGCCGGCCATCGAGTTCACCGAGTCCGTCAGATCTTTCCACGTACCCGCGACGCCTTTCACTTCAGCCTGACCACCCAGTTTTCCTTCCGTACCCACCTCGCGCGCCACGCGCGTCACTTCTGCGGCGAACGATGAAAGCTGGTCCACCATCGTGTTGATCGTGGACTTGAGCTCCAGAATCTCGCCCTTCACGTCCACCGTGATCTTCTTCGAAAGGTCGCCATTGGCGACGGCCGTCGTCACGGCGGCGATGTTCCTCACCTGCCCCGTGAGGTTCGACGCCATCGAATTCACAGAGTCCGTCAAGTCTTTCCACGTACCGGCGACGCCTTTCACTTCAGCCTGCCCACCCAGCTTCCCTTCTGTACCCACTTCACGGGCCACGCGAGTCACTTCGGATGCAAAGCTGTTGAGCTGGTCCACCATCGTGTTGATGGTCTGCTTCAGCTCGAGAATTTCCCCCTTCACCGGCACCGTAATCTTCTTAGACAAGTCGCCATTCGCCACGGCCGTCGTCACCGATGCAATGTTGCGCACCTGTGCCGTCAGGTTACCGGCCATCGAGTTCACCGAGTCCGTCAGATCCTTCCACGTACCCGCCACGCCTTTCACATCCGCCTGCCCGCCCAGCTCACCTTCGGTGCCCACTTCGCGGGCCACGCGCGTCACTTCCGACGCGAAGGAGCTCAGCTGGTCGATCATGTTGTTGATCACGTTCTTGATCTGGAGGATTTCACCGCGCACATCCACCGTGATCTTCTGCGTCAGGTCGCCCATCGCGATCGCCGTCGCCACCTTCGACACGTCGCGGAGCTGGACGGTGAGGTTGGAGGCCATGGAGTTCACGGAGTCGGTGAGATCCTTCCACACACCGGCGACGCCTTTCACCTCGGCCTGACCGCCGAGCTTGCCTTCGGTGCCCACTTCGCGGGCCACTCTAGTTACCTCAGCGGCGAAGGAGGACAGCTGGTCCACCATCGTGTTGACGGTGTTCTTGAGTTCCGCGATTTCGCCTTTCACGTCGACCGTGATCTTCTTGGACAGGTCGCCCGCAGCCACGGCCTTGGTCACGTCGGCGATGTTGCGCACCTGCGACGTGAGGTTACCGGCCATGAGATTCACGTTGTCGGTGAGATCCTTCCACGTACCAGCCACGCCGCGCACATCTGCCTGTCCACCAAGCTTTCCTTCAGTACCCACTTCACGAGCCACGCGAGTCACTTCCGCGGCGAAGGAGCTGAGCTGATCCACCATCGTGTTGATCGTGTTCTTCAGCTCGAGGATTTCACCCTTCACGTCCACGGTGATCTTCTTCGAGAGGTCGCCCTTGGCGACGGCGGTCGTCACCGCAGCGATGTTTCGCACCTGAGACGTAAGGTTCGCGGCCATGGAGTTCACGGATTCGGTCAAGTCCTTCCACGTGCCGGAGACGCCTTTCACCTGCGCCTGGCCACCGAGCTTTCCTTCCGTACCCACTTCGCGCGCCACGCGCGTCACTTCAGAAGCAAAGCTATTGAGCTGGTCCACCATGGTGTTGATGGTGAGCTTCAGCTCGAGGATTTCCCCACGCACGTCCACCGTAATCTTCTTCGACAGGTCGCCGTTGGCGACGGCGGTCGTCACGGCCGCGATGTTTCGCACCTGGCCCGTGAGGTTCGAGGCCATGGAGTTCACGGAATCGGTCAAGTCTTTCCATGTACCGGCGACGCCTTTCACGTCGGCCTGGCCACCCAGTTTGCCTTCAGTACCCACTTCGCGCGCCACGCGGGTCACTTCAGATGCGAAGGAGCGAAGCTGGTCCACCATCGTGTTGATGGTGTTTTTCAGTTCCTGGATTTCACCCTTCACGTCCACGGTGATCTTCTTGGATAGGTCGCCGCGGGCCACGGCCGTCGTCACGGCGGCGATGTTTCGCACCTGCGAGGTGAGGTTACCGGCCATCGAGTTCACCGAGTCGGTGAGGTCTTTCCATGTGCCGGCGACGCCCTTCACCTTCGCCTGGCCACCAAGTTTTCCTTCCGTGCCCACCTCACGTGCCACGCGGGTCACTTCCGATGCGAACGAGCCAAGCTGCGCCACCATGGTGTTCACGGTGCGGGCGGTGCGAAGGAATTCGCCGCTGAGCGGACGGCCTTCAATTTCCATCGCCATGGTCTGCGAGAGGTCACCCTTGGCCACGGCGCCGATCACGCGGGCGGTTTCGGAAATCGGGTGCACCAGGTCGGAGATCAGCGTGTTCACCGAAGCAATGTTCGCTTCCCACGACCCGCTCACCGGGCCGATGCCGGCGCGCTGGCTGATCTTTCCTTCTTTACCGACCACGCGGCTCATGCGCTCGAGCTCGTCGCTCATCTGCTGGTTGAGCGAGATCACCTCGTTGAAAGCGTCGGCGATCTTGCCGTCCATACCGTCCAGGTCGAGCGGCAGGCGCACCGAGAAGTCGCCGTTCTTGAAGGCGCGTAGCGTGGCCAGGAGGGTGGACTTGTCGAGCTCGCGGCCGTGGTGGGGCGCGGCACGCAGGATCTCGGTGATCGGTGGCTGCTCATCGAGCACGTCGCGCCGAACTCTTTGCGCCCCTCTGGTATGGCCATTGCCGTTACCGCTGCTGGATTTGCGAGTCTTGGGAAGTGCGGTGTGCCTGCGCCCCGAGTCTTGACCGTGCTTCATCGGCCGTCTCCGATTGATGGTGTGTACGGAAGCCCGTCCATGA
>DASVUC010000072.1:0-10366 GCA_036387255.1 Tepidisphaeraceae bacterium | reverse complement strand
AGACCGCGGAGCGGGCAACGGCATCCGGACAATTAACACAGCCCTGCACCTGCGGATCGGAGGCGGTGAGATCAACCACGGCGCGGTCGCCGGTGATGGTGATGGCGGCGCTGATGCCGACGGGGCCGTATCCGGTGCCGTCGTCATCGAGGACATCGCGGAAGGAATATTGTCCGTCGGCGATGTCATCGATGGTGCGCGCGAGAAATGACTGCGAATAATCTTGAAGCGCGCGTCCGTAGTGCGTGACGGTGTCGATGCCGTACATCTCGATCATTCGTGCGATGGCGGCAGCGCCGACGCGATTGGCGGACATCTGCGCATCGAGATCACCCAGCCGCTCATCGGGCGTCCGCACCACATGTAAAATGTGGCTCATCAGCTCTTCATCCACCACGCCCGCGCGCTGAAGCAGCGAGGGCTCGATGCGAATTCCCTCTTCGTCGATATGCCGGCTGAGCGTCATGGACCCGGGCGAGATTCCTCCCACGTCGGCATGATGGGCGCGATTTGCGACGTAGCCGGCAAGAGAACCTCGGAAATAGATCGGCGAAATGATGTTGATATCCGGCAGATGCGTTCCCCCCGCAAACGGATCGTTCACGATTGCCACATCCCCTTCGCTTAAGGCGCCTAAGCGCGCGAGCACCGCGCGAACGCTTGCCCCCATCGACCCCAGGTGAACGGGAATATGGGCCGCCTGCGCAAGCAGTTCGCCGGCGGAATCAAACACAGCGCAGGAGAAATCGCGCCGTTCCTTGATGTTGGCGGAGAACGCGACCCGCGCCAGCGTGATCCCCATCTCTTCCGCGGCGGCTTCGAAGAGATTGCGCATCAGCTCAAGTTGAATGGGATCCGTCTGCATGATCTCGAAGAACAGGCTCAAGATAGTGTTTGTGCAGCCGTCGCGCCAGTGGCGGAAGTTTGACGCTTCCCTCATCCGCTGCTATTCGATATGACCGAGCCAGCGATGCCTCCACCACCCATTGCCCAAACCGCACGACGCCCGTACAACTTCACCCAACGTCTGGGCATCCAAAAAGCGCGTCTTCTAATGGTGATCACGATCGACGGGCCGGCAGGTACGGGGAAATCTTCAGTCGCTCGCGCCGTCGCCGAGCGACTCGGCCTTGATTTCCTCGACACGGGCGCGATGTACCGCGCCATCGGCCTCGAAGCCGTCCGCCGTCAGGCTAATCTGGAAGACCAGCGCGAGCTCGCCTTCATCGCCAAGATCGTCAAGATCGATTTCGATTGGACCCGCAAGCCGCCCGGCCTGCTTCTCAACGGTGAACAGGTCGGCCACCTGCTCCGCGGCTCTGAAGCCACCCGCGCCGCATCCTACGTGGCCGTCGTCCCCGCAATCCGCGAGCTCCTCGTCAACCAGCAACGCAAGATCGGCAACCAGCGCGGCAACCTTGTTACCGAAGGCCGCGACCAAGGCTCCGTCGTCTTCCCCGATGCCGCCTTCAAGTTCTATCTTGACGCCACCCCCCAGGAACGCGCCCGCCGCCGCGCCACCCAGCTCCGCGCCCGCGGCGAGATCGTGGACATTCAGGAACTGCTCAAGCAGATTGTCTCGCGGGATCACCGCGACGCGACCCGCGCGGTTGGCCCGCTGGCGATCCCCGAGGGCGCCGAAGTCATTGACACCACCACGATGACCGAACCGCAGGTGGTCGATCACATCGTCTGGCGAGTTCAAACCGCCAAAGCTTCCTGATGCCATCGGGTCCCGGCAAATCTCTTCTCTGGAACTTCGGACAGAGTGTGTGCCGAATCTGGACGACGCGCTATTTTGACCTGAAGGTCTACGGCAAACGCCACATCCCGCCGACGGGCGGTGTCCTCATCGTCTCGAACCACCAGAGCTACCTCGACCCGATCCTGCTCGCGGTGCAGCTTCGCCGGCCGATGAGCTTCCTGGCGCGGGCCACGCTCTTTCGCAATCGGTTCTTCTCCTGGCTCATCACCAACCTCAACGCATTTCCCGTGAAGCGCGGCGAAGGTGACGTCGGCGCGGTGAAAGAAATGATCCGCAGGCTGGAGGAGGGGCATATGCTTGCCATGTTCCCGGAAGGGACACGGACCGAAACGGGTGAGATGAAATCGCTCGAGCCGGGCGTGGCGCTGGTGCTTCGGCGAGCCAAGGCTGCGGTTGTTCCCGCAGTGATCGAGGGGTCCTTTCATGCCTGGCCGAAGGGGAAAAACCTTCCGCGGGCGTATCCGGTCCGGGTGCTCTATGGTCCTGTCATCGACATCAGCGGGATGAGGGCTAACCAGATCATTCCGCTGCTGGAAACGCGGCTGCGGGAAATGGTCGCTGATCTGCGGAGCGGCCACTTCGAGAAATACGGATGAACCAGACCACACTTGCTCATCTTCTCGAAAGCGTTCGGAAGTTCCGCGATGCGCGAGACTGGAAACAATTCCACAATCCAAAGGATCTGGCGCTCACACTGGTGCTGGAAGCGACGGAAGTGCTTGAGCACATGCAGTGGCGCAATGGCCAGGAGCTTGGCGATCATCTTAAGAAACGGCACAAGGAAGTCGCGCATGAGCTGGCGGACGTTTTGCACGTGCTGCTGCTTCTGGCCGAGGACCTCGACGTGGATCTGGTGAAGGCGTTTGATCAGAAGATGCGTTTGAATCGGCGGAAGTACCCGGTACGCAAGGCGCGGGGCTCGGCGAAGAAGTACACGGAGCTTTAGCGCGCAGGATGCGATGGCCTCACGGGGTGATCTACTCGAAAACCTTCAGCGCTCGCGGAGGATTGGCGATGATGCCCTCTTCTGCCGCCACCTGATGGAACAGCCTGATGGCTTGTAGCTCGTGCGATCTGATGTCGAAGGTGAGGTTCTGGGTCAGATACTGCCAGGCGAGTTGCACGGGCCAGCCGAGGGGGACGGCGAACTTCTTGATGATCCCGTCGATGTTCTTCATCCCGCTTTCTTTTGCAGCGCGAAGGACCTGCGCTAAGGCGGTGTAATCCTCGCCGTCTCGCCCCATCCACGCGGCGAAGACGAACGGCAAGCCGGTCATGGTCTTCCACTCGCGACCCAGATCGAGCTGATAGGGAAAACCCTGCGGTTCTTCGCAGACCACTTTGTCTCCAATGAGCAGGCGCGCCTGTTGCGGGTCATGGGCGGCGCTGCGGATGTCGACCATCTCAGGATGCAGGTTGTACTGTCGTGAAAGAATGATGCGCGCCAGTGCGACCGACGTGTGACTGTGCCAATCGCAAGCCAGCGATGTGATCTGCTGGATCGGCACGCGCGAGAACACCCGCACCGTAAGCGTCTCACCATCCGAGACGATACCCCCGGCGGGGAGCAGGGTAAGGCCCTCCAGCCGCTGGTAATCGATAACTGGAAGCAGCGCCACGTCGGCGCTGCCGTTGCGCAAAGTCTCATGCAATCGGGAAGGGACCTCGAGCATCAACTGCACATCCGCGCGCCGCTCCAATCCCTCGATGAGGGGCTTGGAGTTGAGAAAGCTAACGGCGGCGATGCGATGCATCTTTGCGTGATTCTAAGGAGCGCACGATTGAACGGGAAACCTGACAGCTTTTTTGAAAGTCGCGTGGGTTTGCAGCGGGCGGAAAATAAAGAAGCCCCGCATCTTGATGCGGGGCTCCGTGGACTTCTCACCAATTTAGAGTTCAAGTGTTTGGCTGCGACTTCGCTTCCAGGGCGACCTTCCGCCACTTCGTCGGGGTCAGACCCGTCGCCTGCTTGAACCGGCTCGTGAAGTGACTCTGATGCGCGAATCCGCAATCGGCGGCGATCTGCGCCAGATCCTTCTTCCGCGCCAGGAGCTGTGCCTTGGCGTCCTGGATCTGACACTCGAGCAGGTAATGCTTCGGCGTCAAACCCAGCAGCTCGGTGAAGCGGCGGTGGAAATGGAACGGGCTCAAATGCGCCGTCTTGGCAATCTCGCCGAGGGTCGGGCCGCGGCGAAATTCCTGTTTCATAAACTTCAGCGCGGGGATCAGGCGTGCGATTTCTTCATCCGCCTGGAAGTCGCTGGGGCGAACGGTCGACCAGTCGCCGCAGCTCGGCTGAATGCAGAAGAGGACGAACGGCCCTTCGCCCACGGCGGGATAAGCGCGATAGACGACAACGCGGAACGTCCACAGATCACCGCGTGAATCGGGCAGCTTCGCCCGATCCGCCAGCGCGAGCTCACCGTTCAAGCGGTGCAGCTCCTGGCGGGCGGTGTGAAGCATTTCTTCCTTTAAGCGCGAATCCAAAGTGTCGAACTCGCCGCGGGTGAACAGCTCGCGAAGCTGCCCATCAAAGAGGAACTGGCGCACCTTTGGGCGAGGGGTCAGGTGCGTGTCCATCAGGCAAGCCGCGTGCTTGGGGCGGCTGGCGCGAACCTTCTCGATCGCGTCATCTAACTGGCGGGCGAAATCCGCCAGCTTCGCTAAGTCAGCTTCGGTGAACTCGCCCTGTTGTTCGGTGCGGTAAAGATGAACGGCGCCGGGATAACCATCAAGCACGGGAGCCGCCAGCGGAGCTGCGGCGGAATATTTCAGGCCGCGCGTACCCAGGTATTCGCGGGCGAAGCGGCCATTGCCGTCGGGCCAGATCTCGCTGCCGGTCATCGGACGCTCGTTCAGGATCGTCTGCCAGGTGAGCTTGTCTTCCAGGTGGTAATCGCGCGCATAGTCCTTGATCAGCGTCTCCGGCAGCTTCCCGGGCTGCACAATCTGGAGCGAACCGCGCGGAAGCGTGGTAATGACCAGGCTCTCGCTGAAGCTGAGCTGCTTCTGAAGGTTGTCCAGCAGTTGCCTGACATTGACCCCTTCGCCTTTTTGCTTGGCGTCGGTTGGCTCGGGGCTCCTGCGTACGACGGTGGTTTTACTCATGGTGTGCATGTTCCAGTGGGAAATCGAATCTGTTCGGACGCCCCCTCAGTCTCGCGCTACGGCTCTCGAACTAAAACGTTTATGTATCTGGACTTAAGTTTCAAGCGGGCTCATTAAAATCAGCAACAACATTTAATGCCTTGGTGCGGAATCATCGGTCATTCGTCTCCTGCCTGTGCACCCTCGACGCGGAAGTTGTTTCTCGGAAACAAGGCGCCGGCGTGACCCGCTTCACGTGATGCTTTTGCAACGCATCCGGCACAGGCCCTACCACCCCTGCTGTTGCACCTTCACGGCTTTTCTTGCAGCCATCTCGACTGCCCGTGTAAGTTGCACCCCACGGTCCCGCCTGGCACTGACTTTGTTTCTCCCGGGACCAAAGGAGTACATCAACTCATGGCCGCGCTGGTAACCCCGATCTTCTGGAATCCGAAACTCAAGATTGCCATCCTTACCCTCGCGACCTTCGCCGCGCTGTGCTAGATCATAGGCACGAATCTGCGCAAGCAAGTGCGATAAAATCGCCTATTTTCGTGGGGTGTTTTACTGATCCCACTACTTCTCTTTCCCACCCATGGCCGTCCCCTCGGCGCTAACCCCATAAATGTGGAACTGGTGCGAGATCGGGTCGAACCCATGCTCTTTGCAGATCTCGTCGCGCAGCTTCTTGAGCTTGTCGCTGCTGAACTCAATTACCTTGCCCGTGGCCACGCAGATCAGGTAATCATAGGGCTGTCGCCCGGCGATCACTTCGTAGTACGAGCGCTTGTTGTCGAAAAACACCTGCTTCAAGACGCCGGCATCCTGTAGGTGGGCGAGGGTCCGGTAGACCGTGGCGCGGGAGACGCGATGGCCGAGCTGCTTCAAGTCCGAAACAAGCTGATCGGGATCGAAAAGCCCCTGTTTCCGCAGGACGGCGTCGAGCATCATCGCCCGCTCGGGCGTGAACTTCAGCTTCTCGCCGTGCAAGTAGCGCCGAAAGATGGCACAGACGGGTTCATACGGGGCGGCCTGCTTGTTCTGATTCGCTGAACCCCGGGGAAGCGACGGCAGAATGTGTGGGGCCTTGCTCATACTTCGGTTGAGCTTACGCCCGCAGACACCCGGGAGCAAGCCATTGAAGACTAATATATCCTTTTACATTCGCTCGTCAGGCGGTTCGTGGTACCGGCCGGCGTTTCTCAAGCGGTGCCACATGATCGAGATGCCCCGCGCCTGAAAAAACAGCGCCAGTCCCAGTCCAAGCTCCAGCACTGGCCCAATCAGCCCTTTCGCATACTCATTGCGCGAAGTCCCTCGCCAGCGAAAATCAAATACCAGTTGAACAATGGATCCGATCAGGTGCGGAAAAGCCTGGGTTGCGAGGTAGAGACCCAGGATCGCGATGGCCAGCGCCTGCATCTCCACTGAGCTTGGCGCCGGTCCCGTTGGGAGCGCTACCCCCCGTAGCAGTCGATCGCCGAATTGTTCAGCTTTCGTGAAGATGATTAGGCCGGCAATCAGAAAGCCTGCGTACGGGATGGAATAAAGCAGCAATGTGCGGAGATCCGGCGAGCCTCCCAGACGCATGAAGAAGTCGGCGATCCAGAAGATGAAACCCTCCAACCCCGGCAGGGCCGCGCAGAACAGGTACATCGCGAAAATCTTCAGGAGTAAGACAGACCAGACGTAGATGCTGGTGTTGCGAGAGGGTCCTCATAGGAGAGGGATTGCGTCGTCTCGGGGTCCATTGCCATAGGGTAACAGAAATCAGGTCAGCGCCGGCTCGACCACCCGCTGCGCAAACAGCGTCATCCCCTGTGCATCCGTGATCTGCACGTCGAGAATCTGTCCCTTGAGCGACATTGCCCCATCAAAACAAACCACCAGATCCCCGCGCGTCCTCCCCACCAGCTGCGTCTTCACCTCTTCACAGGCGAGAGACTTCCTCTCCCACCCCAGTTCGACCCTGGACAGCCGCGCTGCCTGTCGGCTCACCAGCTTCGATTCCCCCTCCACCATGACCTCCACCGTCTGTCCGATCATCTCGCGGTTGATCTCGTTGCAGATCTGCTGCTGCACCGCCAGCAGATCATTGTTCCGGCGGCGCTTCACCTCTTCAGGCACATCATCTGCAAACCGATCAATCGCGATCGTTCCCGGCCGCGGCGAATACTTGAAGATAAAGCTGTTCTTGAACCGGCACCGGCGAACCATCTCCACCGTCTGCGCAAACTCCTCATCGGTCTCTGACGGGAAACCGACAATGAAATCGCTGGCGATGGAAACATCCGGCATATAGCCCCGCGCCCGCTCCACAAAATCGTAGTACTGCTGCCCCGTGTACCCCCGGTTCATCAACTTCAGAATCCGATCGTTCCCATGCTGCGCCGGCACATGGAGATAACGGCAGATCCGCTCACAGTCTCGCATGGCCTGAAGTGCTTCATCGGAGAAATCCCGCGGAAAGCTCGTCACAAACCGCAGCCGCGGAAGATCAGGCGTTGCTTCGTGAATCAGATAAAGCAGCTCAGCGAAAGAGGTTTCCCGCCCATCCCCATGCCTGTAGTGATAGTGATTGATCGTCTGCCCGAGCAGCGTGACTTCCTTCGCACCCGCCTCGGTCAGTTTGCGGACCTCATCGATGATGTTCGCCGGGGGCCGATGCACCTCCGGGCCGCGCGTGTAGGGCACGACGCAATACGTACAAAACTTGTTGCACCCGCGCGTGATGCGCACATACGCCTGCGCCACATCATCCGAAGGCGAAATGGCCCGGGACAAGTCCAAGAGCTCGAGCGAATCCTCCGCCGCCGCCAGCGTCGAAGACCTCCGACTCGTCGCCCCCATCAGCGCCACCTGTCTCTTGTTCGCTTCGTCACTTCGTTGCGCCGATGCTTCGTCACTCTTCCCCTCTCCCGTCACCACCGCGTTATGCACCATTGATGGCAGCTTATCGAGTTCCCCGGGCCCGCACAGGATGTCGACGTGCGGAAACCGCCCAAACAGCTTTGCCCCCTCCCGCTCCGCCATGCAGCCGATGACGCCGACGATCAAATCAGGCCGAGCCTTCTTCGCCTCCCGAAGTTCGCCCAGCCGCGACCAAACTTTCTGCTCCGCATGCTCGCGCACGGAGCACGTGTTGTAGATCACGACATCCGCGGCATCGCGATCATCGGTCGACTCATAACCCCGCGCGCGCAGCTGGCCCAGAACAAGCTCCGAATCGAGCACGTTCATCTGGCAGCCAAACGTCTCCAGGTACAGCTTCTTGGTCATAAAGAAGCAAAAGTCTACGGCCCCTCCCCCGGCTTTCAAAGCGGCCGCGGAAACTTGCGCCAGAACGTTCCCCACTCGAAGGGCCCGAAATGTGTTTCCCCAATCAGCCCCTGCCGTTACACTTCCCCCATCACATTCAGGGGCTTCTCGCGGTGCTCTCGAAAATCCACTCCTTCATCCTCGTCGGCATTGACGCGCATCCGTGCGAAATCGAAGTCGACGTCGCGAACCGCGGGCTGCAGAAGACGACGATCGTGGGTCTGGCCCAGACCGCTGTTAAGGAATCAGTTGAGCGCGTTAAACGCTCCATCATTAACTCCGGGTATGCGTTTCCGAACCACGCGCTGCTCATTAACCTGGCGCCGGCGGACGTCAAAAAGGAAGGGCCGGCGCTGGATCTCCCGATGGCGGTGGGCGTTCTTCGGGGGACGAACTTCATCCAGAACGATCGGCACAAAGACTTCCTGATCGCGGGCGAGTTGGCGCTTGACGGCAGGGTCCGCAAAATTAAAGGCACACTCTCGCTCGCGCTGCTCGCCAAGCAGCGCAAGATGCGAGGCGTCATTATCCCCCAGGAGAACGCCAAAGAGGCCGCGGTCGTAGACGGCATTGAAGTCTACCCCGTCACCACACTCACGCAGGCGATCTCATTTCTCAACGAGCAGTTGGATTTGGAGCCGCATGAACTGGACGGGGAACCGTACGAGCTTTCGAAGTTCAATCCGGATTTGGATTTCGCCGACGTGCGTGGACAAGAAGCCGTCAAGCGAGCCATTACGATTGCCTGTGCTGGGGCGCACAACCTCCTGATGATCGGTCCACCCGGAACGGGAAAATCGATGCTCGCCAGCCGGATCCCGGGCATTTTGCCTCCACTGGCGCGGATGGAATCGCTGGAGACGACACGGATTTACTCCGCGCTCGGATTGCTCCCGGACGGTGTGGCGCTGATGGATTCTCGGCCGGTGCGGACGCCGCATCATTCGGCGACGGCGCAGGCGCTGATCGGCGGGGGATCTATTCCGAGGCCGGGCGAGGTTTCACTGGCGCATCATGGGATTTTGTTTCTGGATGAGCTTCCGGAGTTTTCGCGGCATGTGCTGGAGACGCTGCGGCAGCCGCTGGAGTCCGGCGAAGTCACCGTCGCCCGCGTGTTCGGCTCGATTAAGTTCCCGGCGCGCTTCATGCTCGTCGCCGCGATGAACCCCACTGCCTCCGGTCACAATCCCACCGATCCCCGCGCGAAGAACAAGTACCTGGAAAAGCTCTCCGGCCCCCTGCTCGACCGCATCGACATCCACGTGGAAGTCCCGACGGTGCCGTACCGCGAGCTCACCGGCAAAACCACCGGCACCACCAGCGCCCGCATGCGCGAGCAAGTCACCCGCACCCGTGACGTCCAGCAGAAGCGATTCAAAGGCCAAACCACGAACGCCAGCATGGACAGTAAACAGCTCAAGCAGCACTGCGAACTGAGCGACTCGTGCCTGCTCTTGATGAAACAAGCCATGGACGAGCTGGGCCTAAGCGCCCGGGCGTATGACAAGGTCAGGCGAGTGGCGCGGACGATTGCGGATCTCGAAGGCGCCGAAACAATATCCGAGCATCACCTGGCGGAAGCGGTGCAATATCGACTGTTGGATCGGAAGCTGTGACGTCTACCGGACGTGCTTGCGGAAGAATTCAGTTGCCTGCTCTTTGCTGATCTCACCGGCGGCAACACCTAGCACAAGATCGCCGTATTCATCTTCGGGCGGATCAAAAGTCACATCGTTCATCAATAGAAACACGCGGGCTGTCATGGCGCCCGCTCTCTTGTTGCCGTCGACAAATGGGTGGTTTTTCAGGATGTGAAACAGATAGGCCGCCGCCATGGCAGCGAGGTCGCCGTGCAGGTATTCACCCGAAAACTGCAATGACGGCATTGCGAGGGCGGATTGGAGCAGCCCCATATCGCGCGCTTCCGCCGCGCCACCGAATTGCTCGACCCCCATTCGGTGGAGGTCAATTACTTCGGCGAGCGTCAGAAACAGTGGACTCATTGCGCAAGCCTCTTGAGCATCTTGGGGTACTTCTTCAAAGTGTCTTGCGCCGCGGCGACGAACTTGGCGCGACGTGTCTTGTTCGCCGGAGCGATAATGATCGACGTGCCATCGGTCGTGATCTCCAGCGGCGTCTTGCTGTCCAACTTCAGCAGATCCAGGATCGGCTTGTCGATTACGATCGCGTAGCTGT
>DASVUC010000071.1:0-6505 GCA_036387255.1 Tepidisphaeraceae bacterium | reverse complement strand
CGAAGACGATCAGGTTGTCGGCGTGGGTGGAGTCCCAGCGGACGCCGACGATGTCGTAGCCGAGCGCCATGGCGAAGTGGATGAACTCGCGCTGGTGGTTAAGGCATTCACAGCGGATGTATTCGTAGCCGTGGTCTTTGGCCCAGGCGTGCTGGGCTTCGGTGAGCTGGCGGCCGACGCCGTGACGCCGGACGTCGGGGATGACGCCACCGAGCCAGTGGTAAAACATGCCGGGCTTCAGTTCGAAGCCGACCCAGAAGCCGACGGGGCGGTCATCCATACGTGCGATCAGGGTGAGCGCGTTGTAGCGGCCCATGAAGCGGCGCTTGAAGAAATCGACTTCGCGCTTGGGGCGGAACATGGCGTTGTACAGGTCCACCGCCATGGGGAGCATCTTGTCATCGGCGATCACGATATCCGCTTGGGCCACTAAAAAACCTCGGGAAACTGTTCGTGGATTCTAACCGACGCTGAGGGAGTTTTCACCCTGAGGGATGCGATAGCGGCGGACAGTTGGAGGTGAACTCGATTGGTTAAGGCGATCCGGCGCGTGGGGAGTTCTTCGGCAAGTCGCTCAGCGGGTGATGACGCGGCGGTTGATGAAGCGGGCGGGGTTGCCGGCAACGACTTGATCAGCGGCGACGTCGCGGACGACGACCGCGCGGGCGGCGATGACCGAGCGTGCCCCGATGGTGGCGCCGGGGCCGACGAAGGCTTCCGCCGCGATCCATGCGTTGTCGCCGATTGTGATCGGCATGCGCACCAGTTCAAACGACTGGCTGGTGTGATCGTGTGTGCCGGCGCAGAGGTGGGCGTACTGGCTGATGGTGGTGAAGCGACCGATGGAGATTTTTCCGAGTGAGTAGAGGATGGCGCCGTCGCCGATGATGGAGCCCTCGCCGATGGACAGGTGCCAGGGGATTTCGATCCAGGCGCTGGGGCGAATGCGCACGTGCGGGCCGAGCTTGGCGCCGAAGAGGCGAAGCAGCAGGTTGCGCCAGGCGTAGAGGTTGTGGAAGCTCGTTCGAAACAGTACACCCCAGGCGATCATCCACGCGGCGCGGGCGATCTTCTGGCGCAATGTCCAGGAGCTGGTGCGGCGGGCCGTGGCGGCGTGTTCGTCCAAGCCCATGGGATCGGTCACGCTGATCTCGGGCTGAACGTAGTCGCTCAACTTGAGGGTGGCAGGCATTTCCCGTGTCACCGGGAGCCGGAATGACCCGGCTCGGGGTGCTTCGGTCAGATCAAGTCGAAATGCGGCGCTGCTCATGCTTAAGACCGTTATCGGTCTGCTGCGACGGGCGGCTTGAACGGTTCCTCTCGGCTCACACGTTGCACACAACCCCAAAGACCCCAACAAGAAAGCCCCGCGATAGATACCGCGGGGCTTTGTGCTGAGGATGAATTGCAGTGAATGATCAACCAGGCGCGGGAAGCGCGCCGCCGCCAAAGGTGACATCCGGCTTGCTGGGATCTTCCGAGGGAGCGATGACGGTGGAGCGGCGCGACTCTTCCTTCTCCAGCAAGTCGCTGACGGTGGGCCGGGTGAGGCTCTCGCCCCGCATGATCCGATCGATCTCATTGGAGTCGAGCGTCTCGTACTTGAGCAGCGCCTTGGCCACCGCCTCGATGCGGTCCTTGTTCGCTTCGCACATCAGGCGGGTTTCTTCGTAGAGCGTGTCGATCAGCTTCTTCACTTCTTCGTCGATCTGCTGCTGGGTGCTCTCGGAGTACTCGCGCGATGAGCCGAAGTCGAACGTCTGCTTGGAATCGTCTTCGCCGTAGTAAACAAAGCCGAGGCGCTCGTTCATGCCCCAGTCGCGAACCATCCGGCGTGCGACGCCCGTGGCCTGGCGGATGTCGCCCATGGCGCCGGTGTTGATGTCGCCGCAAAACATCTCTTCGGCGATTCGACCAGCGAAGCAGACCTTCATGAAGGCGATGCACCAGCGCTTGGAGTAGTTGCTGCGATCCTTCTCCGGCAGCGCCATCGTCGCGCCGCCCATCTGGCCGCGCGGGATGATCGTCACCTTGTGGATTGGATCGGCATCCTTAGTCAGGTACTGCACGACGGCATGACCCGCTTCGTGATATGCGGTTGCAACTTTTTCTTTCTCGTCAATCACTCGGCTCTTGCGCGCTCGGCCCCAGCGGACCTTGTCACGCGCCTCCTCGAGGTCGTCCTGTTCGATGTATTCCTTACCGGCCAGCGTGGCGCCGAGGGCGGATTCATTAATGATTGCCGCCAGATCCGCGCCGCTAAAGCCAGGGGTGGCGCGAGCAAGGCGACTGAGATCGACATTGGGCCCCAGCTTCACCTTTCGGCTGTGCACCTTGAGGATGTCCATTCGGCCCTTGACGTCCGGCAGCGGCACGTAGATCTGCCGATCGAATCGGCCCGGACGCGTCAGCGCTGGGTCGAGCACGTCCACGCGATTGGTCGCGGCACAGACGATGACCTGGTCGTTGGTGTCAAAGCCATCCATCTCGACGAGGATGGCATTGAGCGTCTGCTCACGCTCATCGTGTCCGCCGGAGCTAAAGCCGCTGCCGCGACGTCGACCGACCGCGTCGATTTCGTCCAGGAAGATGATGCAAGGCGAATTGTCTTTCGCCTGCTTGAAGAGGTCGCGCACACGTGAAGCGCCCACGCCGACGAACATTTCCACGAAGTCCGAACCAGAGATCGAGAAGAACGGCACATCCGCCTCGCCGGCGATCGCTTTCGCAAGCAGCGTCTTACCGGTTCCCGGTTCGCCCACGAGCAACACGCCGCGCGGGATTCGCCCGCCGAGACGCTGGAACTTCTTCGGGTTCTTGAGGAACTCGACGATCTCCATCACCTCTTCCTTGGCCTCTTCGATACCGGCCACGTCTTCAAAGGTGACGTTGGTGTGTTCCTTGGATGTGATCTTGTGTCGCGATCGGCCGAAGTTTCCGAGCATCCCACCCGCGCCTGCGCTGTTGCGCAACTGACGGAAGACGAAGAACCAGATGAATCCGAAGATCAGCAGCCAGGGAATCAGCGGCACCAGGATATTGATCAGCAGGTTCTGGTTGTTCTCTGCCTGGACCTCGGCGGTCTTGCGGTTCTCCATGATCCAGCGGAACTGAGGGCCGCCATTGCCGAACGTCCCCGCGGGGTAGGTCACCTTGAAGCGGGTCACCGGATTGGGCGCACCGGGAATGGTTTCCGGGTTGCGAAACTCGCCGGTGATGTCGTCGTTCTGGACGCTGATCTTCTTAACGCGATCCTCGACCAGCCTGCTTTCGAAGTCGCTGACGGGGATGGAGTAGTGGGTGTTCGTGCTCTTGTTCAGGAGCATGAACAGCAGCACCGCCAGCGCGATGAACAACACCCAACCAAACAGGCCGCGCTGCGATCCGAAACGCAAGCCGTTGTTGGGATTGTTCTGGCGTCCGTTCTTGCGCTGCGGGCGTTCAGGACGTTGTTCAGACATACAGTTTCTTCCTTAAAGCCTTACGTCCACACCGATAACACGTCGCTGCCGGACGCACAACTCTGTCCTTTAGCGGCCCCTTTCGGGGGCAAGGAACCGCGGCTCTGCAAAATTCCAAGCCGCCTGCGGGTCCGAAGATGCATCATCATACGGGCGAGCGACGGGCGATTTCCATGCCTAACCGCGTGCTACGGCGGTTTAATTCCCGCCGCCGGCGCGAGGTTTGGAAGAGTTTACCAATCGGCCTGAAGCTCTTGAACCATGGAAAGCGCGAGCCGTTCGGTTGCCAGTTGCCGGCCGACGAAGCGGTCTTCGCCCAGGGTCGGGTAGTAGGTCGCCGCCGCCTGGAAGTTTCGACGCTCGCAGAGCATTTTTCCGTTTCGCTGATCTTTCCAGGTGAAGTTCACCACCACGTTCACGATCTGTTCCTGCGGAAGCGAATTCGTGAAGTCCTGGCTGACGGTGCTGACTTCAACGCGAATGATTTCCGCTTCCAACACCGTCTCAGCGCGCTCGCGCGGCACCACTTTATAAGGCGTGTTCGCTTCGAGCTGGTTCACTACCGCCTTGGTCAGACGAAATTCGACGCCACGCGAGAAGACGTTGGTGGTGAAGATCGGCACCGCCACCGTCTTCACATCCTGGCGATAGAGGCTGGACCAGTGATAGGCATTGTCGCTGGAAGCTGCGCCCGAGCCGCCGCCGGAATCGTATCCGCAGCCGCAAAGCAGCAGGGGGGTGATGAGCATCAACGGCAAGTGCAACTTCACGCGTTCCTCAACTCCATAGCGGCGCGGTTCGCTCTCGCGTCGTTTGCATCACTGTAGGTCAACTGCGCCGGCCCATCTTCGGCATCATCGGTTCCTGCGGGCTTCGCAGCGCTGCCGCATCCTGCTGAACCTTCGGCTCTGGAAGTTCTCTCGCCCACAGCGGAAGCTTCATTAGCCGGGCTTGCGCTTTCGGTGCATCGGCGCTGTTCGGATAAGCCTTGAGCAGGTACCGGTAGGAGTACGCCGCCGCCTGGGGCTCATGGGTGCGTCGATAGAAGTCGCCGCGGAGGAATAGCTTGCGCGCCATTACCGCATCGATCTGCTCGAGCATCGCCGGAATGTTCTCGCGCCGCGCCAGTTCCGGATACTCTGCAACCACCATCGCCAATCGCTCGCGGGCATCAATGAGCGGCGTCACTTCGAACAGCGGGCCATGAAACTGTGCGTATGCGGAGTAAGCCTGCTTCAATCGCGCCGCCGGCACGCTGGGGCTGCGACCAAACTGGCGGATGAACGCGCCGTAGGCATCCTCCGCGAGGTCGTACTGACGATCTCCGAAGTAGTAGTCGGCGGTTCGGAGCAGCGAGCGCTCCGCGATCGGCGATTGCGGCGATCGCTGCTGCACCCGGTACATCATCTCGATGGCTTCATCTTCCGCCGTGAGGATGGGAAAACCCAGAAGCTTCCGCTTGCGGCCGCGAAGGTACGCATCGGCGATGTTGTACTGCTTCTGCATCGCCGCGGCGTACAGACGCGTCTCCGGATGCTCATCCAGCAGTTGGTCGAGGTAGTAAAAAGCGCGAATCGGATCGCCGACCCTGTCCTCCGCCTGTGCGATGAGGAACAGGCAGCGGTCGACCAGCGGATGATCGCGATGCGTCTTAAACCACTTGAGCGCCAGCGTGCGGGCCTGGCTGTTTCTTCCGGCACTAATGAGTTGCTCGACGCGGTCCAGCGTCGGATCGGAGGCGGGCGCCGCCGGCGCAGTCGTGAGCTGCTGCACCTGCTCCCAGCGCCCGCCGCTCTGGTAGTCCCAGCTCTTCGTCTGCGCGCTGGCCACAGCGGAGACCATCAACATCCATGTCAAAGCGAAGGTTGCCCGAAGCATCCGATGAATTGTATCGGCCAGTGATGGGGTCACAAGAGAACCGATGCGCTAAGACAGCCCGTTGCCGAGAACGAAGCGCGGCAACCGCATCCGCCGGCCCAGCGTGTGCTCGACATGATTCGCCAGGATGCGGTTGATCGGATCGGTCTGATAGCGCGTCAGCTTGGGCAGCCGATGGGCATACCCGTTGCTCCGCGGCAGCCGCAGCACCGTCTGCACCATCCGCAGCAGCCGCGGATCGATCTGCATGCGATCGTGAATGACGCCTTCACAACCTCGGCAGACAACGCCTCCGCGCAGCGGGGAAAAGTAAGCTTGCTCCCTGTCGCTCAACAGCGCATTGCAGCTCACGCAATTTGAAAGCTCCGCGAGGTAGCCGGTCTCGCGCAGCAGGTCGAGCTCGAAGGCCAGGAAGGCTTCTTCCGCGCGGCCGGATTCCAGCTCCGTCAGTGTCTGCTCGAGGCGAGAGAAAAGTTCGGGATGGGCGTCGTGCTCTTCGATCAGGAAGCCGACGAGTTCAGCCGCATATTGGCCGAGATAGAGACAGCGGAGATTCTTCCGCAGGCCCAGGTGACCGTCCTGAAGCTTCCACTCCGTGAGCGTTCCGAGTTGCCTCTCGAGATCCAGCGTGAAGGTGGCTTCGCCGAGGTCGAGCAAATCGATTCCACCGCCAAACTTGCTGGCGCCCTGCTTGGTCGTGCGGTGCGCGCCCTTGGCGATGACGCGCACGATGCCTTCGCGCTTGCCAAAGAGGGTGAGGATCTGAGATGTCTCGCTGTACTCCACCTTTCGCAGGCAGATGCAGCGGTCATTCGCCAGCGCCATAGCCGGCAATTATAGGAGGCTCGCGCGCAGTTGAGCGAGCGTGTGCAAGGCTCTATGATGCGGCACATCCCGGGTTGGTAGCTCAGTTGGTAGAGCAACGGACTTTTAATCCGTTGGTCCTGGGTTCGAGTCCCAGCCAACCCATTCCCTTTTCACAACAAAAAGCAGCAGGGGGGTCCACTCGCATTTCCTGGTTTAGCGGCCCCGCCTGCGGGGCGCTTCTTCTACGCGTCTTCAGCGCGCAAAAAAGAACCCCGATCCTTTCGGACCGGGGTCTTTTGATTAATGCCGGCAGTGACCTACTTTCCCGCTGAAGCAGTATCATCGGCTTGGCAGGCTTA
>DASVUC010000070.1:0-23167 GCA_036387255.1 Tepidisphaeraceae bacterium | reverse complement strand
TATCGGTTACCGGCTGATCGCCTCGCGCCTGTACCTGCTGCTCAGCGAGGACCACCTCTCCCCTACCGCTTTCATCAGTTTTGCCTGGCAACTGCTCACCAGCGCTGCCATGCGCCTCGCGCTTGTGCTGCTCGCATTCGGCATCGTCGACTATGCCTGGCAGCGCTTCCGCCTGACCCGGCAGATGCACATGACCAAGCGCGAAGTTCAAGACGAATTGAAACAGACTGACGGTGATCCGAAGCAACGGTCGCGGCGGAAACAACTCGCGCGAAAGCGACTGGTGACAAGCCCCGATTAACCCATGGCCAATCGAGCACCGCACATCATCCTTCAGCGCCTGCACGAGAACCGTGGGATTCTGTTCCCGCTGTCGTGCATCGGGCTACTCGTTGTGCTGCTGGTGCCACTGCCGACGCAGGTGCTCGATCTGCTGCTGGTGCTGAACATTACGCTCAGCGTGATCGTGCTGGTAACGACGATGTACGTGCAGACGCCGCTGGAATTCGCGGTGTTTCCTTCGCTTTTGCTGGCCGTGACGCTCTTCCGTCTCGTGCTGAACGTCGCGACGACCCGGCTGATCCTGACGGCGGATCGGTTGGGCGATGTCGCAGCGGCGCATCACGCCGGCGGCGAAGTGGTGCTGGCGTTCAGCAATTTTGTGGCGGGAGACAAGATCGCCGTGGGGGCGGTCATTTTCCTGATCATCTTTGTGATTCAGTTCGTGGTGATCACCAAGGGGTGCGCGCGAATCTCCGAGGTGGCGGCGCGGTTCATTCTCGACGCGATGCCGGGCAAGCAGATGGCGATCGACGCCGATGTTGCCGCGGGCGCCGTAAGCGAAGCGGACGCCCGCCGGCGGCGCGATGAGATTTCGCAACAAGCCGACTTCTACGGCGCAATGGACGGCGCCAGCAAGTTTGTCCGCGGCGACGCGATCGCCGGGATCCTCATCACCGCGATTAACATCCTCGGCGGGCTGTACATCGGCATCATCGAAAAGGGCTGGAGCCCCGACGAATCTGCGAAGCTGTTTACGCGCCTGACGATCGGCGACGGCCTCGTGTCGCAGGTGCCGGCATTTATCGTATCCCTCGCGGCCGGTTTGATCGTCACGCGTTCCAGCGACCGCACCGAATTGGGTGAGCAGGTGATTGGTCAGATGCTCGCCAAGCCCAAGGCGCTGATCGTGGCGGCGGCATTTCTGATGCTGCTTTCGGTCGCGGGGCTACCGGCGATGCCACTCATGGTCATGGCGGGTGCGTGTGCGATGCTGGCCTACCTGATTACCAAGCGCGATCACACCACCCTCGACGCCACCGATGACGCAACCGAAGCTGATCAAAAAGAGCAGCCGGAACCTGTCGAAAAGTTCCTGGAACTGAGCGTGCTGGAACTGGAGATCGGGCCTGGCCTGATCAAGCTCGCGGACAGTTCCCGTGGCGGCGACTTGCTGGAGCGCATTCACGAGATTCGCAAGAAGGTGGCGATCGAGCTGGGCTTGATCGTCCCTGCCGTACGCGTGCACGACAATCCGGAGCTGAGCGCCAACGACTACATCATCAAGATTCGCGGCATGGCGGTTGGTCGGGGCGTGACCTACCCCGAGCAATACCTCGCTGTCGCGGCGCATGATGCATCGGAGATGCCGGACGCAGAGCACACCGCATGCCCAGTCACGAGCGCGCCCGCTTACTGGATCACGGAATCACAGCTTACGCAGGCGGGATCGCTCGCCTACGAGATCATCGAAGCGCCGGAAGTGCTGACAACGCATCTCGCTGAAACCATCCGCACGCACGCCCAGGAGCTGCTCACCCGGCAGGAGGTGAAGAACCTCCTGGAGAATCTGAAGCAGCGCTCGCCGGCGCTGGTGGACGAGGTGGTGCCGAATCAACTGAAGATTGGCGAGTTGCATCGCGTCCTTCAGAATCTTCTGCGCGAGCGTGTTTCGATCCGTGATCTGGAGACGATCCTTGAATCGCTGGCGGATTGCGCATCGCGAACGAAGGATCTGGACGAGCTGACCGAGCATGTTCGCCGTGCGCTGGCACGGAGCATCTGCCACCAGTACACGGACGATCAGAACCGGCTGGCATGCGTGACGCTGGATCCGGATCTGGAGCAGCAAATCGTGCGTCAGGTGACGCGGCGAGACGCTCGTGACGCTGCGCTGTGGGCGGGTCTTCCGCCGCAACAGGTGCAGGAGCTTGTCGAGCAATTGACTCTTGATCACGCGTCGGTGGTGTTGTGCAGCGCGCCGGTACGTGCCGCGGTACGGCGGATGTTGGAGATTTCGCTGCCGCGCGTGGCGGTATTGTCTTTCTCGGAGATTTCACCGGACGTTTCGATTCACACGTCCGGCAAAATTGAAGCACATCAAGCGCGTGGGCTGGAGCCTGCGTGAATCAGGGTGAGTGAGTCCCAGGACGGGTTCTATGGATCTTCAAACTTTCAAAGCACCGACGATGGCCGAGGCGCTCGGCCAGGTCAAAAGCGCTCTCGGTAACGACGCGATCATCCTCCACACGCGGACGTACTATCTCCGCCGCTGGCTGGGTCTGCGCAAACGCGAGGTCGTGGAGATCACCGCGGGTCGCGGGCTGAACATCGGCTCGCGCGGGCGCCGCTCCGCGCCGGTCATGCGGAACGTGGATGCGTCGGTGAATCGCGCCCCCACAACCGCCGTCACCGTTCGCGAACCTGCGCACGCCATCGGACGTTCGGTTGTGGAGACGCCGGCGGCGAGCAATACGCTGATGACTGGACTGGCGACGGAGATGGAGAGCCTGAAGGGGCTGGTGAAAGAGCTCGTCGTACAGGTGCGTCAGCAGAAGGTGCCGCAGATTCCTGAGGAGCTCTTCGAACATTACCTCACGCTCGTGCAGAGTGACGTGGCGGAAGATCTGGCGACCGACATCATCAAGGCGGTTCATCGCCAGCTTCGTCCCGAGCATCTGTCGCAGCCGCAGTTCGTCCGGGAAAAGCTCGCGGAAGAACTGGAGCAGATGCTTCAAACGAGCGGCCCGATCGTGAGGACGAAAACGACGGGGCCGCACGTTGTGGCGCTGATCGGGCCGACGGGCGTCGGCAAGACCACCACCATCGCCAAGCTCGCGGCCAATCTGAAGCTTCGCGAGAAGAACAAGGTGGGCCTGATCACAATCGACACGTACCGCATCGCGGCCATCGATCAGCTCAAGAAATATGCCGATATTCTCGGCTCGCCGTTGCGGGTTGTTTCTTCGCCGGAAGACATGCGCAATGCCGTGGCATCGATGAGCGAATGTGAATTCATCCTGATCGACACCGCCGGCCGAAGTCCCAATGACACGATGAAGCTGTCGGAGTTGAAAACCTTCCTGGCCGCCGCCGGTCCAGATGAAGTGCACCTGGTGACGAGCACGACGAGCAATCAGGCGACGATCGAGCTGGCGCTGACCAAGTTCGGCGAGCTGGACGTGAGCAAGTTGATTTTCACCAAGCTGGATGAAGCGGCGAAGGTGGGCGCTGTGCTGAACATCCTGTCGAAGGTGAACAAGCCGCTGTCGTACATCACGACGGGGCAGGATGTGCCGGACGACATTGAGGTGGCGCAGGGCCGGCGCCTGGCGGAGCTGATCCTGAACGGCTCGCTCCGCGCCTAGGTTCCATTGCAGCGCGTAGCGGTCGCGGCCAGAGGTCTGAATTTCTTCGCTGTCCGTGATAGAGACTTTGTCATGACGTTAGCTTTCGATCAGGCAGCTCAACTTCGCTCGCTGGTTGGCGCGGGAACTCGCCGCGCCAGCGTCATCGCCATAACCTCGGGGAAAGGAGGGGTGGGCAAGAGCAACATCGCGGTGAACCTGGCTATCCAGTTCGCGGCGGCGCGGAAAAAAGTCGTGCTGCTTGATGCGGACCTGGGGCTGGCGAACGCGGATGTGCTCTGCAACGTCGACCTGAAGTTCAACCTGTCGCACGTCATTGCGCGGAAGAAGGAACTGCACGAGGTGATGATCAACGCGCCCGGCGGGTTCCGGTTGATCGGCGGCGCGTCCGGCCTGGCGCGGATGGCGGATCTGAGCGATTTCGACCGGCAGCGCATCATTGATTCAATGGGCGAACTCGAGCAGCAGGCGGACGTGATCATCGTGGACACGGGCGCGGGCATCAGCCCGAACGTGCTGTCCTTCACGAAGGCGGCGGATCACGTGCTGGTGGTGACGACGCCTGAGCCCACAGCAATTACCGATGCGTATGCCGTGGTCAAGGTGCTGAGCCGAGATCAGCTCGAGCGGCGCGTGAGTTTGCTGGTGAACCAGGTGCGTTCGCCCGCGGAAGCACGGATCGTGCACGGGCGCATCGCGAAGGTCGCCAAGCAGTTCCTGAACGTTTCCGTGCTTGATGGCGGTTACGTGAGCGCGGATGAGGCGGTGCAATCAGCGGTACGGCGGCGCGTCCCATTCGTGCTCGATAGTCCGCGATCACCGGCGGCTCAATGCATCGCACAACTTGCGATGCGGCTGGAGCGCGGGGCGAACGCGCAGGCGGATTCTGCCGGTTTCTTCAATCGCATGACGCGGTGGTTCAAGCGTTAGCGTCTCGAAACACATGTCGGAGGTTATCGGACCTTGCTCGTCTGAAAAAAGAATTGGAAAGCTGGAGAATTCGCCAAAGGAACCGACGGGGGAACGACCGATAACAGATGTGGGTTCCTTTCAGGAGAGGGAAAAATGCCAGCGACCATTTCTCAACGCCGCCACGTCCGCACGCAGTTCGCACTACCCGGATCGGGAGGATCTATGGCGAAAGCCAAGCGCGACATCAAGGAAGTCTGGATTGAGTACAAGAAGACCAAGACCGAGGCGTTGCGCAACACGCTGATGGAGAACTATCTCCACCTCGTGCGATACAATGCCGAGCGCATTCACGTGAAGCTGCCGGATGAAGTGGAGCTGGACGACCTGATGAGCGCTGGGATCTTCGGCTTGATGGACGCAATCGAGGCGTTCGACCTGGAGCGGGGCGTCAAATTTGAAACATACTGTGCACCGCGAATCCGCGGGGCCATTCTTGACGAGCTGCGCTCGATGGACTGGGTGCCGCGGCTGGTGCGGTCACGCTCGCACAAAATGGACGGGGCGACCAAGCAGCTCGAGGTCGAGCTGGGCCGGGCGCCGACCGGCGAAGAGATCGCCAAGCGCTTGAAGATCCCGATGAGCGAGTTTGAGAAGATGGCCAAGGACGCCAGCGCCGTCGGCCTGGTCTCGCTGTCGCGCAAGTGGTTTGAAACGGATTCCAACAAGGACGTTCGCGAGATCGATGTTCTTGAGGACAAGCGCGGTGCTGATCCCGTCCGTGAGATCCAGCGGAAGGATTTGAAAGAGCTGATTACGAAGGGTTTGAGCCGCGCGGAGCGATTGATCATCGTGCTCTACTACTTCGAAGAGATGACCATGAAGGAGATCGGCGCCACCCTGGATCTGTCCGAGTCGCGCGTGAGCCAGATGCATTCGAGCATCCTCGCCCGGCTGAAGGCGCAGATGGCGGATCGGAAGAAGGAATTGCAGCAGGCGACGGCTGTGTAGTTGTTGAAGCAGATCGAAGGGGAAGAAACGCGGCGATGCAGATGAACCTGCATCCGCCGCGTCTTCTTTTTGAACTCTATTTAGACACAAAGATCGGTATTGGACACACCTTCTTCAGCCGCCGGTGGATTCCGGCATTGCGCCAGCGGAGGATCACGACGGCGCAGGGAACGTGGATTTGGGCGGCGAGGTTGCTCGCGAGCCATTTGTCGATGTTCTTGTTTTCTTCCATGAGCGAGCGGCGGCGGGTGATGCCCAGGACGTAACTGGGCAGGTCGGAGAAGAGGCTGACCTCCTTGCGCGCGAAGTATGCGATCTGCACCTGCGGGTACTGGAAGACGATCCGGCGGATGCGCTCGACGTCATGCGGGGGAAGATTGTGCGGGAGAAACTTGTCGCCACGGCGGACACTCCCGCGCTCCTTCTGCGACTCCGTCATCGCTTTCTCATGCACTTCGAGGCGCTGGCGGAGCGGATCGGCTTGTTCGTCCAGGCCCAGCTCGCGGTAGTGGTCGAGGAGCAGGTGCAGCGACGGGCCGATGGTTTCACTGCCATGCGCCATGGCTCGTTCGAGAATGGGAACGGCGGTCTCGTCATCCTGCGCCAGAAGCATTCGGCCGAGGACAAAATTTGCGTTGGGATGATTCGGATAGCGGGAGAGAAATTCGCGCAACGTTGCAAGTGCGCCCTCGGGCGTCGCGAGCCGCTGGCTGAGCTGGCACTGTTCCCATTCGTTGTCGCCCGGCCGAAGCTCCGGAGACGGAGGCTGGGGCTTGGCAAGCTGCTCGCGCAGGTGATCCGCGATGGCGTGCTCGTGACGCCAGTGGTTGATGATCTGCCCCTTCCACAAAGCGTTGGCGGTTTTCCAGAGGCGCTCGCGCGCGTCACCGAGGAGAACGAGCGCATTGTCTGGCGTGCAGCAGGTGGCGGCGCCTACGTTGAGCTGGTGGAGTTGATTGATCGCCTGAAGCCGATCGTGCAGCGCAGGGTGCTCGGAGGTGATGGGAGTCCGGCAGCGCTTCTCCCGGTCGAGCCACCGCGATGCGCTGGCCGTATCGGGAGGCGTTGCGAGCAACTGGACCATGCGGCCGAGGATATCCGTCGGCGGGAGAGGCTCGGTCGCCGCTTCGCGCAGAATCGTCGGCCAGAACGTTCGGCTCAATCGATAGCCGATCCAGTCGATTGCGACCAGTGCGCCGCCAGCGCCTTCTGCACCGACGAGATCCGCGCAGCGACGGTCGGCCTCGTACTCGTGCTTACGGCGAAGCGCGAGCGTGCTCGTCGCGAAGTACGAGCCGAACCAGCGCACAAACCAGCCCATGACGATGTACCGGATCTTCCCGGCAGCGCGAAAGGGGGCGGCGAGCGTGTGCCAGGTGAGATGGAGACGATAGATCCAGGCGCCGAAGTCACCGTGCTGTCCGTAGACGTGACCCAACTCGTGCGCGAGCACGGCGCGGAATTGATCGGGGGTGGTCGTGGCGAGGAGCGGAAGGCCGACGATGAGCCAGTTGCGGCGCGGGCCCCAGAGTCCGAAGCGGCGGCGCTGCGCGACGGCGGCGTTCAGGTTGATGTCCACCAGAAGCTCGTGAATCTTCGGCGCGTTCATCTTCGCGCGCACTTCTTCGATCATTTCGCGCAGAGCACTCGCTTCGTTTGGACGAAGCGGCGTGCCTTCCGGTTTCGGGAGGCGGACAAAGAGCGTGCGCAGAACACCAGCCGACAGAGCGAGCGCGCCGATTAACGCGGCCGCGTAAAGGATCCAGATGCGCGGATCATGCACTGTCGACATCAGGCTTGGAAGCGCCAGAAGCAGCACGACGAGGAACAACGAAAGGGCCAGGAGAAACAGCGGGTAGAGGTAGCCCAGCGCAGCGAGCCCCGCGAGGCGCAGGGCGTGGCGGCGCGGGTGCTCGCTGGCTTCTCGTTCGAGAAACTGGAGGCGGGCGCGGATTCGGGTGTCGGTCCAGGCCATTGTTGTTGGAACGGCGTGCTCCTAATAAAGTCAGCTCACGGGCAGTGCCCGTGTCACTTGGCCGAAGCCAGCACGCTGTTCAAAAGGAGGTACGGGAAGCGGTGATCGTAGTTAAGCTTCTTCGCGAGTGAAAAACACGGCTCGCGGAGCGCAGGGTTCTTCATGCCCAAGGCAATGAGGAGAACCTTCTTTTCCCCCGGCGGGTTCCGCAGGCGCAGGAGGTCCGAAATCGGCAACGGACTCTTACCCTGGAGCGCCGCAGCGAAAAGCCGGTGCTCCTGTGCGCCCTTGTTAAGCAGACCGAGCGCGGACTGCATGTGGCGATCGGCGAGGGTGGTATTTTTCGCCCAACTGGCCGCGATGTAGAGGAGGAGGTGCTGTGCCGCGTCTGGAAGATCCACCTGCGCCAGCGCCGCCTCTGCCGATGCCAGATCACCCCCCGTCAGGAACGCGTTGAACTTCTGTGTCGCGTTCTCGCTGGTCTTCATCGCGCTGACATAGGTGCCCGGGCGGTTGCGCAAGTAGTTCAAGTTACCCTGAAGCCACTGAACGTATCGATCAGACGAGCCTCGGGACATGCGCTCGATGTGCGTCTTCAGCTTGTTGACCACGCCCTCCGCCTGGTCGGCATGATCCGAAGCGAGGTGCGCGTAAAGCTCGTCGTCGTAAGCGCTGAGGAAGTACGGGTAGGGCGAAGACTCATCCGCCTGCGCGAAGCTGATCGCACGAGGATACTGTCCGGCGGCGAGAAGCGCCTGCCGGCAGTACTGGTGCACCTCATGATCGTTTGGCATCGACTCCACCGCACGCACGGCCCATTGTGCCGCCTGCGTATAATCCGCGTTGGAGAGGTAGTAGCCGCAGAGCGAGTAGAAGGCATAAGGCGACGGCTGCTTTGCGGACGCTGATTGCTGTGTTAACTGAAGCGCGCGGTCCGGGTTCTTCGTAGCACGCCCAAGCAGATAAAGAAGCACGCCGCTGCCCGGCTCCTTCGCGAGCATCGCCATGTATTCGTGCTCGACGACGTCGTTCCTGCCCGCGGCCTCCATCGCGTTCTGGTAGCCCCGGTGAATCTGAAGCTCCAGCGGGCGCTTGTCGAGGTGCGGGCGAAGGAAATCGGCAAGCTGCTCCGGCTGCATCACGCGCGAGAGCACGTATAAGTAGTCGCGATCGCCCGGGTTATCGAGGAGCCGGCGGCGTGCGACTTCGGCGGCGCGCTCCTTGCTGATTTCGTTCTCGATCCCGTAGAGGACCGACGCCTGGCTGATACCGCCGTCGTTGCGGACCAGTTCTAGACCATCGCGCGATGTCTCCGAACCGTTTGAATCCAGCGAGAGGGAGTCCGGGAATGGCTCGAACGGGTAGTTGACATCCTTGTAAGGATGCAGCAAGGCCCCAGCGGCATAGTGCGTTTGAGCAGACCGGCCATCGTGATTCCCCGGCAGAGAACTCCGCGACTTCGGCGTATAGAAAACGCGCACCCAGCGGAGGATCGCCGCGTGGTCCGGATTCACAACAAAGCTGTAGCTTGCGAAAGGGCGCGACCAGAATGGCGTCTCAATCTTCACTGTCTCGACAGGTAGCGCCAGCCTCTCATCAGCGACTTCGACACGAACGTCGCCCTCTGGGACACGGATGGGCGTCACGGATTGTGGCGGCAACGTATATGACGTCCCATTGATCTTCACCGTGTAGGGCTTCGACAAGCCGCTGACGAGATGAACCTGCCGTCGCATGCCCATGAATGCCGCGGCCGCCAAGTAGATGAGAATGGCGAGGCCGACCACGATCGTCGCGATCTTCGCTGTCTTGCGCCATGAAGCGGCGCGATGTTCGCTGGCGGCGACGTTGTGGGATTTGATCGGCTTGTTGGTCCCGCGGCGTTTCTCCGATTCCTTGCGGAGCCGCCGGTACACTTTGTTCTCCGTCACGTTGGGGAAGACCATCTCGCACTGATCGAACCAGTACAGCGCGCGCTCATGATCACCCACGGATTGATAGCCCTGTGCGAGTTGGTAGATGCCGTCGACGCGATCGGGAATGACTTTCTCCCCGATGTGCTTGAGGTGCGGCTCGGCTTCGTGCGGCTTTCCCTGTAGCAGAAGGTTCGCGCCCAGCAGCTCGCGGATGTCGTCTTCATCCTTGGCGGCGAGGGCAGCGCGAAGGCAGCGCTCAGCGTCGGGAATCCGGCCAAACACCTCGTACGAGCCCGCCAGCATGCAGAGGGATTTAGCGTCCTCGCGGAGGTTCTGCTCGATAAGCGGCGCGACCGTGTTCAGCGCCGGAAGGTTGCGATAAGAAACCGCCGCACGCAGCGCGTCCTCGGCCTTCTGCGGATCGGTGGGCGCGGCACGAAAGGCATCAATCGCTTCGTTGCTGCGGGACTGAACCCGTTCCCACTCCGCGAATGGCAGCGCGATGTGACGTCGACAGGACGGACACGATTCGATAATCCGCTTCTTCGTGAGCGGGATGACCGGAATGAATAGGACGACGAAGAAGAGCCGCGTGTCATAGGACTCGAGCGTGACGCCGCGGTTGCACCAGCGGCAGGTGCCGGCGTGGCGCTCAAGGTTCTTCTTCCCGTAGTACCAGGTTCCGATCCCGTTGATGGTTTGTGGCATGATGGTCCCCGAACAAGAAGGCTACGACCTTTGCGTTGCGTTCGTTGGCGCTGGCGGAGAAACTGCGACGCGTGCCAGATGGATCGACAGAGGAAGCGCATTGCGACGGTGTCCTGCGACGCCTGATCCAATTGTTGCGCCCCTACTGGCACTGGATCATCCTTGGCGCGGTGCTGGTGGCCATCGCAGCGCCCTGCGAACTGTTCCCGGCGATCGTCTGGCGGTTCGTCACCGACGACATCGCGCTACAGAAGAACCAGAGCCCCTTTCTGCGGAAATGGTTCAGCTTCAACGGGCGAATCAACGACAGGTTCCTCCTGCTTCTATCATCGGTCAGTTGGCTGTTTGTCGTATATGTGTTCGGTGAATTTCTGGAGACGGTTGAGCAGTATATCCTGAACCGCGTGGCGCAGCATTTTTCGCGAGATTATCGCAACCGCGTCTACCACAAGCTGCAATCGCAATCGCTATCTTACCTGCAAAGGCAGCGAACCGGTGACCTCATGAGCCGGGCGATGGGGGATGTGGATGAGCTTCAGTCATTCCTGGTGAATGCCATCGATGTGATCTTCAGCGAAGGGTTGCTGTGGATCGGCACCGTAATCTTTGTGATGCTGCTGGACTGGCGGGTGGCGAGCGCGTCGCTCGCGCCGCTGTTCGTGGTCTACTTCCTCCTGCGATTGTTCAACGCTCGGATCCGGCCCATTTACACAGAGGTTCGCGAGCGGCTGGGGGACGTGTCGACGCGATTGCAGGAGAATCTTTCCGGCGTGGTGGTGATCAAGATCTTCGGCCGGGAGAATCAGGAGGCGGCGCGGTTCGCGCGGGCGACCGATGATTACTATCACGTGCAGATCAAGGCGCTCAACAAGCGCACGCTGTTCTTCCCGCTCAGTCGCGCCGTCGGGTTCTTCTCCAATGTGTTCATGATCGGTGTGGGCGGGTACTACATGCTGAAGGATGGGAGCTTCACGCCGGGGGATCTGGTGGCGTTCAGGGCCTTCTGGTGGAGGTTGTTCGGCCCGATCCAGACACTGGCGCGGGTGAACGATATGGTGCAGCGCGCGATCGCGGCGGCGAAGCGAACCTTTGAGGTTCTGGATGCGCCGGAGGAACTTCCCGATGCACCGGGGGCGAAGGAACTCGAGGAGGTGCGGGGCCTGATCCAACTGCGCGACGTTTGCTTCCACTATGGCAACACATCAGAGGAAGTGCTGCGGGGCGTGAACATACGCATCGCGCCGGGAAGCACGATAGCACTGTGCGGTCCTTCAGGTTCGGGCAAGTCCACGGTGCTGAATCTGCTGCTGCGGTTTTATGATCCGAACAGTGGAACTGTGACGCTGGACGGAGTTGAGCTACGCGTCATCTCGCGCGACTCGCTGCGAAAACATTACGCCCTGGTGCAGCAGGAATCTTTCCTGTTCAACGATTCCATCCTGGACAACATTCGCTACGGCCATCCGGAAGCAACGATGGAACAGGTCATCGCGGCGGCGAGGGCTGCCAACGCCCACCAGTTCATCACGCACCTCGCCGACGGATATGAGACCAAGGTTGGGGAGCGGGGGATTCGGCTGTCAGGTGGGCAGAAGCAGCGGATTTCAATCGCCCGATCGTTCCTCGCGGATCCGGACATTCTGCTGCTGGATGAGCCAACGAGCTCGGTGGAGCCCGATTCGGAGGCGGCCATCATCGCGGCGCTTGATCGGCTGATGACAGATCGCACGACGGTGCTGACAAGCCATCGTCCGAGCCTCGTGATGCAGGCGGATTATGTCTATGTGATTGAACGTGGGACGGTAACCGCCGAGGGAAAGCCGCAGGAACTCGCGGAGAAGTCAGCATGGTTCGCGCGTTTCATCAGATCAACGGATGAGCTGACCGTGGATGAGACATGACGGTTGCCGAACTGTTTCAACGAGCGCTGATGCTGCATCAGCAGGGACAGTTGGTGGAGGCAGAGGCGGCTTATCGCGAGCTGCTCGGACACGAATCTTCACATGCGGATGCGATGCAATTGCTGGGCGTATTGCGGCATCAACTCGGAGCTTCTGAAGAGGGACTGCGGTGGATCGACGAGGCGCTGAAGCTTCGACCGGGGGCAGCGGTTTATCACAGCAACCGCGGCGAGGTGCTGCGCAAACTGTCGCGACATAACGAGGCGCTAGAGGCGTTCGAGAAGGCGCTGGCGATTGATGCGCGGCTGGCGCAGGCGGTGTTCAACCTGGCTATCACACTTGAGGATCTGCGGCGGCTCCACGAGGCGCGGGAGAAGTACCTCGCTTCGGTTCAGATGCGGCCGGCGCACGTAGCTGCCTGGGTGGGATTGTCGCGCGCGTCGCTGCATCTGGATCTTTGGGATGAGGCGGCGTCCGCGGCGCGACGAGCCTTGGCGCTGGATGCCGCTTCCGCAGATGCGCATGTGGCCCTGGGATCGTCGCTGGCCGTTGCGGAACCGGTGGCGGCGGAGGAGCAATTTCTTCGAGCGCTGGAGCTTGCGCCCGATCGTGCGGATGCTTATTCGGGTCTGGCGACGGCGCTGCGCGAGCAGGGTCGGACAGAGGAGGGCGTGGCCGCATTGGAGCGCGCCGCCGCCCTGGAGCCGGAAAACGTCTCGGTACGGGATCAGTTCCTGTTCGCAGTGAACGAGTCCGCCGTGTGGCCTGCGGAGCGCGTTGCGGAGCAGCACCGAAGGTGGGGAGACGATTTTGCAGATGGTACTGCCCGCCCCAAGCCCTTCGAGAACGTGCGGGATGCGAAGCGGCGGTTGCGGGTGGGATATGTATCGCCGGATTTTCGCGAGCATGCCGTGGCACGCTTCTTTGAGCCCGTGCTGCGAGCACATGATCGGAATCAGGTGGAGGTGTTCTGCTATTCTAACGTCAGGCGCGCAGATGGATTCACCGAAAGAATCCAGCAGTTGGCGAACCAGTGGCGCGACATCTCCTCAATAGAGGATGACGTCGCGGCGGCGCTGGTGCGGGCGGATCGCATTGACGTGCTGGTGGACCTGGCGGGGCATACGCGCGGAAACCGGCTGGGCATCTTTGCCCGGCGAGCGGCGCCCGTGCAGGTGACGTATCTGGGCTATCCCAACACTACAGGTATCAGGGAGATGGATCTACGGCTGACGGATGCGCTGGCGGATCCGGAAGGGATCACCGAGACGCTTCACACGGAGAAGCTGGTGAGACTATCCGGCGGATTCTTGTGTTATGGTGGAGCGAGCGAGCAGCCCCGCCCTCTCTTAAACGTAACCGGGGAGGAGACCATAACATTCGCGTCCTTCAACCGTCCTGCCAAGATCACGGAGCCGGTAATCGCGCTGTGGGCGAGGATCCTGCGCGAGCTGCCGCAGTCACGACTGATGTTGAAGGGATTCACAAATGAAGCGGCGACTCGTGCTCGACGCGCGGAGCGCTTCGCAGCATACGGAATCGATCCATCGCGCATCGGCTTCGGCCAGATGGAGCGATCGCACGCGTCGTACCTTGCGTCATACAACGCAGTTGATATTGCGCTTGATCCATTTCCGTACAACGGAACGACCACCACGTGCGAGGCGCTTTGGATGGGGGTGCCGGTGGTGACCCTGGAGGGCGGGACGCATGTGTCGCGCGTAGGCGTGAGCATCCTGACCAACGTGGGACTGCCGGAGCTGGTGGCGCGGGATGAGGATGATTATGTGAGCCTTGCGGTCGAGCTGGCGCGGAATGCCGAGCGACGACTGGAACTCAGGCGCACGTTGCGAGACCTGATGCGCACTTCGCCGCTGATGGATGAAGCGCGCGTGGCGCGGGAAATAGAGACTGCCTACCGCGCCCGTTGGATAGAATGGTGTAATTGCGCCTGATAGTCGCAGCTACTTTGCTGGCTTCTTCGGCGGCGCCGTGATCGCCTTGGCCGCGGGAGAATCTTTCATCGGCAAGGTCGTGCGATACACGCCGTCGAACTTTTCCATCGCTCCGGCGACCGCGGGCGCGGTCGGGACAAGGCCGATTTCACCGACGCCTCGTGCGCCGTAGGAAGTTTCGGGATCCGGCTCTTCGATGAACATGAACTCGAGCTCCGGCATCTGGTGGGCGCGCAGCACGCCGATGGATTTGATCGTCCCCGTGTCAATCTGGCCGTCTTTGCAGACGAAATCTTCCGTCAGCGCATAACCCAGCCCCATGTGGATCGATCCCTCCATCTGGCCCTGGAGGAGCGTGGGGTTAATGACGCGGCCGACGTCGTGGGCGGCGACCACCTTCCTGATGCTGCCGTCGTCATTCAGGATGACAACCTGCGTGGCAAAGCCGTAGGTGAGGTGCGTCTTGGGCTCGTCGACGTGCGCGCCAAGCTTGTGGGTGTAGCTGCACACCCATTCCCCACGGTACTCGCGACCGATCAGGTCGGTCAGCTTCTTCCCCGCATCGAGATCGGCTCGAAGTTTCCGCGCCGCGTCGATGACAGCATTGCAGCTCAGGACTGTTCCCCGGGAACCGGTGGTCTGTCCGCAATTGAGATCCACCGTTGTGTCGGTCATGGCGGTAAAAACTTCAGGCGGCAGGCCCGTCTCCTGCACTGCTGTTTGAATGGTGACGGTGAACAGCCCCTGGCCCATCTCGGTGTAACCCGTGCGGACGGAGACGGTGCCGTCACATTCAACCCGAAGGGAAGCTTTACCGGGATCCGGCATGCCGTTACCGATGCCGACATTCTTGATCCCGCAGGCAATGCCCGCGTACTTCGCGCTCTTGAAGATGTCCTTGACCGCGAGCAGCGTTTTGTCGAGGCCGAAAGGCTTATCCAGCCTTTGCCCGGTGGCGAAGCGATCTCCCTGGTGCAGGATGTTACGCCAGCGAATTTCCCACTCGTCGATGCCCACCTTCTTCGCCAGGCGGTTGAGCAGTTGCTCGACGGCGAAGGCGGATTGGTTCGCCCCGAAGCCGCGCATCGCGCCGCAGGGAACGTTGTTCGTGTAGACGGCGAGCGCTTCAATCTCGATCGCGGGGACGCGGTAAGGCCCGCAGGCGTGGCCGGCCGCGCGCTCCAGCACCTTCGCGCCGACCGAAGCGTACGCGCCCTTGTCCCCCCAGATGTGGCTGCGGACCGCCGTGATGCGACCGTCATTGTCGCAGGCAATCTTCACGTTCATTTTGATCGCGTGGCGCTTGGGGTGCAGCCGGAAGCTCTCCTCGCGCGTCAGCGTGCACTTCACCGGGCGGTTGAGCAGCGCGGCGGCGAGAGCGGTTTGGCCCTGAATAGACATATCCTCTTTGCCCCCAAACGCGCCTCCGTTCTGGACGAGGTCCACGTGCACGCGGTCTTTCTCCCAGCCGAGGATGCTGGCGATCTGCCGCTGGTCGTCGAAGATGCCTTGGCCCTGGGAGAGCACCTTCAGATTTTGAATTTTGGTCTGCGGGTTTTGAAATGACACCGCAATGCAAGCCTCAGGCTCGAGGAACATATGCTCGATGCGCTGGGTCTGGAAGGTGTCCTCCACGACATGTGCTGCGCTGGCGAAGGCTTCCTCCGGATTCCCGCGGACGATGGCGGATTTGGAGAGAAGGTTGCCCTTGGGGTGGATCTTGGGCGCGTCAGGTTTGAGCGCTTGCTCTACGGTGGTGATGGGCGTGCGGACTTCGTAATCGATGACAACCTTCTCGGCGGCTTCGCGCGCCAGGTGCTGATTCTCGGCAATGACGATGGCGACGATGTCGCCGACGCAGCGGGTTTCTTCGCCGATGGCAACGAGGATCGGCCAGTCTTTTTCAATCAGTCCAACGTAGCGATCGCCGGGGACGTCCGCGGCGGTGATCACGCGCTCAACCCCGGCAATAGCGAGAGCGGCGGATGCATCGATGCCCTTCACAAGTGCGCGCGGATGGTCAGCAAACTTCATCGCGGCATAGAGGAAAGTGGTGAGTGTTTCCCCTTGCTGGGGAAGTGCTCCCCGCGGCCGGGATTCAAGCTTGGTGAGGAGCTTCCCGTTAACGGTGAAGTCGGCGGGGGTGATGTCGTCAATGTACTTGAAGTCGCCAAGGACGAGGTCATGACCGTTGAATCGCTTCAGCGGCGTGCCAACTTTTCCCGATTGGTCGCTCGTCGGAAGCGACTCTCCACGGCGGAGGCCCGCGTACTGCTGGATGGCGTCGATGATCTTGACGTAGCCGGTGCAGCGGCAGAGGTTGCCGCGCAGCTCGTAGGCGATCTGCTCACGCGAGGGGTTGGGGTTGCCTTCGACAACGGCATGTCCACGCATGGCCATGCCCGGGATACAAAAGCCGCATTGGACGCCCCCGCACTGGACGAAGCTGTCGGCAATCTGCTTGCGAGTTTCTTCGGGAAGCCCTTCAAGCGTGACCAGTTCCTTGTTGGCAACGTTCTTAGGCTTGAGCGCACACGAGAGGCGGGGCTGCCCATCGACCAGCAGCGTACAGCACCCGCACGATGCTTGAGGCTCGCAGCCGTTCTTCAGCGAGATCATCCCGAAGTCTTCGCGCAGAATGGAGAGGACCGTGCGCGAGTCGTCGGCGCGGACAGAGACCTTCCGCCCGTTGAGCGTGAAAGCTATCTGGTTGTCCCCAACGAGCGGAGTGGCCGGGGCCGTGGTCGTCATGCTCATGATTCACCTGAAAACAAGCTGCAAATGATCTGCCTACCGAACCCGGTGATTCTAGGTTCTTGTGGTGATTTTCACAATTGAAATAGGGCGTCAACTCCTCGCTTTTGGTACCATTTTGCCCTCACTTGAGGACGTCTATGGATCTGGTTCCAGCGCGGTTTTCGGATTTGATTCGGCGGATGTACGCAGAGGTTCGAACGAACGATGCGCTGTTTGAGCTGCCGCGGAAAAAGTGGTGGGTACCGGATGATGCAGGGGTTGATCTAAATGTATCGTTTCACGGAAAAACCGCCGGCAACGCCTCCGGTCCCGCCGCCGGTCCGCAGACCCAGATGGCGCAGAACCTGGTGCTGTCGTACATCGCCGGCGGGCGGATCCTCGAGCTTAAAACGGTGCAGGTGAACGACCGGCTGAAGATCCCCCGGCCCTGCATCGACATGACCAACGTGGGATATAACGTGGAGTGGTCGCAGGAACTGCTGGTGGAGCAGTCGCTGCGGGAATACGTCGCGGGGATGATGCTGATCGAGATCCTGCGGCGGGATGCGACTTTCGTCGGCGGCGCGTGGGCGGGAACGCCGGGAGAAGTGATCTATGACCTCTCCGTCGGATACGACCTCGCCGGGATCAAGAGCGCAAAGGTGCAGGGGTTCCTCGACGGAATGCGGGATGCTTCACGCGTGATCGACGAGCTTCGGCGGGAGATTCCCGACGAGTTTGAGATAGCTCGGGGTCTTCAGTACCCGAATCAGATCTCCAATACGCTCACGCTGTCGACGTTTCATGGTTGCCCGGCGAACGAGATCGAGAAGATCTGCGAGTTCCTCATCGCCGAACGCGGTCTTGACGTCATCGTGAAGATGAATCCCCCCATGCTCGGCAAGGAACGCCTCGAGCACCTGCTCTACGATGTGATGGGCTACCACGAGCTCACCGTCAATCCCTCCGCCTACACCTCCGGCTTGCTCTTCGACGAATCCATCGGCCTCATTCGCCGCCTCACCGACTTCGGCAACAAGCACGGCCGCCGCGTCGGCGCGAAGTTCAGCAACACGCTGGAGGTCCTCAACCACAAAGACTTCTTCACACCCGACAACCAGGTGCAGTACCTCTCGGGTGGACCGCTGCACGTCATCACAATGACGCTGACCGATGTCTGGCGCCAGGCGATGGGACCGGAAGTCCCCATCTCCTTCTCCGCCGGCATCGATTCCAAAAACTTCCCCATGGCCGTCGCCTGCGGCATGGTCCCCGTCACCACGTGCAGCGACCTGCTCAAACCCGGCGGGTACGGACGCCTGTCGCCCTACATGAAGACCCTGTCCGATGCGATGAAGAAGGTGGGCGCGAAGACGGTGGATGACTGGATCCTCGACGCCTTCGGAAAGCGCCAGGAGGCGAAAGGAGACGTGCGCCTTGCAGGCATGCTCAACACAAGCATCGCCGCCGAGACGGCGCGCGAAGATGTCCGCTATCGCGCTCCCACTAATCGCAAAGCCCCCAATCGCATCGACTCCCACCTCTACGTCTTCGACTGCATCACCTGCGACAAGTGCATCCCCGTCTGCCCCAACGCGGCGAACTTCACCTACCCTTCGCCGCTCGTGAACTTTGAGTACCGCGATCTCCTCGTCGATGCCTCCGGCCCCCGCAACGCAGATGAACCCAGGCACTTCGAGATCAAGAAGCAGCGCCAGATCGCCAATTACGCCGACTTCTGCAACGAGTGCGGCAACTGCGACACCTTCTGCCCGGAATACGGCGGCCCTTTCATCGAAAAACCCAGCTTCTACGGCTCAATCGCTTCCTGGAAACACGCCGCCCCACGTGACGGCTTCTTCGTCAACAGCGCCAACAACCGCAGCGAAATCGTGGGCCGCATCAAAGGCGCTGAGTACAAGCTCACCCACGCCAGCAGCGCGTATCTTTACGAAGACGGCGTCGCCCGCGTCACGATCATGGGTGAAGATCACCGTGTCGTAAAAGTGGAACACCGCAACGGCGCCGGCCATCGAATCGATATGGGCATCTACCACACCCTCCGCTTCCTGCTCCACGGCGTGCTCGATAAAAGCGGAATCAACCAAATCAACGCCGGAACGTGATGCTCCTGCGGATCAGGGGATAACTCAGCGGATGACAGTGGGGCCAGAACGGCTCGTCAGTTGCACGCGCTCATCAGCCGTCAGTCTTCCTTCGATCACGCCCTCGCTCTCGTCAGTTTCGTATTTGATCCAGAAGCGGGACGTGTCCGCAGGGTCGATCTGTCCGCCAAAAAGCTTAATTTCGCGAACATTCGAAAACGTGACGCGGTGCTCTTCACTGTCGACCGCCGGCTCACCGTTCAAGGCGGCCGGCTCCACAACATAGCAGCCAAGCGAGAGGGTAATCGCACCACCTTCTTCAAGGCGCCGTTCAACTGCCACGCCCACCAGGCGCTGAAGGTTCCCAACCGTTCGTTCATGCAGGAACGGCACAGCAAGTGTGCTCTCGCGGAACGACTGCGTGCGGCGCATCAGCTTCGTCCAGCATTCGGGAAGCACTTTTCCCGGAGCAGCATTGTCATAAACGACCTCTCCGCTGGAGCGCTGGTACAACATGCACTGCCCCTGGACGCCGCGTAATTCGCTTGCGTCGCGCAGCCGCTGCCACGACGACGGCGCGGCGTACACCATGAAAGGCGCCGCGGCGACAAACGTCGCCAACACCATAGGCCGGCGCAGCCGCGCTCGGCCGCTTTGTCCAAAGCCCAACATCGCAACCTCCCAGACATGTTCCCGCACAAGCGAACATCAAGCACAACACGAAGCGTCTCTCAACTCGCCTCGTTCACAGCGTGACCCGTGCGTCGTGCTGTCGCGCATGAGCCACAAGCTCATGCCTCTCACTCTCTAATTACAAAGACGTGCCAGGTTCTTCTTTCTTACCAAATCGCTGGTGATACCGTTGAAGCGTCGACTTAAGCGTCCCGAGGAACCGCGGAGCGTGACCCGCAGGAAGATAGATGCGTGCCCCCACCGCCGGGGTCGGATAAAAATTGGTCAAAAAATCGAGCACGAACTCCGTCGGCGAATGCCCGATCAAGACCGCCTGCGCGTACGTCCCCGACAGCATCTCATCAGCCAGCTTGAAGTGCTCGTAAATCTCCTCCAGCGTCGGCTTGCGCTCCTGCGGCGGCGGCGTCGGCGCATGCGGCTGGCCGTAGCGCTCGATGTATGAGTTCAGGTTCTGCTCAAACGCCGTAATGAACTCCGATAGCGTCTGCGGCACGAGAATCACACGCGCTACTACCGAAAATGGGCGCGTGATCCCCATCAGGAAATCCATCAGGATCTCCTTCTGGCTTTCAATCACCACCTGCCCGCTGGAGTAAACGCCGCGCGCAACCTTCTCCGGCACGCGCGCAGAGAAATGACCCTGCTGGTCCGGCCGCGCACTGCCACCCGTTGCCTCTGGCTGCTGCTCACTCATTCTGTTCCCGCTTGACTTGAACCCTCTGTAGCCGCTGCGAGTCTACCCGATCTTTAACAAATTCCTATGCTGTTTCTCATGCACGATTGGTCAAAAGTGATTTCGACAGGCGTTGGGCCCATCATCGTCATCTCCGCCTGCGGAGTGCTGTGTCTGGCGTTCTACAACCGCATGGCTGCCGTAGTGACGCGCCTCCGCTCGTTCCACCGCGAGCGGCTTCATGAGCAGGAGGCGCTTCAACAAGCCATGCACGCCTCGCCCCCGGATGAGGTTGCCATTGTACGCCACCAGGAACTGCTCGGTATGCTGGAGACGCAAACCACGCATGTCAACCGCCGAGCCCGCTTAATCCGCCTCACGCTCGCGTCGCTGCTGCTGACGATCGCCTGCCTCGCGTCCTGCTCGCTCGCGCTCGGATTGAGTACCTTCCTCAGCGGCCTGCTGTACATAGCCGCGGCGCTGTTCATTCTCGGCTTGGTCTTGCTCGTCGTAGCCGTAGTCTTCGCAATGGTCGAGCTGCGCCACGCGCTCGATCCAGTCGATCTCGAAAGCCGTTTCGTGCAGAAGATGGTTGAGATGATGGAGAACGCTTAGTCGTCGCGCCACGCTGCTACCCGATCCCCGCAACCGGACGCGTCGCCGGCGCAAGTGCTATCATTCCCTCCGCTTTGACCCGTTCTCAAATCGCCGACGGATCAAGTGGCCGCAATCTCAGGTATTCCTCAAACGTGCCCAGTGCGAGCGTCGGCTGCTTCATCGCGAGTTACCCCAACCGCGCCGGAAATGCTCGTTTTCAGCTTCACCGCACCTTTACCGGCCACGGCGACGTTCCGCCCTCCGGAGGAAACTTCAAATCTCCGCCTCAAGATGCGCCCGCAGCCTCGACGATGCTTCATTTATTGGTACAGTTAAAAGCGATGCCCAAGGATGGGCGGAGGTCATGTCATGAAGGACAGCGTCTGGATCAACGGACAAGTCGTTCCGCGCAATCAAGCACATCTCGACATCGAAGACCGCGGCTACCAGTTTGCCGACGGCGTCTACGAAGTCATCCGAGTCTACAACAACAAACCCTTCACGCTGGATGAACACCTCCAGCGCCTCGAGTGCTCCGCGTCGGGAATCAAGCTCACCGTCCCCCATCGCGAGCGCCTTGCGGACGAGATCCGCGCCTTCATCACCAGCTCGCGCCTCTCCGATGCTTACCTCTATCTCCAGCTCACGCGCGGGGTCTCGCCCCGCAACCACCGCTTCCCGGAGCAACAGAACCCCAACGTTCTCTTCTACATCGTGCCCCTTCCCCCCGCGCCCATTCCGGAAGAAACCGATGGCACCAAGCTCCTCGCCCTCACCGATGAACGCTGGAAGCGCTGCTGGATCAAATCCATCGGGCTTATCGCCAACGTTCTCGCCAAGAACGAGGCAATGGATGCAGGCTGCGACGAAGCTGTGTTCATTAACGACGGCATCGTCAACGAGTGCTCCACCAGCAATCTGTTCATCGTCAGCAATAGAAAGTTGATCACCCACCCCATCGGGGAAAAAGTGTTGCCAGGGATTACGCGCTTGGTGGTGCTCGAGATCGCGCGCTCGCTCGGAATTGAGGTCGAAGAACGCGGCTACACCGAAGTCGAAGCGCTCACTGCCGATGAACTCTTCATCACCAGCACCACCCGCGAGCTCGCCTGGGTCTCCCACTGGAACGATCAGACCGTCGGCGGCGCCCACTGCGGCCCGATTACGATGAAGCTGCACCAGGCGTTCCGCGACCGTGTCCGGGCTGAAACCGAGATCGCCGCTACTCGCGCCAATCGTCCGGCCGCTCGTAATCGCTCTGCGGCTTAAGATCGTTCAGCAGATCCACAAAATCCGCGTCGTCCAGCTCATACCACTCCGGGATCGCCGCCGGCGACATTCCCCGCCGCTCCGCAAGCGCCTCAATGATCTTCCGCTTCAGCTCCGGATCCCGAATTTCCCGGATTCGAACCATCTTTGTATCCTATCACGGACCCAACTGACAGAACCGTATATCTTTCGCGTGGCATGGGCGTCTCGCCCATGCGGGGTGGATGCATGGGCGAGACGCCCATGCCACGTTAAACAACTGCTTCAATGACCTACTACACCCTCGCCGCCCTCGCCATCCTCATCCTCGGCATCTCTAAAACCGGCTTCGGCGGCGGTGGTATCGGCATCCTCTCCATGCCCCTGCTCATTATGGCCATGCCCGCCGCACGCGCCGTCGCCATCCTCGGCATCCTCCTCGTCCTGGTCGACCTGGTCGCCAACCTCCACTACCTCGGCGAATACGAATGGCCCGTCCTCAAGTGGCTCCTCCCGGGCGCCGTCATCGGCGTCGCCATCGGAATCTGGATCTACTTCACCCTTCAGCGCGGCGGCGACCCCAGGCTCTTCGACCGTAAGCTCAACTTCATCATCGGAATGATTTGCCTCGCCGTCGTCGCCATGCAGGTCTGGCGTATGCTCGGCTTTAACATCGCCACCCTCCCCACCGGGCCGAAAAGCAGCATCTGCATCGGCTGCGTCGCCGGCGCCGCCTCCGCCATCGCCCACGCCGCCGGGCCCATCGTCTCCCTCTACGTCCTCCAGGAACGCCTGGAGAAACGCCGCCTCGTCGGCACCCTTCTCATGTACACCCTCCTCATCAACTCCGTGAAGCTGGTGATGTACATCGCCGTCAGCCTGGTCACCCTGGCCACCCTGCGCGACTCTCTCTGGATGATCCCCATCCTCCCCCTGGGCACCGTCCTCGGCGCCTGGATGAACCGCAAGCTCCCTGAGAAACCGTTCCTGGTCATCATGTACACCGCGGCCGCAGTCGCGTCAGTGCAGATGATCTACAAAGCCCTCGCCTGACGTACATCGCCTCCTTCTCCTTCCCCTGTCCCGGTACCTG
>DASVUC010000069.1:0-1882 GCA_036387255.1 Tepidisphaeraceae bacterium | reverse complement strand
CCGTCATCCTTGGCGTCCAACTCGCCACCCTCGTCACGCTCATTGCTCTCGACAAAGCGCATTGGCGCTGGCGCATCAGCGGCAGGGGACTCGCCCAAACGGTCGTGGCCCTCGCCATCTGCGCCGCGTTCGTCGGCCCCTGGCTCTACCTCGTGGAAAAGCGCTCCCCCGGCTTCATCTGGACCAGCACCTCGCACGACGTCATCCGCCGAATGACCGAGCCCCTTGAGCAGCACAAAGGTCCGCCCGGCTATTACCTGCTCACCGCCTGGGCCACTTTTTTTCCGTGGAGCCTTTTCCTTCCCATGGCGCTCATCTTCGCATGGCGTCACCGCGCCGACGCCAGGATCCGCTTCGCCTTCGCCGCCGTCGTCGGCCCCTGGCTCCTGTTCGAACTGTTCCGCACCAAGCTCCCGCACTACATCCTCCCCTGTTTCCCGCCCCTGGCCTTCCTCACCGCCGACGCCCTCCTCCGCTGCTTCAAGCGCGACGAAGACGATCTCCTTCGCCCCACGTTTCTCATCGGCGCCGCCATCTGGTCGGTTGTGATCATCGCCATCGGCTTAGCCCCCTGGCTCGCCACGATTCGCCTCTCGCCCATTCCCGTCGCCGCGACGATCGCCTGGACCCTCATCGCCATCCTCTACGCCGCAACCGTCTTCACCCTCTTCGTCGCGGAAAAACCCAGGGCCGCAGCGCTCGCCATTGCCGGCGGAATGGTTGCCGCCATGCTCATCGCTTACGGCTGGTACCTCCCGCAGGCGCGCTTCTTCCAACTCTCCAAGTCCATCGCCGCTGTCCTGCGTCGCGACGGCGGTGTCGTCGCCGGACGCGTTCAGATGATCGGCTACAAAGAGCCCAGCCTCGCCTTCTACCAGGGCGGCACCATCCGCGAGCAACCTGAAAACAACTTCCTCATCACCCACCCTCCCCAGGACTGGCCCCGCTGGCTAACCATCCGCTCCGACATCTGGCAAACCATGCCCGAACATGTTCAGCAACGCTTCACCCTCCTCTCCACCTGCCAGGGATGGGCCTACGCCGACAAAGGCAAAGTCGTCAACGTCCTCGTCCTCCGCAAGCGCGACTGACCTGGTTCGCTCTCCCCGCACGCCTCCCTTCTTGTCCCCTACAGATTCTACGTCACCCAACACTCGCCAGCCCCGCCACCTCCCCACACTCCGGACATCGTGCCGACTTCAGCAGCATCAGCGAATACCCGCACTTGGCGCACTTCGGCTCCTCCACCTCCACCTTCACATGCATCACCAACCCGCACTGGGAACACCTCGACCGACCCATCGGCAGCGCCTGCGTCTTCTGACAGAACGGACACACCAGCGAAATCGTGTCGATCTTCTTCAGCCCCTCCGGGGGCGCTTCCTTCCGCACGTTCAGCCGCCCCAGCACGATCAGCGCCAGCGTTCCGCACCCCGCCACGATGCCTGTCGCGCCTGAGTACCTCACAAAGACGGCTTCGTCGTAATGAAATTTATCTGCCAGCAGGATCACCACCACCATCGCCCCCGTCGCCGCGCTGGCAGCAATCGTCAACCATCGGATCCACCGCTGCTTCTCTCCCAGTGGAATCAGGCAAACCACATTCGCATGCGCCACCACCGTCGCGATTGGAATCAGCGCCGCCACCCACCGGCTGATGTCGCCGCGCCGCAGCACGAACTCGTGGTACAACATGAACCCCGCGATCACCCCCGCCAGGGCAATCCCCACCCATCGCCAATGCCGCCGATCCGTCCCTATCCCCATCAGGCACAAAACCGCCAGCGTCCCAATCGTCCCCACGATCGTTGCCGTCTCCAGCAGCAGATCGCGCCCGCCCCGGCTGAGGCTGAACCAATGCTCAACCCAGGCACCGGTCACC
>DASVUC010000068.1:0-2608 GCA_036387255.1 Tepidisphaeraceae bacterium | reverse complement strand
CCTGCCAGCCACCACGCGCCAAAGATCGCCGCCGGCGGCAGCACATCGTTCGGCTGCGCCACAATGGCGAAGATCCCCGGGATCGCGAACAGGCACGCCAGTTCGAGCAGCACCTGCACGAACGTCCCGTCGAACAGCGACAAACCTGCCGCTCTGAACAAGAACGCCAGCTTCACCGCCGCCGCGATCATCAAGCCTGCGTTGACAATCAACCCCGCCGCATAGTTGACCGTGAAGACCTCCATGTTGAGGAACCCTACATCCGCCAGGAAGAACGCCTCGATCAGCATGAGCAGCATGGCGTCGCGCCGCACGTTCACGCCAAGCAGAAAGATCGCCAGCCCGATCAGCGCCGCCTCATACACGTTGAGCGTGACGATCATCGTGATCAGGTTTTTCAGCGGGATCGGGCTCCAATCGAGCGAATCGTTGACCGCGAAGATGCCGAAGAGCATGCACATCGCGCTCATCACGTAGAACGGGTTGTAATTGACGAACAAACGCACCAGGGGCGAGCGCCCCGGCGAGACTTGGGACATCATCATACACCTCCCGACAAGGGAACTGTGTTCACTGCACGCACGACTCAAAGACGAACTCCCACCTCCTTTCCGCGCCCAGCAGTCCCGTGCGGAAGTGAGAAAGGGATATGATGATGGCTGAGAAGAACTCCGCCCGGGAGACAAAGACAGCGCAAGTGAAATAACGGGGAAAAGGCGAAAAGACGCGTGTTAGCGTCTGCCATAGTTCCCATTATGCGCACGCGACTCCACCCGCCGATACAACAAAATGATCGTGAAAAAGATCGCAGAGCGCGTTCCGAAGGCGCACGCTTTTCACCCGCTCCCCTCATGCTCCGGGAGAGGGTAGGGTGACGGTTCTTCCCTCGAGCCTAAACACGCGCCCCTTATCGTCGAGCGTGTTACCATCACCCCCGATGCGAATCCACTGCGTTCAACTCGACATCACCTGGGAGGACAAAGCCGCCAACCACGCCAAAGTTCGCGCCCTGCTCCACTCCTCCCGCCCCAACCGCGAAGACCTCGTCCTCCTCCCCGAGATGTTCTCCACCGGGTTCTCGATGAACGTCGCAACCGTCGCCGACGACCAAACCGGCGCCGACCAAACGTTCATCTCCGCTTTGGCCAAGGAATTGCAAGTGAATCTCGTCGCGGGATTGGTCACGCGCGACTCCGCCGGCAAGGGCCTCAATCAAGCCATGATCTGCGATCCATCAGGTCAGCAGATCGCCCGCTACACCAAGATTCACTGCTTCTCCCCGGGCAAAGAAGCCCTTCACTACCGCGGCGGGAGCGAGATCGCCTTCTTCGACTGGCAAGGCTTAAAGGTCTGCCCCTTCATCTGTTACGACCTCCGCTTCCCCGAGATCTTTCGCGCCGCCGTCCGACGCGGCGCCCAGCTTTTCGTCATCATCGCCAACTGGCCGAGCCTGCGCGAAGAGCACTGGGTTACACTGCTCCGCGCCCGCGCAATCGAGAACCAGGCGTATGTCGCCGCCGTCAACCGAGCCGGCGCCGACTCCTGGCTCCCCTACCCCGGCCGCAGCATGATCATCGACCCCAAAGGAAACGTCCTCGTCGACGCGGGCAGTAATGAGAAAGTGATCAGCGCTCCCATCTCTCAAGAAGCCGTCACGAGCTGGCGCCAAGAGTTTGCGGTTCTGCGGGACATGAGAGACACGCCACTGTAACGACTACTTCGGCTGCGTTGCCGGCGCCGCACTGCTCTCAATGAACGAAAGCAAATCCGCCACGTGCTGCGGCGTGAGATCCGTCTCCAATCCCTCAGGCATCAGCGACTTCCCCTGGCTCACCATCCGCTTGATCGCCGACCGCTGAAGTGTCGACTCCTTCCCATACGCCTGCCGAATGGTGATCGACGTCGTCGTGTCGCTGGCGAGGATGCCCAGGAAATTGTCGCCGCTCTTGGTGTCCACGGAGTACGCGATGTAACTCGCAGCGACTTCTCGATTCGGATCCAGGATGCTCGTCAGCAGCTTCTCGCGCCCCGAGTTCTTTACCGTCACCAGGTCCGGCCCAACACGCGACCCCTCGCTGCCGACCTGATGGCACGAGATGCACCGCTGCTGGAAAATCGCGCGTCCCGCCGACGCATCACCTTGCATCGTGATGGCCGGCCGATACTTCTCGATCACCGTCGCCCTCGCCGCGGGCGGCTTGAGCAGCTCCCCCGCCGCCCGCCGTACTTGCACATCAGCGTCCGCGACCAGCGTGTTCACCTGGCTGGTCGTCAGATCCGACTGGCGGATTGCGCCCTGCTTCACCGCCTTCAGCAGCGCAACGCGCCGCTCAGGGCGTTTCATCATCATGTTCACAAACTCGCTCTTCAGCCGCGGCGACAACTCGCCGAAGCGGGCGAGGATCCCCTGCGCCCACCGCCCCTCATCAAACCGATCGAGCGCCGCCAGCGCCGCGAGTTGCCCAAGTCCGGATTGGCCGCTCATGACCTCCAGCAGAACCGGCACCGCCTCCTCCGCATCGGCGTAAGCGAGGACCGCCGCCGCATCCTGCTGGATGGCCGGCTCCGCATTCTTCGCATGCATCCACTGGATCGCCAGCTTGAACAC
>DASVUC010000067.1:0-50421 GCA_036387255.1 Tepidisphaeraceae bacterium | reverse complement strand
ACTGGCCGATGAACAGGGCAGGATTCCAAACGTGCGCCGCGTGCTGCTGATCGACTCTATTTCTGCGGCGATCGGTGGAGGGTTTGGCGCAAGCTCTGTCACCAGCTACATCGAATCGGCTTCCGGCGTGGCCGAGGGAGCGCGAACGGGGTTGCATTCGGTGTTCGTGGGCTTGTTCTTCCTGATCGCCATCTTCGCGGCACCGCTGGCGGGGATTGTGCCAGGGTATGCGACGGCGCCCGCACTCATCATCGTGGGATTTTTGATGATCTCACAGATGGCGAAGATCGATTTCGAGCACCTGGACACCGCCATCCCCGGCTTCATCACGCTCCTGACGATTCCGCTGACGTACTCTATCGCCCACGGGATTGGGTATGGGTTCGTGAGCTACTGCGCGATCAAGGCGCTGACGGGGAAGGGGAGGGATGTGCACGTGCTGATGTACCTGACATCGTGCGCGTTTCTGGCGTACTTCATCTGGGGGCAGTGAAGGAAAGGCTAGTACCAGCGCATCTGACGGAACTGGGCCGTCGCGTAGCTCGTCGAGATGCCGCTGCTGATGGCCATGCCGACGTGCAACGTCGCGCTCATCGTCATGGTCTTAGTCGCATAGGCGGTCCAACTCTTGCCATCAATTGAGCGGTAGGCGGTGAACGTGTTGCCCACGCGCTTCAGGCGGATCCACGTGTTCGGGTAGCTGGTCGAACCCGATCCGGTAGTGCTTGTCGTGCCGCCAGTCGTGGAGCGAGAGCTCAGGCGGTAACCCTTGGAGTTGAGCGCGAAGGCGAAGATGTTCTTCGCGTTCCCGTCAGTCGACTCCCGCGCCATCAGGCCCGCTTGTGCGCCACCGAGGTTTGTTAGCGCGGAGACGCGAACGGCAATATCAAAGTCCCCCGTCACCTGGCGCGACGCCATGCGCAGCTGGTCGGTTGTTCCACCGATCACGCCGGCGCTGGTGATGTTGTAGTTGATGCCCGTGGAGATAACGGTCGTCGACCCCGGCATCTTCGGCCCGCCGATGTCCACCGACGTGTAGCTGTACGGGCGGTAGTCGCTACTGGTCGTGTACGCGGATTCATTGCCCGCCTTATCAACGGTGCTGATGCGGTAGTACCACATCTTATTCGCGGCCGGCCGATCACTGTAATTGGAATCGGTGATCGGCGAAGCGTTCAGCTTCGCGAAACCGGTGGTGGCGCTGCTGGAGCGATAGATGTTGTAACCGCCGAAGTCCGTATCCGTGCTGCTGGCCCAGTCCATGATGATCTGCGTGGTGGAGTGGGCCGTAGTCAGCGCCGCCGGCTTCACGGGCGCGATAGTGTCAGGACCCTTGGCCGAGAGGGTGGTCATCAGGGATTCGTTCCCGAACAGATCGACCGCGCTGATGCGATAGTGATAGATCGCATTCGCCGACGCGGTTGCGTCGGTGAACGTCGCATCGCTGGCGAGGCTGCTGGTGAGCTTTGTCCACGGGCCGCTGATGGTCGTGGCGCGGTAGACGTTGTACCCCGCGAGATCTGCCTCGACATTTGCGGCCCAGCTCAGCACCACCGTAGTCTTTGTTGAAAAGCTTGTCACGCTCTTCGGTGCCGCGGGCGGCGTGCTGTCTTTCACGAGAACACTGATGATCGAGCCGCTCGACTCGTTGCTCGATGTATCGACAGCGCCAACCTTGTAGTACCACGTCTGGCCGACGCTGACGTTGCTGTCGGTCAATGTTGTCCCGGCGAGCAAGCCGCTCGTGTTCAACTTCGTCCACGAGCCGGTGCCGGTGGCGGAGCGGTACACGTTATAACCCGTCAGGTCAGACTCGCTGTTCGCATTCCAGCTCAGAACCACGCTGGTGGGCGAGACTGCGGATTTGAAGTTCGAAGGATTAGCCGGAGCCGTGGTATCAGGCGCGGGGCGCAGCGCCGTGATCGAGGCCGCGACGGACTCATTGTTCGAGGTATCGACCGCCTTGATTTGGTAGTAGCTCGTCGAGCCGACGGGCGCGGAGCCATCGAAGTAGCTCGTGCCGGTAAGCACGCTGCCGTTGAGTTTTGTGAACGGCCCACCGGCGGAGTTGGCGCGATAGATGTTGTAGCCTGCCAGATCGCTGTCGGAGTTGGCGCTCCAGGCGATCGTATTACCGCTGACTGCCGCCGACGCGGTCAAGCCCTTCGGCGTGGCAGGGGGGATCGCATCCGCGGGGCGCGTTGCATTGGCGAACCCGCCGCCGGATTCATTGCCGACGTTATCGACGGCCGTGATCTTGTAGTAGCTCGTCTGTCCCGCGGGCGCGCCCGAGTCCTGATAGTCCGACGTCGTCAGCAACCCATTCGTGTTCAGCTTCGTCCAAGGCCCACTTGAAGAACTGCTGCGGTAGACGTTGTAGCCGGCGAGATTGACTTCTGTGTTGTTGTTCCAGTCGATCGCGATGCCGTTGCTGACGGATCCGTTCACCCCCGTGGGCGATGTCGGCGCGCTCGTGGGCTTCATGTTGTAGACGATGTAAACGTTGTCGTTGTAGTCGTAGTTAATCCCCTGGTAGTCCATCGCCATGATGTAGGTGTTGGGGATGATGCGCCCGCTCGTGTCGCGGGCGACCCAGAAGCGCACGTGGTGGCCCTGATCCGTTGTGCTGCCGGCGGGAATGCCGTTGCGCGTAGGATCCGACCATTCGCTGTCGACACGCAACCCAAACGCGCCGCTCGGATAAAGCTGCGCGCTCGCGGAATTGGAACCCACGACGCCGCTGGTGGGATCGTTTGAGTGCGGCAGAAGGGACTGACCCTCATCGCCGTCGCTCGTGAACAAGTTGTTCAAGCTCCACGAGCCCTGGTCGTACCACCACTGCTGGCTGGTATTCCCCTGGGTGTGATACGCGGCGAGCTGCCGGATCGTCACCGGCATCGACGTGTCGGCGCTCCGCCAGTAAGGCGAGAGCACTTCATCGCCGATGCGTTCCAACCTGCCGCCGTTGGAGAGCGTCTGGTTCGGGCCGACGATCGTCGTCTTGAACCCAAACGCTTTGACGATGTCCTGGAAGTCCGGCTCCTTATTGTCCTCGTTGTGGATCTGCCACCAGCCGAACAGGTTTACCATCGCCGCAGGTTTGGTCGGATCGTTCGAGTTCACCGTCAACGTGCCGGTGATGGTGTGCCCATCCCAAGTGGTGGCGTTGGCGGTGAAGCGGACCTTCACATCAGCATATGCGCCGGGGGCAATCGACGTCGGGACTGCTCCTTCGATTGTCCACTCGGGGCTGGCGACGATGGAGCTGATGTTGAGCGTCGAGTTGCCGCTGTTGTAAATCCGCAGCGTCTCCAGGTCGTGCGTGATGTTGTTTGGCTTGCTCGCGGCGGAATTGTCGCTGTTCTGGATGCGATTGAACGTGAGCTGGTTTCCGAACGAAACACCGTTTGTATTCTGGAAGCCGATCTCCGGTCCCAGCAGATTCGCTGGCACACCCTTCACGTTGCGGATGATTCCGACCAGGTCTTGGTTGTCGTAGCCGCCGTTGTACTCTTCGATTGCGAAGATGTACGCATTGGGAACAACCGAGCCGTCGGTATTCTTCAGCGGGTAGAAGCGGATCTTCCGCTTGAGCGCAGAGTCGAACGTATTCAGGCTGTCCGCGCTGTACGTCGTGCTCTTGATCGGAACGCTCGGCCAATACGCGTAGAGGCCGAACTCCGCAGTGCCCGGGTCGAAGCTCGTGATGCCGTTGATATTCGGGCGCGTCGATTGAGAGTTCGAGTTCTGGCTCGTGTCGCCGAAGAGCGTGAACAGCTCGGAAAAATCCATCGGCGTGGTGCGGTCGTACCAGCCGAAGCGCGTCGTTGGGGTGCCCGATTGACCAACACCAAAGCTCGCCAGCAGCTCAATCGTTACCGAGCCGGAACCCGCCTTGGTCATGATCGGCATGACCACTTCATCGTTCGGCGTTGAAGGCGTCGCCGGCAGGTCATACGTGTTCGGCGTCGGGTCGCCGACATTGATCGGGATCTGGAACAGATTCATCAACATCTGAAGCGAAGGCTCATTCGATCCGCCCGTACCCGCGGTGCCTAAGCCGCGCAGCGCGACCGTCATCAGCGGATTGGCCGCGTCGTTGCTCTTCACCGTGAGCGTCGCCGTCTGAATCGCAATCGCGGAAGCCGTGTAATTCACCCACACGTCAACAGACTGCCCCGGCGCAATCGAAGCCGGCAGTGCAGGCTTCTGCGTGATCGCAAACTGCGCCGCGTTCGGTCCGGTGATGGAGAATGCATCGGCCGGCAGCGCCAGTGTGCTGGTGCCGGTATTGCTGATCGTCACCTTCTGCGGCTGCGACGAGCCGCTGATGTTCGCCGGATCATTGAAGTACAGACCGTTCGCGCTCATGAACGCATGCCCGCCCTCGACGACCGGCGAGAGCAGCGTGATCGTTTGCCCGCCGTATTCGGCGACGTACAGGTTTCCGTTGCGCGTGTCTTGGGCGATGTCGAGCGGGTCCACGAAATACGTCAGGCCCGAGATTCCCGTCTGCGCCTTTGTGATCGTTCCGTCCGCGCCCGGCGTCAGCACGATGACGTCGTCGCCACCGGAGTATTCCGTGACCATCAGCGTGCCGGTGAGCTTTCCGCCAAAGGCGCTGCCCTTGTACTGAATGAATCCGTTGGGCGAGTAGTTCAACCCAAAGATGTACGCGGCGCCGCGATAGTTCGGGTCAGGCAGCGTTCCGACCGGATACGCGGAGACTTCTGCGAAGTCGGCGGCTGCGGTCGGATTGCCGCCGTTCATCACATACTCGCCGCGCGTCGGATTGGGCGCACCGTAGTACCCGCCCTTGACGATGTCGAAGAGAAAGTCCGGCTGCGTCTGCTGAACGCTGGTCAGCGCCGGGGGACTGTTGTTCGGACCCGCCGGCGTGCTTCCACCAGCGGCGGACCCATTCGTCGCCGCATAGAGATGCCCGTTGCTCGCCCAGACCAGGTCATACGCATTGCGGACGCCGGTCGCGTAAAGCGTCAGCGGCGCGTTGGCCGCGTAAGGGTTGTACGTCCCGCCGTCTTCCGTCTTCACGTTCAGCGGCAGGCTCGTGAGCTTGGTGAGGTCCAGCCGCAGTACCGCCGCAGAGAGCAAATGCTCGCTGCGGTAGCCCCAACCCGCATCCGGTGCGCCCATCGCCGTCATCGCACCTTGGGCAAAGTACAGCGCGCCATCCGGCCCGAAGACCGGCTGATTGGTGAGGTGATCGCGAACCGATCGCGGCAATCCCACGATCACCGGCGTCACCGTCCCCAGGTTCGCCCCCGACAGCTTCGAAATCTTCCCTGTCCAGTCATCCGCGTTGTAGTAGACCGCCTGGTTGTGCGTGACCCAAAGAATCACGTTCGACGACGTCGACGCCGGATCGAACGCAAATCCTGTGATCAGCCGCGGCGCGCCCTCTGCGTTGGTCAGTGAACTGATGTCCTGCACGGAGCCCAGCGTGCCGTCGCCGTTGGTCGACCACCGCCGAATCAAACCCTGGTCCGTCGCCGCATACAGCTTCCCATCTGGTCCGACCTGCACCGCGGTGTACACGTACCCGCTGGTGTTCGCCAGGTTCACCTTGTCGAACGCGATCGACGGATCCGTTTCCGGTCCCGCCGTCCCCGTCGTGAAGGTGCTGCTGAACGGCACAAAGCTCACGCCGTTCATGTCCTTCAAGCCGCTGGTCACTTCAAACGTGTAGGAAGTGTTTGCGTCCAGCAACCCGCCCGGCGTAAAGACCAGCGCATCGCCCGCGCCGCTGGTATTCAGCACGCCACCCACCGCCGCGTGGTCGCTCGTGCGATACAGCTTCACCGTCGCGAAGTTCACGGTGTCGGGATCGATGCCAGAGCTGGTCAGGTTAACGTCCGCGGCAACGAAGCTGTTGCGCGCAAGGCCGGTAGAACCGTTCGCCGGACGCGTACGCGTGATCGTGGGGTGATTGACGATCGCACTGCCGGCGTCGATGCGGAAGCTATCGAAAGTCACCGTGATGGGCGCCAGATCATTCTTCGCGCAGGCGACGATCCCCGCGCGGGACGCCGCGTTGAAGAACGCGCTCTTGTTCGCGCTGGGCACGTAAAATACGTTCGCAATCTGCTGATACCCCTGATTATTGATCGAGTAGTAAGCGGTAACGGTGCCCGCGCCGGCATCGCCAACCAATTGCAGGTCCAGCGTCGAGATGGCGCTGAACGACCCGACGTTAACCAGCACATTGTTGAGCTGGTGATTGGCGCCGTCGGTTTCGTCCTGGAACTGAATGTACTGCCCATCAGGCGAAGAGACCGCAACGAGCTTGACGTAATTGTCCTGGTCTGGCCCGAACGAGATGCCTCCTTGCTCGCTGGGGGCGGCGATGTAGCCGAGGGGACCAACGAGTCGCGTGGTTATTTTGAACCCGCTGGTCGTTCCGTTGAACTGCGTCTCGAGCAGGTTGACGAGCGTATTGTCCTGGTTCCAATACGAGCCGGCGGAGCTGGTGCCGGTCGTCGTGAGCTTGAGCACCCCGGCGGCCGTGTCGAGATCGATCAGCCCGGCCTGATACTCATTTCCCAGTTTGTTCGCCTGCACGCGGGTGAATCCGGTTCCCTGTCCGTCCTTGTCGACCACTTCGCCGCGATCGCTGGAGAAGTCCAGCACGTACGGGAGCGGCTGAATGGTCGCGGCCGAAAACAAGGAACGCTGCTCCAGCGACTCAATCACCGGGGCAGTGGCGGAACGAAGTGAATGCATGATCTTGCGAAAACGGGACAACAGCACAAGCTCTCCCAATAGGACAGACGACCTCAGCCATGGAGAACGTTTCCGCACGATGGGCGCAGATTCTCCCTCAGCTTGTTTCGTCGGCTCGCTTGTGACGCTGGTTTAGCCCCTGTGCACCCTGGCGGGGTGGAGTTGAAACATAACACCTGATCAGGGGGCGGCAAATCCGGCGGAAAGACGACTAAATCCTTGGCAGTAAAGTTCTTGAAGAAACGGACGAAGGTCGTTAGCGTTATCGGGCATCAGGTGCGCATTTTCGTCTCAACTGGTGTATCTTAGAGCTTAAGAGTTTCCACAGTCGCCCCCACGGATTCGGGTGCTCTAGTCGTTGTGCACCTCATGATCGGCGGGCGGCGCATAGTCGATACAGTCGCAGGCGACTGGACGAATCATTTCGAGGCAGCGGCATGCGTTTAGTTATGGTCATGTTCCGAGCAGACGGCCAGCGCCGGAGCTTCTCGGTCACACGGGATATCACCGTTATCGGCCGTCGCGAAGATTGCGACCTGCGCATCCCCCTCGGCGATGTATCCCGCAAACATTGCCGCGTCATCGTCGACGGCGAGACCATCCGCTGCGAGGACCTGGGCAGTTCCAACGGCACCTTCCGCAACGGGGAGCGCGTTCAACAATCCGAGCTCTCGCCCGGCGACACGCTGCAAGTGGGCCCCGTCGTCTTCGTGCTCCAAGTGGATGGACATCCTGCCGACGATGAGCTCACGCCGGTAACGGTGCAGAGCATCGCCGCGGAGCGCGAGCAAGCATCGCCAAGCGAATCCGCCAGCGGCAGCATGAATGGCGGCGGTGGTGGGGCGGCGGAAGAATCTCTCACCGCGGGCGAATTCGATCCGATGGAAGCCCTGGAAGCCAATGAAGGCTCCGCCTTCGACTTCCAAATCGACGAATCCCAGGCCGGCACCCCAATCGATCTCGAAGAATCCGGCCAAGACCAGACGGTCTAGTGGTTCGATTCTAGAACGGATCCGCCTGCGTCGCGAGATTCTCGAAGCGCGTCGCCTTATTCAAGAACGTCAGCTTTACCGTCCCCGTCGGCCCGTTTCGCTGCTTGGCGATGATGACTTCCGCGATATTGTCCGGCTGAAAATCGGGCTCGCTCATCCGGTAATAGTCCTCGCGATGCAGCAGCATGATCACGTCCGCATCCTGCTCGATCGATCCCGACTCGCGAAGATCGCTCATCCGCGGCCGATGCCCATCGCGACCCTCTGATGCACGGTTCAACTGCGACAGCGCTAAGACTGGAATTGAAAGCTCGCGAGCAACAGCCTTGATCCCGCGAGAAATCTCGCTGATCTGCTGCTGCCGCGAGTCCGGTCCCGGATTGTCCATGAGCTGCATGTAGTCGATCATGATGCACTTGACGTCATGCTGAAGCTTTAACCGTCGCGCCTTTGCTCGAAGCTCCAATGGCGTGAGTCCTGGCGAGTCGTCGACCCAGATTGGCGCCTTCGCCAGCTCGCCTACGACATTCGCCAGATGGGCATACTCATGTGACTGAAGCATCCCCTTGCGCAGCTTATGAGCATCAATCTGCCCGCGCGAACACAACATACGCTGCGCGAGCTGCTGCTTGGACATTTCCAGCGAGAACACGGCGCAAGGCATCATCGAATCCGCGGCAACGTGCTCGATCACGTTCATGGCGAAGGCGGTTTTACCCATACTCGGCCGCGCGGCGATGATCACCATCTCCCCGCTCTGAAGCCCGTTCATCATGTCGTCGAGTTCGAAGAAGCCGGTTTCCAGGCCGCGCTGGCCGCGGTTTTCGATCATCTCGAAGACTTCATGAAGGACATCCTCCATGGGAGTCATGGCGCCACTGATCTTTCGCTGGGCGATCTCGAAGATCTTCTTTTCCGCTTTATCGAGAACGAGATCGGCCTGCTCGTGGGGGGAGTAGGCGCTGCGGAGAATGTCGTCGCTGGCGGCGATGAGCTGGCGCAGGAGGAATTTTTCCCGGACGATGCCGGCGTAATGCTTGCCGTGGGCGGCTGAGGGGACCGAGTTCAAGATGGCTGCCAGGTATTGCACGCCACCGACTTCTTCGAGGAGCTGGCGCTTGAGCAGCTCTTCGCGAACCAGCACCGCATCGATCGGTCGGTTCTGCTCGTAAAGCTTCAGCAGGATGTCAAAAATGATCTGGTGATCCGCCTGGAAGAAGGCGTCCCGCTCGACGATCTGCACGACCTCGCCGATCATGTCCTTGTCCAACATCATCGCCGCGAGCAGGCACATCTCAGCTTCGATGGAGTGGGGGGGCAGGCGATCGAACTGACTCTTGATGGAATCGACAAGCTGACTCACGGGCGACTCCTTCCGCGCACAACGTTTCCCTGCTGCGAACACTACCCTAACGCAGGGCGTTCGTCGAGGACTTTTGCGGGTGCTGGGGAGGCCTCACTGTAACCAGTTGTCCGCGAGCCTTGGCGGCAGAGGGCGCTATCGCTCAGGTTACGCACGAGATTTCCACAACCGGCTTGTGGACAACATCGTGTGGCGCAAAAACATCAGCTTTTTCGGCAGCCCAAGCCACTTTTCCCGTAAAGTTTCTCCCGTTACACCCACCCTTATCATCAGATAGCTTGAATGTCACAGTCCGCTTCCGTTTTGCCGGGCTGACTTCAATCGCATGCAAGGGAGCCGTCTGATGTTGTTCGCAGAAGGGGTTTGTGCCTGGAAGGTCCGTCCTAACACGCAGAACAAAACCAACCGGCGCCGAAGCCTCGGGCGCGCTGTTGCCGAGCCGCTGGAACCGCGACAGCTTCTAGCCGCCACGTTTTACCTGAGCCCCACCGGCAATGACGCCGCCTCGGGCAAATCTCCCGCCGCCGCCTGGCGAACCCTCGATCGCGCCAATCGCCAGAACTTCAACTCCGGCGACAAGCTCCTGCTCCTCGCCGGCGGTGTCTTCCGCGCGCAGGGAGGGCAAGGCGCCAACGTCATGACCAACGGCGACTTCGAACTCGACCTCTCCTCCGGCTGGACCGATACCCTCGGCACCGATGCCGCCAACTCCGTCGTCACGAACGATCCCTCGCTTGTCCACACCGGCACCGGCTCGCTCGCGATCGGCAAAGATACCGGCGGCAGGGGGCAGAATGTGACATCCCTGCTCAACTCCAACCAGACCTACGAGCTTTCATTCTGGACCCGCCGCACGCAAACCTCCACCGGCACGTGCCAGGTCGGCATCACCTTCTACGATGCCAACAACAAGAAGATGGGCACGTACTATCGCGGCATCCGCAACACGACCTGGGCGCAGTCGAAGATGGCGGTCATTCCGCCGGCGGGTTTCGCTCGGGCTCAGGTCTTTGCGGTGAAGAGCGCGGATGAATCGATTCTGTATGTGGACGATGTCTCCCTGCGATCGCTTCCGAACGGCTTGATCCTCAGTTCCGAAGACTCCGGATCGACCAAGTCGCCGCTGCTCATTTCAACGTACGGCAAAAAACCAAAGCCCGCACGCATCTCCGGCGGTGATGGCAACGCGCTCTCTATCGTCAATGCCGGCAACATTGCCGTCACCAACATTGCCACCGTCGGCACCTGGAACGGCATCACCGGTCAGGGCTCGTCTGCGGGCGTCGGCTTCGAAGTGGTCAACACGCTCCCCGGCAACGCGAAGCTATCCAATATCACCCTTAACGCCGTCGAAGCCAAAAGCTTCCGCTGGGGCGGCATCCGCGTCTGGGGCAACAACGCCAAGGCCGGGTTCAACAACGTCAAGATCACCAACTCCGTCGCCCGCTGGAACGGCGATGTGGGGATCATCGTCTCCGGCCCGTTTGACATCGCCTCCACCGCCTTCTCGCACTCAAACATCACGATCGCCAAGAACCGTGTCTCCAACAACACCGGGATTCCAGACAAAGGAACCAACACCGGTTCCGGCATCCAGATCGTCGATACGGACGGCGCTACCGTCGAACGCAACATCGTCTATTCCAACGGCAAGTACCAGGAAAACACTGACGGCGGGCCGGTCGGCATCTGGACCTTCGACTCCAACCGCATCAACATCCAGTACAACGAAGCCTTCGACAACCATGCCTCTGACACCAGCGGAAAAGACGGCGGCGGCTTCGACCTCGACGGCGGCACCACCAACTCCGTGATTCAATACAACTATTCGCACGATAATGACGGGCCTGGATACCTGGCCGTGCAGTTCAACGGGTTTCGCCCCGCGGGCAACAACATCATCCGCTACAACATCTCCCAGAACGACGCGCGCAAGTTCGACTACGGCGGCCTTACCCTCGCCGGCGGCGAGTCGCTCACCAACGTCGTCATGGAGCACAACACCGTCTTCGTTTCGCCCACGCAAGGCAGCAGCACCTCCGCGCTCCGCATCATCGGCGCCGGTCAAGGCGTCTCGATCCGCAACAACATCTTCATCGCCACCGGCGGCGCCCATCTCGTCAACGCCATCCCTGGCTCATCGCCCGCGCAGATCAACGGCAACGCCTACTACACCATGGGCGATCCCATCAGCATCGTCTGGCAAAACCAGTTCTTTGATTCTGTCGCCAATTGGCAAGCGGTCGGTCCCGAAACCCTCAACAACGTCGGCACCGCGTTCACGGTCGATCCGCTCCTTACCGCCCCCGGCACCGGTGGCATGATCCTCAGCGGAAACGCCCTGGCAACGCTCACGCAGTACCAACTCATGCCGGGTTCGCCGCTGATCAATGCGGCGCTGGATCTGCCGGAGCCGTGGACCGGCTACTCCACCGCGACCGTCGATTACTACGGCAATCCGGTGCCCAAGAGTGGGACGGCGGATGTGGGCGCTCACGAGCTTTCGTGATCGCCGCTGAACACGGATGAACTTCGTTGACCTCTCTTGATCGGCATCCAACGATCCGGGATGAGTGACGTTGCAGCGGTTGAGAAGCAGATCGAGACGGTGGCGCAGTGGCTTGCGGAGAGCGAGCATTTGGCCGCCTTCACCGGAGCCGGGATCAGCACGGATTCCGGCATTCCCGATTTCCGCGGACCCAACGGCGCCTGGACCCGCCGCGATAAAGGGCTTCCCCCGCCCCAGTGGAAAGTCAGACCGGATCAAGTGCGTCCCAACGCATCGCACCTCGCGCTCGTCGAGCTCCAGAACATCGCGAAGCTCAAGTTTCTGATCACTCAGAACACAGATAACCTCCACCGCGCCTCCGGCATCCGTTCAGAGCTCATCGCAGAACTCCACGGCAATGGTCAGCTCGTGCGCTGCATGAACTGCGACGGGCAATATCCCCTAGCTGAAGTAGGGTGGGACCGCTCTCGCTTCGGCCCCGGCTATCGCACGCAGACGCCAGTCCCGGGACAGCCCAACTGTCCGAAGTGCGCCGGGCGATTGATTTCTTCTGTCGTCAACTTCGGCGATCCGATGCCGGAGAAAGAAATGCGGCTGGCGGCGCATCATGCGCAGGGGTGTGATCTGATGCTGGCGCTGGGTTCGAGCTTGATGGTTGAGCCCGCGGCGTCACTCGTGGGGATCGCGCTGCGTTCAGGCGCGCGGCTCGTGCTGGTGAACCAGGGACAGACGCCGTATGACAAAGCCGCGACGCTCAGAAGCTGGGCGGGCATCGCCGAGGTGATCCCGCCGGCCGTGGAGCGCGTGAAGCGAGCCGTCTCACGCTGAGCGGCTATGCGATCGCAGGGCCGGCCTTCGGTGCCGAGGGCAAGGCGAGGTTCGCCGCAACGATGAGCGCCACCTGGCTGATGACGAAGATCAGCAGCCACATGAGCGCGGATTCCATGAAGCCGTAGGAGTGCAGGCCGACGTTGAGCATGTTAACGCCGAACCAGCTCCACGCGGTGACGATGTTGCCGAAGATGGCAAGACAAGCGATGCCCCGGGCTTTGACCAGACCGGCCCACCGCGCGTGCAGCAGGAGCGCGTTGGCCAGCACGATCAGCACCGCGCCGTTTTCCTTTGGATCCCACCCCCAGAATCGGCCCCACGACTGGTCAGCCCAGATGCCGCCCAGGACGGTGCCGATGAAGCTGAAGAGGATGGCAAAGCACGTGATGCCGTAGATCATGCGCGGGAGATCGGCAGTGAATGAAGGCTGCGCCACCTCAGTTGCCTGGGCGGAAGGCGTTTTTGTTCTGGCGATGCTGGCAGCAGGCGACCTGGAGAAGAACGAGGCAACCACGTACGCGATCCCCAGGACGCCGGCCAGAAACGTCGCCGCGTATCCCAGCGTGATCATGATCACGTGGGTGGCGAGCCAGAAGTTGGTGTCGAGGACGGCTTGCAGCACTTTCATCGTGTCGCCGGACAGCGCCAGGCGATCCGCGATGAGCAGCGAGATGAACCCCAGCAGCGAAGCCGTCGCGCTGCCCATGGTGTTGCGGTAGACGAACTCCAGGCCAAGAGACAGGATGACGGCGCCCCACGCGATGAAGATCGCGCTGGATGCCAGGTTGGTGACGGGCGGACGACCGGAGATATAGATGCGAGAGATCAGCCCGAAGGTGTGCAGCAGGAGCGCCAGGGCAAGGACGCCGTATGCGGCGTAGCGGAACGGTTGCGACCACGCCGCCCACGAAAGCGCGATGAGGATGAAGACGATGATGTACAGCACCAGCGCGTTCGTGATCGGGTCAAAGCGGTTGAAGAAGTGCTCGTACCTTACCTTCGCAAGCTGGTGGGGGAGCCTGGACTCGAGCGATCGGAGATAGGACACAACAGCGGCGTTGAACTCCGTCGGTTGCTCCTTTGCGTAGTGATCGAGGATGGTCGCGAGTTGGCGCAGGTCCGGCGGGAGCTCGGCTTCTGACTTCACCTGGCCCAGGACCTCCGCGATCGGCTTCCATTCCTGTACCCGCGTCTCGCTGGCGGGGGGGACAAGGTGGAGCGTTTCGATGCTGCCGAGGTTGTGGTAGAGCATTCGCTTATTGGCCACCTCGCGAATGCGGCGCTGGAACAGCGTGTCGTTCTTGTCGTTTTCCGGATCCAGCTTCTGCATCTGTTCCTGGAGCTTGGAATCGCTCGGCGTCATCTCATCGAGTGAGAAGCGGTAGGGGCTGGGTCCGATGCCGGTGATGGCGGCGAACGTATTGCGCGGCTTGGGCTTGAGGCTCAGGAAATCGAGCAGCTCGGGGAAATCGATTCGAAAAACATCACGCTTCGCCGCCTGCTCGCGATGAGCCCAGAGATCGATGAGCCACTGGATCGCGGGCGTCGTCTTGCCGGCATCGTTGGTGAAGGATTCCCGGTTGAGCAGGACCTTCATGCTGTTGCGCGCGACCGAGTCAATGGGTTGGATTCGACCCTCGTAGCTGATCGGGATCTGGCCAAACGCATCGAGATTGAACGGCGTTTGCTGTGGGCGCGGGCGGATGTGACCCAGGACCATCCACGCGCAGAAGGCGGTCGCGCCGAGTGGGAACAGGAACGTCGGACGCGAGAACAGCGGAGCCGACGTTTCAGGTTTCCCCTTCCGATCCCGAACCGGCTGCGCGGTCTGAACTTTCGTGCGCTTGCGCAGGAAGTTGAACAGCGTCAGCGCGAAGTGGATGACCAAGCCCATCCCGCCCACCGCGCAGGCGATGTACGGCAGCGTCCAGCCCGGGTTGCTCACCACCTGGAGGACCGTCCCGCGTTCAGTTTCGTGGTTCCAGTCGGCTTGGAAGAAGGTTTCGCCCTCGTAGCGGAGCGGGTTGTTCATCCAGATGCGCACCGGGCGATCGAGATTATGGCGCGGGTCGATCAGTCGGATGAAGCTGGAGAAGTCCTTGGCGATGCTGGTACCGGGATAGCGGTCGAAGCGGAAGTCGGTCAGCTCCATTTTGTACGGCTTGTACAGGCGCTTAAAGCGGAGCTGGACGGTATAGCGCTTGCCGTTCACCTCGAATTCCTGCGGCGGGAAGATCGGCTGGCGCGAGGGCTTGGCGGCCGTGCTGACAAGATAGGTGCCGAGGTTGGATTGGGATGTCGAGAGGGTGAGGTACGCTGAGGGAATGTCAACGCCGGATTCGGTGGCGGCGGATTGGGGAATCTCGACGAGCGTCACACCAACGCCCATGCCGGCCGTCGCGCGAGCGTCTTTGCGCTCGCCGGCCTGCATCGGCCCGAGGATGTCGGCGTTGGGGAAGAACTGCTCGACCTTAATGTCGACAGGCAGCGCGGGGTGGCGGATCGTCGCGCCGGTCTTGAGCATGGAGTAGGGGATCAGCGCGACGTCGTCATGGTCGGCGGGGGAGGTATCGACGATCGCAAGCTCCGCGGTTCGGATGTCCTGCGAGTAGGTGGCGGTTTGGCCAACCTCGATGGTCATCTGGCTCTCCACCTGGAATGCGCTGGTGATGCCTTCCCCGACGAGAAGGAGGATCAGGCCGAGATGGATGAGGATCACCCCGCTGCGTTTGCGGTGCAGCGGAACGAGAACCAGGATGAGCGGAAGCGGCGCGACGAGGAAGGTGGCGAGGAGGGTATACACACCAGTCGGGGCGATGGACAGGGCAAAGGTGTAAGTGAGCGCCAGCGCAGGGAGCAGGAGCAGATCCCACCATCGCGCCTTGAAGCGAAGCGCGTGCGCAGCGAGCAGGTTGAGCAGGAGCAGCAGGCCCAGCGAATAGCCGCCGAGCATTGGAAATCCGCCAGGAATCCGGGCCGCAGGGGTGTTGCGGAAGAAAAACGTTTTGAAAGGGATCCAGCAGAAGAGCGAGTGGAAGTACTGCTTCTGGACTTGCCAGATGCCGGTATCCACCTGAGCCCACGTGCCGGCGTAGATCAGGATCATTGAGAGGACGATCAGAACGACGGTGAGACGCAGCGAGGCGAGGGGCGCGAGGAGCTGCTTGAAGGTCGATTGTGCGTGATGGGCGCGGCGGGCCGCTGCATCACGCGATGGGGTCGCTGGACTCGCGGTCGGCGGCGTCAGGGCCTTGGGAATGGTGGTGGAGGGTGTTGAACTCACTGAGCAAACTCCACGGATTTAAGGAACGCCACGAACGGCTCGCGCTGCTTGTCAACGAGGTCGGCAGGACCGGTGAGCTTGAAGAACCAGAACTCGTCGGCGTGGCTGGCAAGACAGACAAGCATCCGCTTCGGGGGCGACGCATCCGGGTTGTGGAAGTCGAGGATCACGCCCCGTGTGCTGCCGACGGCTGCATCCTGCATCGCCAGCGCGTTGGGATCGCTCACGGGCCCAAGTCCGATCTGCCCGCGCCAGCGATTGACGTTTTCCAGGAATGGCCCGGCGTTGCCTTTCGCGAACTTGGTGACAACCAGTTCGGCTTTGGCCTCGGCGGGACCGATATCGAACGCGATCACCCGCGGCGGCTTGGCGTCCAGCTTCCGCCAATCCTCCGGGGCCGTGTAATTCTTGATCGTGTTGCTGCTGGTGGGCTTAATGAACGCCTCGCCCTGCATGCCCGGCTGCTGTGATGCTCCGGCGGACGGCGCCGGAGCCGCGACAATACTGCCCGAGTCTCCACCCGGTCCCGGCGTCAGCGAGTTCATGAACGCGTCAAAGTTCTGCTTCTGAGCCGAGACGATCGGTTCCGGGCCGACCATCTTGAAGAACCACACGCGGCCGGCGTGGGGGATGATCGCCGCGAGCATGCGCTGGCGCGGGCTGGCGCTATCGGCGCTCGTCAAGTCGACGACGTCGGCGTGGAGGCCATTGATGTGGGTGTGCTTCACGATCTTATCCGCCTGCTCTTTTGACGATGACGGCAAACCAAGCTGCCCTTCCCAGCGGTTGAGGTTGGGCAACAGCTCGCCCGCTTCCGCGCCCAGCGGGATCACCGTGAACTCCACCGGCGGATTGCCTTCGTTCACCACGAAGGTTGCGAAGCGCATCTGCTGCGACGATTGCTGCTCTTTCCACCCGGCAGGCACTCTCCACGAGAGCGGCGCCGTGCTGGAAGTGACAGGCGCCATGGCGACGGGTCGTGTCGCGGGGGCGGCCTCCTTGGGCGCCTGTGAGAACGAAATGGATTCATTGCGGTCGCAGCCGAGCGCGGCGACAACGAGAGCGAGGACCAGGAAGAGGCGGTTTGGCATGAGGGACACCAGACGTACTACTTTAGTCGTGACCGATGCGTTTTTCACGATCTGTGGCGTTCTGTCGCGGGGGTGAATATGACCGAATTGAGCAGGCTCAACGATCCTTCAAGTGCTTCTCCAGAAACTCGAGAAGGATCGGCCGCAGGTCGCGCGGGAGCTTCTTCCTGTTCCACTTCTCCAGATCAAACGTGTGGCCGATATGTTGAAGCATGATGAGCTCGTGCGGCACGTCCGCCGCCTTTAGCTTCTCCGCGAGCTCGGTCGACTGCTCGAAGTTCACCGTCGTGTCGGCATCACCTTGCAGGATCAGCGTGGGCGGCGTCTTTGGCGTGATGTGGAACACGGGCGACGCTTGCTCCCAAAGCTGCCGGCTATCGGTCGCTGTGCCGGTGACGACATTGAACGGGAGCTTCGAGGGGCCGGCAGGTTTTCCCTGCTCATCGTTTTTGCGGATCGTAAAGAGATCCGTGACGCCGTACATGTCGATGACGCATCGGACGTCGCTCGCGATGTTGGGGTAGAGGCCATCGGAAGGTTCTAGTGCGGGCTCACCAGCGGTGTAGGCGACCATCAGCGCCAGGTGACCGCCAGCGGAGCCGCCGATGACGGCGATCTTCCCTGGGTCGATCTGGTATTCCTTCGCGCCGGCGCGGAGAAAGCGGACGGCATTTTTGCAGTCGAAGAGGTTTTGCGGGAAGAGCTGCTTGCCCAGCTTGTAGTTGATGCTGGCGGCGACGTAGCCGTGGGTGGCCAGGGTGGTGCCGATGTTAAACTCGCGTGATGAGGCTTTGTCGCCCGCGATCCAGCCACCGCCGTGGATAATCGCCACGGCGGGAGAGGGGGCGGTTTGTGTGGCGGGGAGGTAAAGGTCGAGCTTCTCGTGACGAGTGGGCTGGAGATACGTAACGTCCTGAACGATCCGTACGCCTGGCGGTGGCGGAGGTAACGTGGGTTTGGTGGTGGCGGCAAATCCGGGCAAGATCGCGAAGATGACGCAGGTGAGGCGGGATATCACGTGCACACTGTACCGCATCCGTCGCGGGCCGGCTCTGCTAAGATCACATGTTATGAAAAGGCGTTTGATTGGACTCGTCGCGGCCCTTTGTATCACCGGCTCGCTCGTGGCGCAGACCACTCGCGATGCGCCCGGCTCGTACATGGGGCGCGAGATCGCACAAACGATGCACTACACCGGCGCGGAATGGCTCACCCGGGAATCACGCCAGCGCGAGGAGGACTGCAAGACGCTGCTGAAAGAGCTCGACGTAAAGAAGGGGCAAACCATCTGCGACCTCGGCTGCGGCAATGGGTTCTATACGCTCAAGCTGGCGCAAATGGTGGGGCCGGAAGGGAAGGTCATCGGCGTCGATATTCAGCAGGAGATGCTGGACATGCTCCGAAAGCGCGCCGAGGCGGAGAAGGTCAGCAATGTCGACCCGGTGCTTGGGGGCGAGGACGATCCCAAGCTGGTGGAGAATTCGATTGATCTGGTTCTGATGGTGGATGTGTATCACGAGCTGTCGAAGCCGGCGGAGGTGCTGGCGCATGTGCGGCACAGTTTGAAGAAGGGCGGGCGGGTGGCGCTGGTGGAGTTTCGGGGCGAGGATCCGAATGTGCCGATCAAGCCGCTGCACAAGATGACGCGGCAGCAGATCGTGAAGGAGTGGACGGCCAATGGGTTCAAGATCGCGCGCGAGTTCGAGGGGCTGCCTTGGCAGCACCTGATCTTTCTGGAGGTGGATGAAGCGGGTGGAGCGACGACCCGCTCTGCACCATAGAAGTCTCGCGCTTCACGCCGCCTCCGCGGCCTTGCGCAGAAGCCGGTAGATTCTGGCCAGGTCCGGCAATTGGTAGTGCGCGTTGAGCCCTGACGGGTTCGGCAGGATCCAGATGCGGGTTCTGCCAATGAGCTCGGGTTGCGGGCCCAGGCTGGCTTTGGGTCGATCAAAAGCCAGGCGGTAGGCGCCCAATCCCAGGATCGCAAGGTACTTGGGCTGGTACTTCTTGAGCTTCCGGATAAGCAATTCGGCGGCGGGGGCGTACTCGCTTGCGTCGAGATCATCGGCGGCGGCGGTGGCGCGCGGCACGATGTTGGTCAGGCCGTAACCCAAATCCACCAGCGTCGCATCTTCAAACGGGGAGAAGCGGCGGGGGGTGAAGCCAGCGGCGTGTAGCGTGGGCCAAAAGCGATTACCCGGGCGGGCGAAGTGGTGGCCGACGCACGCGGAGTAAAGGCTCGGATTGATCCCGCTGAAGAGGATCTTCAGCTCCGGCGCGATGATATCGGGAATGGTTTTATTGACGCAGCTTGCGATCTGTTGCTTCGTCGGTCGAACCTGATCGGGGGGCGTGGAGGTTGGTACAATCCTGGGCATGAGTCGAACCGCATCCACCGCACAACTTCGCCCGGCGACCAACGACGATCGCGAGGCCGTGGCTTCCCTGATGAGCACCGTGCTGCAAGAGTACGGCCTCACGCACGAGCCGTGCGGCACCGATAAGGATCTTGCCGATCTCGATTACCACTACAAGGGCCGCGGTGGAAGGTTCGATGTGCTGGAAAACGAGGCCGGCGAGATCGTCGGGTGCGTCGGGCTGTATCCCGTCGATACGCACTGCATCGAGCTGCGGAAGATGTACCTGCGCAAAGATTCCCGTGGCAAGGGGCTGGGGAAGAAGCTGCTGGATCACGCGGTGAAAAGCGCGAAAGAGATGGGCTACAAACGCCTCACGCTCGAGACGGCGGGGGTGCTGAAGGAAGCGATCAAGCTTTATACGAAGTACGGGTTTCAGCCATTCGTGGCGCAGCATCTGGCGCGGAGGTGTGATCAGGCGTTTGTGTTGGACTTAGATTGATGTGCAAGAGACAGCGCTATTGATGAAAGAGGTTTTAGTGTATCCCGTCGCCAGTGACCGCACGTCATCAATGATCTCGGGAGCTGGTAGCGAAGCATTAGTAGTGGAACCCATTGCCGCGCTGATGTGCGAAGGACTTCCCTTCCCCAAGCAGCGCTCCGGACGTGACTTCCGCAATGATCAGCTGGTGGTCGCCGCCAAACGTGCAGGTTTGGAGGAGGCGGCAATCGAGCCAGGCGAGGGCGTCGGCGAAGAAGCGTTGTCCAGAGGGGGTGGTGAGGGTGCTTAAGCCGGCGAAGGGATCTTCATCCGGTTTCAGGCCGCGGGCGAAGCGCTTCATTAGCGTCGTGTCGGTTTCGGGAGTGATGGAGACAGCGAACTTTTTCGACTGCGCGATGAGCTGCGCGATGGGGCGGTCCGGGGCGATGGCGATGGTGATGGCGGGAGGGGCAAATGCGGCCTGCTGCACCCAGCTGGCGAGCATGGCCGTCGCTTTTCCTCCATGTTCGGCAGTGACGATGTAGACGCCGGAGGGAATTTTGCCCAGAGCTTTGCCGATGGTGTTCTTGATCTCGTCGGGGACGTGGTGCATGAGGCGATGGTAAGCGGAACATCAGCGGCTTTCGAGGTGTAACGCCGCTCCCCTACACTCCTTCTGGTTCGGGGAAGACCGGGTGCACAGCCGCACGCTGCACCGCAGCACGTCACCTTCGGCGCGATTCGCCACGTGAGAGTGCTACCACAACGATTGCGACAAGTAATTCAACGGTGGTGAACGCGAAGAAGGTCTCCGCCTGGGCTGAGCCAGTCTTCTCCAAAGCACTGAAGATGGACGAAGACAGGATGAGCAGCAGAACGAGGATCAGGATCTTCATTCCTTTGGACGTAGAACGACCTCGGTACGGGAAGGATAGACGTTCTATAGATCGTAGATGAAGTCCTGGTGAACCTCTAGGGAACGGGCTCCAACCGCGCGTACTGGAGGATCAGCGTCTTTCGTCCCGCGGCGTTGAAGTCGACGACGGCGCGCGTCTGCTGTCCCATGTTGGAGAGGTCGGCGATTCGGCCCAGGCCGAAGGTGGGGTGGCGGACGAGTTGGCCCTTGGCGAACTGGGTGGCGAGGCGGTCGGCTTCGGTTTCCAGTTTCTCGCGGTACTGGCTGCGGGTGTCCGTAAAATCGTCGAGGCCGGTGCGGTCGATGATCTCGAGTCTGTCCTGCGGGAGCTCGGTGAGGAAGGGGCTGGTGATCGTGCGCTCGCGCAGGCCGCGGATGGTTCGGTAGTTGGCTTTGGTCATGATGAGCTTTTGCTCGGCGCGGGTGATGCCGACGAAGCAGAGGCGGCGTTCTTCTTCGAGCTCGTACAGATTGCCGCGGCTGCGGGCGTGGGGGAGGACGCCTTCCTCCAGGCCGATCATGGCGACGATGGGAAATTCCAGACCCTTGGCGGCGTGGAGGGTCATGAGGGTGATCGCGCCGCCGGCGCCTTTAAGGTGGTCGGCATCCGAGACGAGGGAGACGGCGCTGAGGTAGTCGTCGAGGGTGCCTTCGGGATTCTCCTCGTCGAACTCGGCGGCGCTCGAGATCAGTTCGTTGACGTTGTCGAGCGGGCGGTTCTCGGCTTCGCCGCCGGGGTCTTCTTTGCGCAGGGCGGCTTCCATGCCGGATTTGACTACGACATCTTCCATGAGGTCGCGGATGGAGGGGGGAGGGGAAGAGAGTGATGAGGGATGAGGGATGAGCGATGAGTCGAAGGGCAGGCCTGCGCCCTCGCCCGCGCCCGGGTACGGGAGAGGGAGTGGATCCCTTGGCGATGTGGAGCTGGTTGGTTGTTCTGGAAGGGCCCTCACCCTGCCCTCTCCCGGACTACCGGGAGAGGGTGAAGAGGGAGGAGACACCTTGGCGCGCCAGGTGTTGATGAGGGTGATGAAGGTTTTGATCGAGTTGAGGGCGCGGGTGGAGAGGCCTTGGACCTGGTTCGCCTGCTGGAGGGCACCCCAGAGGGAGGTGCCGGTGGCGACGGCTCGGGCCTGGAGTTGTTTCACCGTCGAGTCGCCGATGCCTCGGGTGGGGACGTTGATGATTCTCGCCAGCGAGACTTCGTCGTCGGGGTTGGCGATGACGCGCAGATAGGCGAGGGTGTCCTTGATCTCGCGGCGGTTGTAGAACTCGACGCCGCGGGCGATCTGGTAGGGGACGCTGGCGCGGCGGAGGGCGTCTTCCATCACGCGCGACAGGGCGTTCATGCGGTAGAAGATCGCCATCTGGTTCCAGTCGACCTTTTGCTTCTCGTGCAGGTCCTGGAGGATCTTGGTCACCTGCTGCGCTTCATCGTGCTCGTCCTGGGCGAGGATAACGGTGGCCGGCTCGCCCTGGCTGTTCTCGGTCCAGAGGGATTTGTCTTTGCGCTGGGTGTTGCTGGAGATCAGCTTGCTGGCGATCTCGAGGATCGTTTTGGTGGAGCGGTAGTTCTGCTCGAGGCGCACGACGGTGGCGTCGGGATAGTCGCGCTCGAACTCCAAAATGTTCTTGATGTCGGCGCCGCGCCAGGCGTAGATGGATTGGTCGGGGTCGCCGACGACGCAGATGTTCTTGTGCCGCTGGGCGAGGGCGTGGGCGAGGATGTACTGGGCGTGGTTGGTATCCTGGTACTCATCGATGAGGATGTACTGGAAGCGGTCCTGGAGCTCGCGGAGGATGTCGGGGTGATCGCGGAGAACGTCGGTGGTCCTGAGTAAAAGATCGTCGAAGTCGAGGGCGTTGTTCTGCTTCAGGAGGGCCTGGTACTTGGTGAAGATGCGCGCGACCTGGCGCTCGTAAAAATCCTTGGCGCGGGAGGAGAAGGCCTCGGCGGAGAGGAGCTGGTTCTTGGCGTTGCTGATGGTGCCGTGGACCTGGCTGGGGGAGAAGTTCGTGCTGGAGATGTCGAGGGTCTTGAGCGCTTCCTTGATGAGCTTCGTCTGGTCGGCGGAGTCGAAGATCGAAAAATTGTTGGGCAGGCCGATGTGGACGGCATAGTGGCGGAGGATGCGCAGGCAGAGGGAGTGGAAGGTGCACACCATCGGCCACGGCTGGTCGAGCTTGCCGAAGTCGCGGATGGGGCGCGAGGAGAGGGCGCCGATGCGGTGCTTCATCTCGCCGGCGGCTTTGTTGGTGAAGGTGATCGCGAGCACCCCGTTGGCAGGGATGCCCATGCTGATGAGGTAAGCGACCCGGCGGGTGATGACGCGGGTTTTGCCAGAGCCCGCGCCGGCGACGATGAGGAGCGGCCCATCAACATGGGTGACGGCTCTCCGCTGGGCGTCGGTGAGGTCGGTGAGAAGATCGTCTTGAGAAATCACTGGGGGATTTTAGCGGGCGATGCGGGGACAAAAAAGAACCGACCGGCAGGGGAGGGTAGCCTTGCCGGTCGGTGAGGGGAGAGAGATTTAGTTGGGCGATCACTCGGGCGGGCAGTACGCCTCGAGATCGCTCAGGTATTCGTGCAGCGCGCTGGCGGCGTTGTGATCACCGTCTTCGGACGCGTGAACGAGCGTAAAGTTCTCGTGCCGGGAAGCAACCGCGAGCGATTGCAGCGCAACGCGGTACGGGCTCCGGCGCAGTTGCTGATGATAGGCGCCTCGAAACGCTTCGTAGCTGTCCGGATGCTCATCGAGCATCGTCCACAACTTGATCGATGGGCCGAGGTGCGGAAGGACATGATCCACCCGGCACCAATCCCGCAGATCGCGCGTGAGGTTGTGGGGCTCCACCCAGATGCGCTGCCCGTCATCGTCTTCGACCGCGTCCATCAGGTGCTTGACCTTGATCATGGAATGCGCTCCTTTGCCATGCCACTTGCGAGGACGCAACACGTTTGTCCTCACTAATAATACGACGCGTCCGGGCGTTGGATGTTTGAAATTTTGATGTCGGGTTCATTGCTGACGGAGCCGCGTTTGCGTCGGAATCGATAGGAAATAACGAAGCGGGTGAGCGCGTTAGCTAAGGTGCTCGGTGCGCCGGGCAGCTGATCTTCAAAGGGTCGACAGGCAGCGACTGATCCGGGCGAGGGTGCTTTCGCGTCCGAGGAACTCCAGCGATTGGAAAATGGGCGGGCTGACGGTTGAGCCGGTGACGGCAACGCGAATCGGCTGGGCGACTTTGCCCAGGCCGAGGTTCTTCTCAGTGCAGTACGATTGCACGGCATGCTCCAAGGTGGCGGCGGTCCAGTCGGGGGCGCTGGTGAGGATCGTCTGGAGATCGCGCAGCACACCCGCGCCTTCGTTGTTGTTCTTCTTCAGGTTCTTCTCAACTGCGGCGGCGTCGTATGCGATCTGGTCATCGGGGATGAAGAAGAAGCGGGTGGCGTCATCCAGCTCGCGCAGGGTGCGGATGCCTCGCTTCATGTCGATCAGCGTGGCCAGCTGCTCATCGGTGGCGCGGCTCAAGGGGGAGTCTTCGTTGACGCTGAGGAAGTCGCGCATCGCCATGACGAGTCGCTCGGTCGGCGCGGCTTTGAGCTTTTCAGTGTTGAAGGCGAGCAGCTTCGTGCGGTCGAACTTGGCATTGGCGTTGCTGATGCGCTCAATGCTGAAGAGCTGGACCATCTCGTCCATGCTCATGAGCTCTTTGTTCTCGCCCGGCGACCACCCGAGCAGGGCGAGGAAATTGAGCAGCGCTTCCGGCAGATAACCGTTCTTGCGGAAATCGTGGACGAGAATTTCCGGCAGATCTTTCGGATTAAGACCGATGGCGGGCATGAGCTGGTCGTGCTCGGACGGGTCGAGTTGAGATTTGGAATTGCTCAACCATTCTTCCAGACGCGAAGCCGCAAGCGTCGTCTTGGACGCTATGGCTTCGATGGACGTCTTGGTGTTCTTGATGAAATTGTGGGCGGCTTCGCGGACTTTTTTATCGCGATCCCGCTTGCCCATCTTGGTTCCGTCGAGATTCTGGATCGTGGAGAGGTGGGCGTAGGTGGGGCGGGGGTAGTTGAGCGCTTCCTGGAGGGCGATATGGAGGAAGGTGTTCTTGGTGTGCTCCTGCCCGCGGAGGATGTGGGTGATGCCCATCTCGGCATCGTCGACGACCACGGCGAAGTGGTAAGTGGGCATGCCGTCCGTCTTGCGAATGACGAAATCCTGGCACTCCTCCTCGGGCTGGACAATTTCCTTCTCCGCGATGACGTCGAAGAAGCTGTATTGCTTCACGGGCGTGGCAAAGCGAATCACGGACTTGCGCCCTTCCTCCTGGAACTTCGCGATCTGCTCCGGGGAGTATTTCCGTCGGCGGTAGATGAACGCCCGTTTGGCTTTCTCAGCTTGGGCGCGAAGCGCGGCCAGCTCCTCCTGCGTCTCCCAAGCTTCGTAAGCGTGGTTCTTCGCTATGAGGTTTTTGATGATTTCGTTGTAGATGTCCTGGCGCTTGGACTGGTAGACGAGCGAGTCGGCGTTGTCCCAGTGCAGGCCAAGCCATCTCAGGTCTTCGAGGAGTTGGATGGTCGCTTGCTCCGTGGAGCGCGCGAGGTCGGTGTCTTCGATGCGGAGGAGGAATTTTCCTTCGCCGCCGGTGTGGCGGGCGAGGAGCCAGGAGAACAGGGCGGTCCGCGCGCCACCGACGTGCAAGTAGCCGGTGGGGCTGGGGGCGAAGCGGGTGACGACGGTGGACATAATTCTGATTATGCAGAAGGCGAGAGATGCCTCAATCGAGCATGAGTGTCTGTAGTGGCGGCGCCTGCGGCGCGGCCAACGCGCAGCGTCGAAACGAGCTCCGACAGGTCTCGGCTATATCGGGCGCGGCGTCATCCAGTGGCGCAGGCGGGCGTACAGGTACCCGCTAACCCCTATGAAGGCGTAGGCGAGTGTGCCGATCGCGAGGGTGTATTGATGCCACACGATCAGGAGCAGCAGCATCACCAGGACGACGAGCAGGCGGCCGATCGAGCGCCGCCCCCGGAGATATCGGTTGACGACGTGGCCGTACCGGAAGTGCGAGACCATGAGCAGGCCGGTCGCCAGCACGATGAACGGGAGGACAAACAGCGCCACGTCGGCAAGTCCTGCAACGACCGAATGCGCGCGGGTATCGATCGGGTAGGAAAACGCCGTCTGGCGAAGGTCCTGCTGCATCAGGATCCAGGCGGCAACGGTACCGCCCGCGCCGGGGCTGGGCAGGCCGAGGAATGAGAAGTGGTGCTGCTCCCCGTGCTCATTTGACACGTTGAAGCGAGCCAGGCGGATGGCGGCGCAGCAGAAGTAGAGTGCGCCGATCGACCAGATCAGGCGCGTGAGAACGTTGGGGAGGTTCTGCGGTCCGTCGGCACGGAAGAGCTGAAGCGCCATGAACGCCGGTGCGGCGCCGAAGCTGATGACGTCGGCAAGGCTGTCGAGCTGCCCGCCGAAGTCGGTCGTGTGGCGCGCGAAGCGCGCCAGGCGGCCGTCCAGCGCGTCGAAGACCATCGCGAGGAAGATAAGGTATGCCGAGACAACGAACCCGTGACCAGCCAGCCACTTCGTCCAATCGTCTTTGAGAACGAGAGCGTGACCTCCGTTCAGCGCGCTCGCGGCAGCCAGGGCGGCGATGTACATCGCGCCGAAGCCGCACACCGCGTTACCAAGCGTCGCCATCGAGGGAAGGAAGTAGACGGAGCGGATGTACGCCCGGCGGCCGTGACGACGGAAGCGCCGGCGACGATGCCCGCGCGGCCAGTTCTTCTTTCGGCGGCGGCGCCGCTTGGGGGGGAGGCCGTCAGATGGGGGAAGATCACTCATCAGTGCGGATGCAGAGCATCGTTGAGAGGTGCCGGCCGTGCAAGTGACGGGATGAGCCTCCAGCTTCGCCGGAACAGCGCTTCACGTGGTCCTCCCGGAGTACGGGAGAGGTGAAGAGTTCGTTCATGCAGGGGTTTGACGACCGATCAGAGGCTCCAGCTCCGGACTTTTCATGGCCGGCTCAGTGGTTTGGATCGGCTCTTCCAGCAGTGCGATCACGTCTGCGCCGCCGCGCAGTTTCTGGCCGACTTTCACCTCGATCTTGGGCTTGAGAAACGTGGGGATGTAAAGCTCTGTGCGGCTGCCGAACTTGATCATGCCGATCCGGTCGCCCCGGCGGAGCGTGTCGCCGCTGCGCGCGGTGAAGATGATCCGCCGCGCGATCAGGCCCACGATCTGCTTCACGACTGCAATCCGGCGGTCGCCGTTGATCTCCGCCAGCACGACCGTGTTTGATTCGTTCTGGGTCGACGCGTTGTTGTGGTCCAGGGCATTGATGAACTTGCCCTTCTTATAAATGACGTCAACAACGCGTCCATCGCAGGGAGCGCGATTGACGTGAACGTTGAAGACGGACAGGAAGATGCCCACCCGAATCGCCGGCCCATTGAGCAGGTCATAGTGGGGCAGCTCTTCAACGTCGCTCACCGTCCCGTCGGCGGGAGAGACGTACACGTACTGCTGCGTGGGGATCGGGCGGTTGGGGTCGCGGAAGAACGCGAAGAGCCAGATGAGCACCGGGACGATCAGCAGCGAAAGCCACCAGATCCACCAGCCCAGAACAAATCCAACGATGGCGAGGACGAGGGTGCCGATGAGCATCTCTCGCCAGCCGTGGCGCGTCAGTGGAACCATGGCGCAAAGCTAGATAGAACGAGCGGAAGTGGCAAGGGGCAGAGGATCTTCCGCCGGCTACTTCGTGAAAAACTTCTTCACCGCATAAACCGTCGCCTGCCGCTGGACCGCGGCGATGCTCTCCAGCAGGGGGATGTCCTTCGGGCAGACTTCCACGCAGTTGCCGGCTTTGCCGCAGTCGGTGACGCCGCCTTCATCCATCATGACTTCCAGGCGGTCGTTCTTCAGTGCCTTGCCGATGGGATGATCGTTGAACAGGCGCACCTGGCTGATGACCGCCGCGCCGACAAACTTGTTGGTGGGCGTGTACTGCGGGCACGCTTCCAGGCAGCAGCCGCAGGAGATGCAGCGCGAAAGCGGATAGCGCTCCTCCTGAAGCTCCTGGGAAATCGCCGGGCCAGGGCCGAGGTCGTAGGTGCCGTCGATCGGAACCCAGGCTTTGACGCGCTTGAGGTCATTGAAGAGGCGCTGGCGATCCACGAACAAGTCGCGCACGAGCGGGAACTTGGTCATCGGCTCGAGCGTGATGGGGTGATCCAATTTCTCCACCAGCGCCGAGCAGCTCTGGCGGGTCTTGCCGTTGATGAGCATCGTGCAGGCGCCGCAAACTTCCTCCAGGCATCCCGAATCCCACACCGGCGGCGTCGTCTGCTTCCCGTCCACCGTCACCGGATGCGCCGCAATCCACTGAAGTGCCGAGATGATGTTCATGTTGGCGCGCAGCGGGACGTCGAACTCCTCCCAGCGGTGCTCCTTGTTCGGGCCATCCTGGCGGCGAATGCGGAAACGGACGGTGCGATCTCCCGGTTGACGGTCGGCGGTTTCAGTGGTCGTGGGATTCATGTTGTTCTTGCGGATGTTATGAGTTGCGCGACCGCCAGACAAGATGAGAAGGACCACCGGCGCGCGATGACGACCTCGCGAAGCAGCATCAAATGGACATTGGTGCAAAAAGAAAGGGAGCCTCCTGAAGAGGCTCCCTTTGCATCTGTTTCAGAATCTGTGAAAGACTATCGGCCCAGTGCGGCAGTGCCGCCCGGCACCGCGGGAAGACCCGTGGGTGCGCCGCCGGCTCCAGCCGTTGGCTGCGCCGCTCGCACCAGTTCCTTCAGCCTCTTATACAGGTCATTGTTCTGATCCTGCTTGGCGCTGCGGGTCATGAGCGAGCCTTCCTTGTCGACCAGGAGGATCTGCACGTCCTGTGTGCGCGGGTCCTGCTGGAATCCGACGAGGGTCCAATCGGTGGTGTAGTCAACGTTGCTGTTCTGGCCACCGAGCATGTCGCCGGGCGCGATGATGAACGTCGCCTGGTGCTGGATGCCTTCTTCCCATTTGAACACATCGAACGCGACCTTGTCTGCGTTGGGGCCAATGTTGCGCGCGACAAAGAAGTTGGTCTTGGCGGGAACGACGATGATCTTGCTCCACTCGCTGTCGGGGCTGACGATGGCAAACTGCTGCGCGAACGCGGGGTTCTTTGCCACGTTGATCACGCCGAAGAGCGGGTTGCGGATGCGGTAACGCATCTTGTACTTGTAGCTCTTGCCGGGGGTAACATGGATGTCATGACCCCAGACGACCAGCGGCTGGGTGAATTTAGATGGATCGAAATCGCCGGTAGGCAGCGTGCCGACTGGACCGTTACCGCCGCCGCCACCGATCGCGCCCTCGCCACCAATCACGCCTGTGGGCTGTGGCGTGCCGATCGCTCCGACCGCCGCGCCGGGCACACCGGCTGGCTGCGGTGCGCGGGGTGGAGGCGCCGGGCGAGCGGTGTCACGCGGCGCGGGCGATCCGGTCGCGCCGCCGATGATGCCGCGCGGGCCGCCACCAGCTCCTCCTGCGCCACCACCGCCGCCGCGGTTGGTGGTGCGCTTCTGGTCAGCGCGTTCCTTGGCCTGCTGCTGACGATACTTCATCACCGCCTCTTTCCACTCCGGGATGCTCTGCCAGTTGGGCGGCGGATTTTCGAGGGTGTACTGCTGTTGCTGCTGCTGAAGCGTCGTTCCCGGCTGCGTCCACGGGTCACCTTTGTCCACCTGGTAGAACGGCGGCTGAAGGATCTGAGCGCTGTTCTGGGTCGCCCACGCCAGGTACGTCGCCTGCGCCTGCTTGTCGGAGTTATCGCCGGGATAGGTTGGGACGATCTGACCCTGCGGATTGGCCTCCATCGTCTTAACGACCTGCTCGGCGCCTACGTTCTTTCCATCAAACGTGACTTCCTGGCGGATCATTTCAATCTGTAGGAAGCAGGTGGTGTAGACCGGTCCGCCGGGCGGAATCTTGGCGGCTTTGAACGCCGCATCCAACTCCGCCATCGGGATCGTGAAGCTCTGCGTCACCCACTCAATGTCCTTCGTCTGCGGCCCCTGCGGCTGCGCCGGTGCGGGCGCGGGAGCGGGAGTGGCACCTTCACCGGCGGCGGGTTGCGGCTGCTGCTGGATCGCGGGAATCTGCACCGTCGATCGGCCAACGTTCGCCACTTCAGGGTGAGCGGCCGGGAGAGCCGGAAGCTTCTCGACCGGCGTCCTGGCGACGGGGCCTTCGGGCGTGGGCGGACCGCCACCAGGAGTGGGCGATTGGCTCGGCGTCGTCTTGTTTACCTCCGCAGGTAGGTTCGGCCAGATATACGCCAGCGTCGTCTCCGGCACGCCTTGCCATGCCATCGCCAGGCGGAACTTCTCCGCGGGCTGCGGCACGGCCATCGGTACGGTGGCTGTGCTGTTAATCTTGCTGCTCAACTGCTGGCCCACCGTTTCCTGCGTGTGCTTCGCCACCTCACCAGCGGTGTAAGTCGTCCCGTCCACCTGCACTTGCGCCGGTGACTGCATCCAGTAGGCGTATCCCATCCACAGCGCAAACGCAGCGCCCAGTGCAATGGCCACCCACTGCACATGTTTCTCGAGGAAATCAGTTACTTTTTGCATAAGTCAGCCCGCCGTTGATGTTCAATGTTGTTACTGCGCGCTCGCCGTGGGAGGCGGCGTCTGCCCCTCCGCAGGCGCTGCCGCCGGATCCTGAATGCCCAGCGACTGCTTGATCGCCGGCGGCATGAACGCCACCGACCATTGCCGCATGAACAGAGCCTCGCACTCCAGTTGCACGTTCACGATGGGAGCATTGCCATAGGCAAACCCCTGCGCGAGACGCTCTGCCGGATCCACCGTGCTCACGTTCGCATTCAAAGCGTTCATCAGACGATTCCGGCTCAGGTCGTGGAGGAACTTGTCCACCTTCGTCCCGTCCATGTCCATGTTGAGCGTGAAGTGAACCACGTCGAACAATGGATTGGAAACTCGGCCGGTGGCGCTGACCGTTGGCGCCTTGGCAATAACCGCATCAGCATCACCACTGGCGGGAATGGTCTCGGATCGCACGAACACCGGCTGCACCTGCACCTTCAGCAGCCGCTTCACCGGCGCCGCCAGCACGTTGGCAGAGCCCTTGTTGCAGTCATTGATCGCGTTGATCACATCCTGCTGCACCCAGAGCATCAGTTGGGCTGCGTAAATGTTGACCGGATCCGGCGCGGTGGTGCCGTTGATCTGCGGATACACGTCGAACGCATCCGGGTTTACGTAAACCGCGGCCTTTTCCGCAACCGCCGTGCGCATCTGATCGGGGAGCTTCGATTGTTGATCGGCGATCTCCGCGTTGGCGGCCTGTAAGCTTTGCGGCGTCGCCTGCCCGCCAACATAAATCACCTTCTCCTTCGCGATTCGATCCTGAATCTCCGCCTTGCGACGGTTCACCTCATCCAGCGTGGGCGGCACACCCGCGCGCATCGAAGCCGCCAGCTTCGGAAGCTGTCCCGGACCCGGGATCGTCATCAGCGCCGTGTAGGTGTCACGGAACTGGAACTGAATTCCCTGGTTCGGGGGCAGCGGCAGCGACGTCGCGACCAGCAGCGCGTGCTTATTCATGTCCACCGCCGCATCGCGCATCGTGGTGCTTTGGCCCTTCAGCTTATCGACGATCTCCTTGCCCGCCTGGTTCTGCTTGTCGTTCGGGAAAATCGCCAGCTCTTCGGCCTCGGTCTTGGATGGATCCAGCAGCGGCAGGTTGCGTTTTTTGTTGAGCTGCTCCTGCATCGCCTTGTGCGTCTGCGCGCTCTTGTCGAGTTGCGCCTGGACTTCCTGCACCATTCCGCCGAGCGGCACGAACGATGCGACGATCGCGCCAATGGCGACGATGCCGCAAATGATGCTGATGATGTTTTTCTTGACGAATTCCATGACCACAATCTCTTTGCTTGAGTGAATGTGTTATTGCGCCGACGCCGTGGGCGCGGGCGCCGCACCGGCGGGTTGCTTAGGCGGAGGATCCAGCACCACGACTGCGACGATGGTCCACTCCCAGTCGCCGCGAACGTCCTCGCCGGTGACGCGATCCTGGTACGGCTTGGGATCGTCGGCGGCGACGGGTCCGGCGGCGTTCTCGCCACCAATGACTCCGGTGGGTCCACCGCCAATCGCCCCGATATTTCCGACCACGTCGCGCGGCATGTCGCCACCGTAGCCGCCGCTGGTCATACCGACCGCGCCTCCAGCGAAGGCGCCGCCTTCTTTCGCGTGCAGGGCGGTTTCGTACGCGGTCTTCATTGCCGTCATGCGCCCCTGGTCGTTCTTAATTTGAACGCCAGAGACCACCTGCACCTTCGCGATGTAGTAAGGCTTACCCGCCGGGATCGCCGCCTGCGTCAGCGCCGCCAGGCCCTTGCCCAGCGTCTGCTCGACGTACGTCAGACCACCCTTATTGGGTGTTGTGCCGTGAAGCGTAATGACAAATCCACGTCCGCTGGCGGTGGCGGGAGGTGCGCCCTCTGCCGGAGGAGGTGGTGTTGCCCCTCCGATAACTCCGCTGGGATCACCGCCACCTACCGCGCCGCCCATCGCTCCCATTCCACCCATGCCGCCCATCGGCGTTCCCTGCTGATTGCTGAAGCCTCCGGCGTTGCCCGGCATCTTGGCGACCGTCTTCAAATCTCCCGCGATGACTGCGGAGAGGTCGCCCATGAACGTGCTGAGCACGTGTTCGATAAAGATCTGCGGCCGATCATCGCGATTGGGGAACTTCTGCTTCACCTCAGCCGGCGTCGCCTTAATCGTCGGAACATTGGTGTGAATGTCCTTGAGGATCTGCGGCCAGAGGTCGCGGTAATCCTGGAGCGAATGAATGTTCAAAATGCGCTGCCGATCGGCGCCGCCGGCGTCGGCGACATTCTTCCATTCGCTGTCCAGCGTGTTCGCTTGCGACAGGACGCTCTCGTTGGATTGGCGCTCCGAGCTGGCGCGCTCCAGCGACATGTTCTCCAGCGCCACACGCCCGTAGCCCAGGCCGGTGCCGACGACGAACAGTGCCGCGGCAGCCGCGAACCATTTCTGCTTTTCCTTCCAGATCTTCTCGCGGCGGATGTGAGTCGGAAGCAGCGAGCTGGTGATCTTTCCTTCGCCCATCGCCTGAAGCGCCAGACCATACGCGCCGACGACGGAGAGAATGTTGTCGTTTAAGCTCGCGGCGACTTTGGGATCAGTCGGCGAGCCGGCGCCCACGCTGTCCAGACGCTGCACTTCAAGCTGCAAGTTTTGCTGGAGATACTTCTGTAGGCCCGGCAGCTTGAATGTGCCGCCCAGCGCCAGAATCTTCTTGATCCGCGAATCGCGGTGCACGCTGGCGTAGAACCCGATCGAGCGCTGCACTTCCGCAACGAGATCGGCAAAGACCGGACGCATCGCCTGGAAAATCTGCCGGGCATACTTGCTGGTGGCGGCGTTGCGCTTGAGATCTTCCGCCTTGGGGAAGTTCAGCTTGAACGCCTTGGTCAGCGCTTCAGTGAAGTTGTTGCCGCCGATCGGGATAGAGCGGAGCCACACCGAATTCTCGTCCGCGATGATCAGGTCGGTGTTCTCGGCACCCAGATCGATGATCATCGTGGTGCCGTCGATCCGCCCGTCGTACTGCATGGCGTTGTACACTGCCAGCGGATTCATCTGCACCGTCTGCACGTTCAGGTCGACGGAGGTGAAGTGCCCGATGTGCTGATTGATCAGCTCCTTGCGCATCGCAAAGATGCCGACCTCCACGTCCGGCGAATCGGGGCTTTGGAAGAGTTGGTAAGACCACTCCACATCGTCCAGCGGGAAGGGGATCTGCTGGATCGCTTCGAAGCGCACGATCTCGGGGATCTTCTTGGGTTCAACCGGTGGCAGCTTGATGAAGCGGGCGAAGCTCGCCTGTCCGGAGACGCCAATTGAGGCAACGCCGCCTTTGCCGGAGTGGCGCTGTACGAAGTTCGCCAGAGCCGTCTGGATCAACGATTCGCGGTTATCGCCAGCGTTGGAAAGAACCGTCTCGTGCTCAATCACCTCAAAGTCGTCGACACGGAGATGATCTCCGTCGCGAACAAGCTTGACGGCCTTAAGCGCGCGATTCCCGACATCAATGCCCCAGGCAAAGCGGGGGGTAGCCATGGTCTCTCCTCACAGCCGCACGCCAAGGATTCCGCAATGGGGGCGGCCGGTTGTCGAGGCGTCGTAGAGCGTAGACGCCTCTCAAAGGGTGCAAAGCGCAATGGTGTAACCGCTACAGACAACCAGTTCAAATTCAGTCTCAGCAGGCGTCCGATTATCTGCAGCCGTTAGGAAACGCCGTATGTTATGAGACTTACTCAACAAAGGCGAACAACAGTTTCCGTCCGACAGAAGCCTCCCTATCAGCGAGCTAAACCTCATGAGCCGGAGCGATTCAGGTATGACGGATCGGATGAATTCGGCTGGCACTCCGGCGGTCGAACTCGTACGCGCAGTTTGCCTTCCCAAAGACAATCTTGTCAAGCAAAAACAGCCGCCCCTTGTTGTGCAACGAGCCCCTCGTAGCCGCGGGGCGGAAGCCCGCGGAGGAAGTGGCACCGCATCCTCCCTCCCCCGCCCCCAACCCGCTATCTTCACCTCCCCATGATCTCCGTCATCCAGCGCGTCTCCCAAGCCTCTGTCACCGTCCACGGCGAAACCATCGGCCGGATCGGTTCCGGACTGCTCTCCCTCACCTCTGTCGCCGCAGATGATGACGGTCGCGATATTGAATGGACCGTCCAGAAGCTCATTTCCCTCCGCATCTTCCGTAACGGCGAGAAACATTTCGATCAGGACGTGCGGGAGGTGGGTGGGGCGATTCTTGTTGTCAGCAACTTTACGGTCGCATCGGATGCAAGGAGAGGCCGCCGCCCCAGCTTCGACCCCGCCGCCCCACCCCAGGTGGCCGAGGGGATGTTCAAGAAACTGGTGGATGCTATCCGAGCCACAGGCATTCCCACCGAGACCGGAAGATTCGCCGCCGATATGCTCGTTTCACTCGTGAACGATGGACCCGCCACCTTCATCATCAACAGCCGCGACACGATCCGCCCGCGCTCTGAAGCTCAAAACACCACATAGAGTAACGATCGCACAGCCGCCTCGGGCTTGGTCATCTCGCGGATCGGCTCCGGTTGATCTTCACGCTTAACATCTTCTTGAACCTCATCGGCGCCGCGCCAATCGACCGCCTTCTCTTCCACCGCCGGCGTCTGCTGCACCGTCTCCACCGCCCGCTCAACATGCTTGGCAGTCGCCGCGGCACTCGCATCCGCCGCCGGCGCACGATGCACGACTTCCGATGCCGCAATGCTTCGCGGGAAATTTGATTCAAACGCCAGCCATCCTGCCGCGATCACAAACGCCGCCGCCACGCTCAGCAGCATCGTCGCCAGCCGCTTCTCTTTCGATGTCAGCTTCCGGAACCTCCGGTGTTCCCCGTCCGCCGTCACCACCGGCGCAAGATCGTCATAAGACCGATCCGCCTGAAGATCGAATGACACCCGCGACTTGAGTCGCACCGCTTCCCGCCCGATCCGCGCCTGCTTCGCCGAATTCTGCATGCGAGACGGCCGCGCCACTTGCTGCTGCGCGTTGTTCCACGCGCTGCTTGCGATCTCCGCCACCAGCCCGTGTACGTCATCATTGTCATAACCGCGAGGCTCGCGCGGCCGAGGCTGCGGAATCGGCATCCCGTCGGTGTATTCCGCCTCGCCCGGCTCCAGCAGTTCAAACCCAACCACCGTCCCCGCAAAAGACTCGTTCGGATCTACTGGCCGAACCCGCGCCGGCTTCTGATTCTGCTTACTCCCCGGCTCAAACTTCCCGACGCGATATGTCATCCGCGTTCGCCCCATCCGCAGCACGTCTCCCTCGCGCAGCAGATGATGCTCGACCCGCTCGTGGTTGATGTACGTGCCGTTGCGGCTTCCCAGGTCGGTGATCACCCACGTCTGACCCTGTTGCTCGAGGCGACAATGAGCGCGCGACATCATGATGTCACGGATGCAGATGTCGCAGTCCGATGCCCGGCCGACGGTGGCCGTGGCCTTCAGCTCGCGACGATCGATCTCTTGTTCACTGACGGTAAAAATCACATAGGGCATGATGTAAAGCCGCCGCGGGGGAAGCGCGCACACAGAGGCTCAACCCAACTATCGGCGAATCTGCCCCGTTAGCCGCAATATTTTCGGACGTTGCCCCGCCGCCTCCCGTTTCGCGGCCCCGCATGCGGGCGCGCGACTTCCCGCGCCGTGTATCTGTGAACAACTACTTGTTCAACTGTGTCGTCGGTGCCGCCGCCTTCTGCGCGGATGCCGCCTGCAAATCCGCAAGCTTTCGATCCAGCTCCGCCTTTTCTTTCGACAGTGAGTCCAACCGCTTTTGCGTCACGGCAAGCTGTGCGCTCAGATCGGCCATCTTCTTCTGCGCGTCCGCGTTCGCCTGCTGCGCCGACTGAAGCGCATCCTGCACCTCTTTCAGCTTCGCCGCCGATTGCTGCGCCGAAGCCGTCTGCGCCCTCGCCTGCTGAAGCCCGTCCTGCGCCTCGCGCAACTGCGACCGCACCGCATCCAGCTGCTGCTGCGTGACCGTCGTCCGCGCCTGCGAGTCGCTCAGCGTCGCCTGCGCCTTGTCGAATTGAGCGCGATACTGATCCCGCTCCCGCTGCGCACTTGAAAGCTGAATCGCCATGCGATCCTCCTGCCGCTTGCGCTCGCGCTCCTTCTCATTGGCGCTGCAACCGAACAGAGTTCCCGCCACCAGCACCAGCGACATCGCATGCGCCCAGACGCGTTGGTCGTTTCGAATCATGTGCATTGATATAGGCCCCCAGCCGCGACTACGCAACGAAGCGGCTCAACCCCGCTGCGAAACTTCCGCCGTCGCCGCAGGCGCCCAGGCGCCCGTGAGGTGTCCCGCGAGATACACGCCAAAACTCACCACAAGCGCCGCCAGCAGGAAGGCATACAACCCCCGCATGAAGCGATCAAACCGGTGGGTCTGCGTTGGATCGTTGCTGATCTGGTGCAGATAATCCATCCGCGTCGCGATCGACCCATGGCACCAGTTCCGCCAAAGTTTCCCGGAGACCGGCAGCCCGTTGATCACGGCCACCTTTTGCAGCGCGCTGGCGAAGATCCGGGCGCCATGCGGCCCGACGTATGTAAGCTGGATCGGCCCGGCAAGTTGCAACTGCGGTGCAGGGACAGCTCTTGCTCGCCGCTCCATCTGCCGCGCCGCGAAGACATCCGCCTGCCGCTCGAACCGCCGGCTCACAAAACCAAACGCCAGCAGGAAACCTCCCGCCCCCAGCAGCGTCGTCAGCAGATCCATCGGCAGCCAGGCTGGCACATGCACGAACCGCATGTAGCTCTCCGCGATCAGCGCCACCACGCCCAGCGCCAGCATCAATCCTTTAAAGAACACCAGGTACCAGATCATGTGCTTGTGCACGATGTGGCCGACCTCGTGCGCAAACACCGCCTCGATCTGCTCGTCACTCATAGTCTCCAGCAGCAAATCGCTCATCAGGATGTAGCGCACCTGCGGGATGATTCCCATCACGGCGGCATTGCCCAGGTTGTGATTGGTCTGCCACAGGAGGATGTCGCGATACTTCAGGTCGTGCTCCCGGCAGAACTGCTCCAGCCGATCGCGCAGCGGCGACGCTGGCAGGGGGGTCGTGTTCAGCACGCGCCGAACGATCACCGGCGCCATGACGAAAACGATCATCGCGCTAAGCAGCGTCACAGCGCCTTCCATCGATTCAGTCGGAATCCGGACGCCTCCCACGACCCGCAGCAGGACCATCACCAAATCATGAATGGCCAGGATCAGCAGCAGCGGCACCGCCGTGAACAGGATCTGGAGCCGCAGGTTTAACATGAAGAACGGGCGAAACCGCGGCGGACTTCGCAGCGGCAGATCCTCATTGAACTGGATCATCACGTTCTGCTCGCGCAGCGCCCGCTCCGCTGGATACTGCGCCCACCACAGCGCCATCCAGCACCCCAAGCCCGGCAGCGTTCCCACAACGGTAGCGGGCAATTGCAGCGCCCAGTTGTTGAGCGGACCCATGGCTTTCGTCACAACGTCGCCCCAGCCCAGATAGAACAAGCCGACGCCGAACCACATCAGCACGATGAACCGTGCGGCGAAGACGACGGTGTCGAAGAACTTCACCCGCGAGCGCAACTCTGTTCCTTGTACCCGTCGCGCCAGCAGCCGAGCCCACAGCGCCAGTATCCCGACCATGAATGCGTAGAAGCCAAAGAAAAGCGTCATCGCCGGCATGACTGCCGGCTGCTGCGCCGCCTGCGCAGGATCCGCATGCCAGGCCATCCACACGAGAAAAAGGAACAGGATCAGGAAGCGTGACACGGTCGGACCACCCTCAGCTCAAGGTAGCGTTCGCTCCTCCGGATGTACATCCATCACACCCGCGGGCGCTTCATCATGATGTACAGACGCTCGGGAGTGGCAGGGGGTTCACGCGGACAGTCCGATAACCTGCGGAACCCCCACCTCGACCTAATTACCCTAGATTAACAAAAGTCGGTTGGCCAATGGGTCGAAGATAGGGGTGTCAGCTTAGCTATTTGAACAAAGGAGAAGTTGAAATGACGACCCTGCATCAAAACCAGCCGGACATGAAGTTCAAGATCGAAGTCGAAGCCGACGGCGCCGAGCGCCGCGAGCATCGCCGCCATGACATGGCTCAGCAAGAGATTGCGATTGACCGCTGGGACGGCAGCCGCCGCGCCGGGCAGCCTTTTGGTCAAATCGTCGATCTTTCCGCGGGTGGGGTGCGTATCAGAACCGAGCAAACTTCGGTACGTCCGGACCAGCAAGTCCGGGTTCGAATCGAACTCCCGACCTACGCAGGAATCTGTCCCTTCATCGACACGACTGCAAAACAGCCCGCGCCCAAGCGCGAATGGGTCGGGTGGATGGCCGTCGCCCGCGTCACGAAGATCGACAACAAGTGCGTCGACGTCGCCGGCCGACTGGTCGACATGGATGAAATGGATCGCAGCATGCTCGGGTTGTACCTGTCAACGCAACCCCTCGCAGCATGACGATTGGTTTCCTCCCCGCGTTGAGCGGCCCGGTTGCGGGGCGCTGGAGGCGGAAGGGAAACACAACCTAAGTAGGGATGCTCAGGTCGATCTTGAGGGCACGGTCGGCCTGGCCCCTACGATTTGTGAACCGCCGGCGGGATTTACCTCCTTCTTCCTGCCGGCGGTTTTTTTTGCGCGCCGAATTTGAGATCTGAAATTCGAGATTTGAAATCTCAAATCCCGAAATCCCCTCCAGTGCCACCCCATCACTCAATCCCCAAATCTCGAATCGTAAACAACGTCTCAAGCGTAAACCCCTCCCGCTCGATATTCTCCCGAGCACCTTCCAGCCGATCGATCACGCCGACAATCTTCTCCACTGTGCATCCCGCCTCACGAATCGTCTTGGCCGCTTCCAGCACCTGCCCGCCCGTGGTGAGAATGTCTTCGACGATCAGGATCGACTCACCGGCGTTGATCACGCCCTCAAGCTGCCTGGCGGTTCCATAATCCTTCTTCTGATTCCGAATGAACACGATCGGCTTGTTCGCCGCCATCCCCGCCGCCGCCGCGAGCGGCACCGCCCCAAGCTCCGCCCCCGCAATGCGATCCGTCTTCGCCGTCACATGTTCGGCCAGCAGCTTCCCCAGCGCGACCAGCACATCCGGCTGCGTCTCGAACCGATACTTGTCCAGGTAGTAGTTGCTCTTCCTCCCTGAACGTAACGTAAACTCCCCCCGAAGCAGCGCCACCTCTGCAATCCGCCGAGCCAAGTCCGTTCGCGTCATGCGACCGATGATCCAGACCGTCTCTTATCCGTCAACCAACAGCCGCGCACCTTTGCCACCAACTATCTCTTCACGGGCCGAATCTCGTAAGAAGGCGTTCGCTGCACGGTATTCGGCGGTGGGGTCGCCACCGTCGATCCCGGCAAGTGCCGCGTGCGGACTTCCACCGGCACCGTCGGCTGAACTGTGTTCGGCCGTCCTGGCGTCGGGTTTGATCCCGTTCCGCCATTTCCGCCGCCTCCGCCGTTGTTGTTGATGATAATCACATTGCGACGGTACCCGTACGGCCACCAGTAGCCGTAGTAGTAGGGATTGATATAAGAATACGACGGCCAGCCGTAGTAACCGCCATACCCGTACCCGCCATATGCGTAGGGCAGCAGGAACTGAAGGTCCGGGCCTTCGACGACGTGATAGGGCTGCTGGTTGTACGAGTCTGGGCCCGCAGGTCGAGCTCGCGTATTTCCGCTCAGGCTCGCCTGAAGGGATGAGCCCTCGTACCGCCCACCGGGCGCCTTGCTCTCCGCCCCCGCGCTAACCATGTTCACCGACGTGCGCTGGCTGGGGCCCGCGATTCGGCTGACGACTTCATGAACCTGCCGGACGACCGCGTCTTCCACGCTAAACAACTCGCGCGTCGATCCAGAAGCCTTGAACTTGCCGAACGAGTTGCCATTGGAGACGTCCAGCACATCGCCGTTGACGTTGACTTTGTCGCCGCTCACCGTTGCCTTACCGATCACAGCGACTTCCGCATTCGCCTTTCGCGCCTTCTCAAGATGATAATCGTTCGGCGTCGGCCCCGTCTGGTCAGAAGCGAGCGCCTTCACCTGCGTCTCGTCCGACGTGACCACGGAGATGTTCTGGATCTGCTCCAGATCACCTCGAATCGCCTTGGCCAATCGTCCCCCCAGCCACCCCGGCCGCAGAACGCTCCCCGACTCCGTCAGCGGAGCGACATAGACGGAGACATCCGAACCGCCCGCTGGCCGAGTCGTCACGCCGGCAGGTGAAGTCTGAGCAAAAGCGCCCGCAGTCAGGGTCGCAAGAACGATCAGTGCCATGCACCGCATACGACACCTCCCTTTTGATACCTATATAGTAGACACCCATCGGCAGGGGGGCGCAAAGGAGAAATCACCATGCTTTTGGCTGAATTCAGCATCTGGCCCATGGACAAAGGCGAAAGCGTCGGCAAATACGTCGCCAAAGCGGTGGACATCGTCGACCAGTCCGGCCTCCCCTACAAACTCGGCCCGCTCGGCACCTGTATCGAAGGCGAATACGCAGCCGTCATGCGCGTCATCCAGCAGTGCCACGAGGAACTGCTCAAGGACTCCAACCGAGTGAGCTGCACGATCAAGATGGACTACCGCAAGAATGCGACCAACCGCTTAGAAGGGAAAGTGCAGAGCGTGGTGGAGAAGGTGGGGCGGAACCTCAAGACCTGATTGCTAAGCCGCACGCCCGTCGATTCGAAATTCACGCCGCGTTTCTACCCGCTGCAACGCGACTTGCGGTGGCGGATGTATATCTTTGAAAGGAGAAATGCGGATTCCCTATGAACACTAAATTCTACAACAACTTCAAGACAGCCATGCTGCTGGGCCTGATGAGCGCGATGATCCTGGTCATCGGCGCGCAGTTCGGCCAACAGGGGCTCACGGTAGCGCTGATCATGGCTGCCGGGATGAACTTTGTCGGCTACTTCTTCAGCGACAAGATCGCCCTGATGTCGATGCAGGCGCACGAGGTCGGGCCGGAGCACGAGCTTTACCGGATTGTCGAGCCGCTTGCGCAGCGCGCGGGGCTTCCGATGCCGCGTGTTTACATCTCGCCCGTCGATGCGCCCAACGCCTTTGCGACGGGGCGCAATCCCCAGCACGCGGCCGTCTGTGCCACCGAAGGGCTGCTCCAGGTCCTCAACCGAGACGAGGTTGCGGGCGTGATGGCGCACGAGCTAGCGCACGTGAAGCATCGCGACATCCTGATCACCTCCGTCGCCGCCACCATCGGCGCGGCGATCAGCTACCTCGGCTATATGGTCATGTTCACCGGCGGTCGTGACCGCGACGGTGAAGGCAGCCCGCTGGGCGGCCTGCTGGTGCTGATCCTCGGGCCCATTGCCGCGGGTCTGATTCAGGCGGCAATCTCGCGCTCGCGCGAGTTCAACGCTGACAAGGTCGGAGCGGAAATCGCGGGCAATCCCATGCATCTCGCGACGGCGCTGGAGAAGATTCACAACTTGGCGCATCGCGTGCCGATGGATGTGAATCCCGCACTCAACGGCCTCTTCATCGCCGAGCCGCTGAATGCGTTCGGCGAAGGCCTCGTCAACATGTTCCAAACCCACCCGCCTCTCGAACAGCGCCTGATGAACCTCATCGGCCGCCCGAGCATTCGCTAATTCTTCTTCCCCTCGCAAGCCCCTCTTTCCCCTCTCCCGTACGCGGGAGAGGGCAGGGGGAAGGGCCTATCGCATGGAGCTCATCGCTCTTTGAGCCCCAGCCTCTTCCATTCAAACAGCTCCCCCGGATCCGTCTTCCGCTCCGGCGCATACTCCTCATGCCCGACCACATGCTTCCGATCCAGCTTCACGGCCGGGCGCCGCTGCGCGATATCCGCCAGCAGCTTTTTCAGCGCCTCGTATTGTGCGTCGGTATACCCGATGAACTGCGGATGTTCCTTCCTCACCTTCTCCCACAATGAAGCCTTCATCAGCCCATGTTTGGTCATATCGCGCTTCGACCCAATCGCCATGATCTCGATTCCGATCGATGAGCCGTTCATCGCGTTCTCCCGGTCTGGCTGCCAAGGCAGCTTCCCCTTCCCCGCATGCCACGCCGCCCGCTCCTCCTTCACCAGCCGGTAAATTTTCCCCTCACGATCAATGAGATAATGCGTCGACGCCGGCGCGCCCTCGTACGTTTTAATCACATCCTCGACCCGGTAGGGATCCTCCGGATGCACATTCACCGCGCTGGAGAAGTGGACCATCACCATGTCCACCACCGCCCGGGACTTCCGCGGGCTGGAGAACTTCTCGTCCATGAGACGCTCCGTCATTTCCAGCGTCCCCGCATTCTCTTGCGCGCCCACCCTCGTCATCTCAGGAAGCGACAGCGCGATCAGAGCCATCAACACAGCTGTGAATCGGTTCATCAGTCAAACCCTCTGCTGCTCTGGCAGAAGCGACGCGCCCGTGCTCTCGCCGGCATCAGCTCATGTTCATGAACCCGATATCCTGCCGCGCAAATCGCGGCAAATTCGGGAAGACATAGCGCAAATTGCTGTCAGACACGCCAAACCACTTCGCCAGCGTCGAGGAATACTCATCCACCGCGATCGTGGGAATCCATCGCCCTTGACCGGTATCGTCGGGACCGTTGACCGAAAGCGTAGGATAAGTGCCATAGAAGTCACCGCCCTTAACGGACCCGCCCATGACGAGGTGGTGGCCGCCCCATCCATGATCTGATCCAAGCCCGCCGTTCATCGGCAGCGTGCGCCCGAAGTCGGAAGCCGTAAACGCGGTGACATTCTGCTCCACGCCCATTTCCACCGTCGCGTCGTAAAACGCCTTCATCGCCGGCGAAAGCTGCGACAGATATACCCCCTGCACGCGCATCTGATCAAAGTGCGTATCGTACCCCTCGGCTGATACGAAGAAGATCTGCCGTGTCTGTCCCAGCAGCGCGCGCTGCTTGATAATCTTGGCAATAAAATAAAGCTGTCGCCCGGCGGGATTGTCCGGGAACTGCGTCGTCAGCGTAGCGCTGTCGATGGCGGCGCTGAGCGCGTTGTAGTTGTCCATGGCGCTCTTGCCGACCCGCGCCGCATGAGATTCGTACGCGTTGCCGCTGTGATACAGCGCGATCAGGTCGCGGATCGCCTGGAGCTGTTCGCCGCCCGCGGACAAACCCTGCAAACCCCACTGCCCCACGTTGTACGGAAAGACGCTGTTGCCCACTTCCCAGGTATTGGCGCCCCCCAGCGAAATCGACATGCTCGAGAGCCGGGACTGCGCGTTATAAACCGAGTGCAGTAAGTCGGCGCAGCGCCCGCCCCAGCCGGTTCGCACCGTCTTGTCCGGCACCGACGTTTGCCACTGGATCTGCTGATTCGAGTGCGAAAACAACTGCGGCGGCACCGCGGATCCCCCCGCAAAATATTGCGCCCGCGTGATCGGCGCCAGCAGCGTGCCCACGTTGCACACCGCGGCCACCTTTCCCGCGTTGAACAGCCCCTGCACCTCCGGCATGACCGGGTGCAGGCCAAAGGTCCGGCCGTCTCCGTTTTTCTGCTGGATCGGCAGCAGCTTGTCCTGCGGAAGCGCCAAATTGCTCCGCGCCGCCTGGTACACGCTGTAGGACGAATCCGTCGGCACAATCATGTTGTTCCCGTCGTTGCCGCCGTACAGGAACAGGCAGACCAGCGCCTTGTAATCTGTCGGCGGCGTCGCGGTTTGTGCGACGGCGGCGTTGATCATCCGCAAGTCCCACACCGTGGACGCCATTCCCACTGCGCCCACCGCCGCGCACGCAGCCTGCCAGACAAAGTCGCGGCGCGTCATCCCGTTTTCAGATTTCGGACGTGGCATCAGAACTCCAGGTTGTCCCGCACGGGTGTCACCGCTGCGCCGCACATTGCGGGCTCGTCGAGATCAGAAAAATCGCATCTTTCACCCGCGCTTCCACCTCGCTCGCCGGGATACTGTTCACCGACGCCGACACGCGATTCTTCATCGCCTGTGTCATCTGCCCGCTCATCAGCAGCAGGTTCAGCTCTTCCACAAGGTCGTTCGTCCCCGTCGCGGGCTTCGACGCGATGTTGATTTCATAGGAAAGATCGCACTTCACGTCCTTGCCTTTAAAGCTGTTGTAGATCCCGTCGCGGAACAAATTGATGCCGCTGAACACGGAGCTCTCGCTGGTGATCTGGAACTCCGGGCCCGCCACGCCGATGCTCGTCAGCACGCCCGGTGGCATGTACGATGGATCAAAGAAGTTGAACACGTTCGGCGCCCGCAGCGGCGACTGAAGCAATTCCGCATCCGTCTCCATCACCTTGAAAAGCCCGCTGGCGCTGATGGGATGGAAGGCGCGGATGACGTTTGCCAGCCGAACGATCGGCTCGCGCAGGTGCCCGTAGCCCGGCGTGTTGGTCCAGCTCAGGTCCCGCGCTTCGCGATCCAGCAGGATCGCCTTAATGACCGCCTGCATGTTTCCGCGCACGCCGCCGCCGTCGTTGTTGAAGACGCTCGCGACGCGGTAGACGTACGCGGGGCTGGGGTTAGAGCAGATCAGCCGTTGAATCAACTGCCGGCAAATAAACGGCCCCACATTGGGATGATTGAAGATCACATCCAGCGCCCGATCCAGTTCCGCGCTCGCCGCCGCGGCGTCCATCGTCTCATTGGCAGGGATGACAATTCCGTTAAGCAGCAGCTTGGACGTCGTCGAGTGCAGCGATGGGTTCACCACCATCGGCTTGTTGTAGTAACTGTTGATCACCCGCGTCATCCCGCTCGGCTGCGATGTCGGGATCAACACCGGCTCCGGATCCGTGTCCCACCCCGTGAACACCTGCGCGAAACCCTGGATCACGTTCTGATCGTATGTCGGAGCCGGATTCCCCTGTGCGTCCAGCTTCAGCGTGCCGTCGGGGTTCAGTTGCACCAGACCGATCGAGAAAAGCTGGAGGATCTCCCGGGCATAGTTCTCGTTGGGCGCGTTGTAATTTGGCGCTTTGGCCTTCATGTTCCCGCGCATGTTCAGGTACTGCCCCATGATCGGATGCAGGGTCACGTCCTTGAGCAGCGCGCGGAAGTTGGCAAAAGCATCGTTGACCAGCAGGTCGTAATACGTGGCGAAGCCACCCGCCTGGAGCGTCAACGCATCTTCCCTTGCCGACACCACAAGGATCTCGCTTAGCGCCGTCGCCACGCGCTGGCGAAGTTGGTCGGGGCCCGTGATGGCGTTCTTCCACCACGCCTCCACCGACAGTTCCACATCCAGCCGGTCATCATCTGCCGAACTTGTGGTGCAGCGCCGATACACCACCGGATAAATCAGCGATGGCGGCGTCGCCACCGGATCGAACTGCTTGTTCAACCACTGCGCGTAACCGACGGCCTGGACGTTCGCGATCTCCTCGAGCGTGGGCCCGAAGGTCGCCTGGGTGAGGAACCGGGCCGCTTCATTCTGCGACGCCGGGCCGCTTGTCACCGGCGCCAGTTCCGGCGGTGGTGTGAACGTGCTGCTGCCGGTCGCCGCGATCAAGAACCCGTTGATTTCCCCGGGATTCTTCGGCGTCGCCGCTTGCAAAAGCACGCCGTTGGACTTGATGGCCGCCACAATGCTCGCCACCGAATCGCTGGGGAACTCCCATCGATAAGACCCGTCCGCCTGCACCGGCAGCTTCTTCAAATCCACCAGTGCGCCATCGATCGTCTGAAGTTGAAGCTCCGTCGCCAGCCCCGTCAGGTTCGATGTCTGCACCGTCACGTTCGCGCCTGTTTCGTCGCCGTCCAGCCGCAGCCAGCCCAATCCCCAACCCTGGCTCTGTACGCCCACCGGGGGCAGCATGCTCGCGACGTAAAGTGTCGGCGTCGCGAGCACCGCAACAGCGAAGCTCCTGCTCGCCGTCGTCAGCCCATCGCCAACGGTCACGGTCACCTTTGCCGTACCTGTCTGGTTCACCGCAGATGTGATCGTCAGCGTTCGTGAAGCGCCCGTGCCGCTGAACGCAAAACTGGTGCCCGGCGGCAGCAGCAGGGGGTTGTCGCTTGTCGCCTTCAGCGCCAGCGCGTCCAGGCTCGATTCAGAATCGCCGATGTTGAACGAAACCTTCGCCGTTCCCGTTTCCGTCGAGACATCCCCGATCGCGCTGATCGTCGGCGCGGTATTGGCCGTGCTCCCTCCCGCCACCGATGAGCCGACACGCAGCTTCACCAGCCCCACGTCCGCCGCCGTTACCGCGCCAGAACAATTTACATCCTGCCGAAAGTTAAAGCCGCTCAGCGAACTCCCTGCTTGCGACTTCACTTGCGCGACATCCGCCGCCGTCACTGATCCGCTCGCGTTGGTGTCCCCCTCGATTAAGCGGATGTTGAATGAAGTCGACGCCAGTACGCCCCCCGCCGCGCTGGTGACCTTGCTGATTGTTAGCGTAATTTCCTGCGCGTTGGCCACGTTCCCCAGCGCCAGCGTCATGACCGAACCCGTAACGCTCGGCGCCCCCGCGACGAACCCCTGGCCCGCCGTCACTTCTGCGGCGCCGCCCGTAATCGGCTGGTCGAAAAAGAGGGCCACCGCGATGTTCCCGCCCGTGCGCCGGCACTCGATCCCGCTTGCACCCGAAAGTGGCAGGGTGATGTCGTAGTTCGTCCCGCCATGCGAGCGCCGCGACACCGCGCGCGCCAGCACAGGATTCACATCCGCGCGCGCCACACCCACAAGAAATGACAGCAGCCCAACAGTCGCCACGACGGCAGGGAGCCGGTGGTGTGCCATGCGCTAATCTCCCACTCCAGAACCTTAACCGGATGTTGATGAACAACGTGGCGGATAGGAAACGACCGTTGCGGAAATCATTCAGCAACTGGAGCCAGCGACGCTAACGCAGAAAAAAGCTTTTGCAATCAATAAACGACCTGAGAGTCAGACTTTCGCGTGATCGCATACCTTCGCCCCTCACAGATTCCCCAGATCCTCAACAAAAGTAATAGTCTTTCCGCTGCGTCCCCAGCGCTACCCCCGCCGGTGCACCCGCCAGAACTATGATCAGCACCCCAAACGGCGCCCATGGTCCCGCAAACAACAGTCCCACGCCCAGCGACGCCATCACGATTGCTGCCATCACGAGTCCTTTGCGCATCGCCGGCGACATCGTCTCTTCCATCACTACCGGCGCAAGGGGCGCGTTTGCGTCAAAAGGTCTCCGCAAGGCGTCGTTCAATAGCTCCGCGAGCGATTCGGTGACGGCACGCTGGTACGAGCAGAAGTACTCAACAGATTCCTCTCCCGCCGGACAAACCATCAGCTTGCCACTCCCACGGTTCATCCGCACCTCGACCGGCGCCGCTCTGCGCCATATGGATTGCCGCCTCGAGCGTCCGGCAACTTCGCTGAGGATCAGCCGCTCCCCATCCACATGAACCACCAGCCGCCGCACCAGTCTTCGATGAGCCGCGAAAAGCACGAGCAGCAAAGCGATCATCGGCATGATGAGAGCCGGCAGCAGATCCCCCACTTGGACCTGCGGATCACCCAAGAGCGAAACAGCAGGCAAGACCATCCACGCGATCAACCCAACAACCGCAATAAGATAACCGCGCGGCAAAGAACGCCACCCCGCCACCGGCGGCACCACCACTCTCACGTGAGCCGCCGTCCGTTCAACCACAACACCCGCGCGCGTCAGCTGCTCCAGGTCATCATTTGCTTTCAGCGTCATCGCGTGTCTCACTGTCAGGGAGAAGTGCAATCACCACAATAACACAAGTTCAAGACTGGCCGCAGTCTGCGTCGCAAACCTTTGAACCCACCCGCCCCGCGCCTACAATCTCAACCTGCCGCCACGGACGGCGTTTGCTTCTGATGTCTGAACTTCAGCCCGACAACCTGCACCTGACCGATTTCATGGACCTCCAGACGCTCCAAGAAATCCAGGACAGTTTCGCGTCCGTCGCCAACGTCAAGGCCATCATCACTGATGCCGATGGTCAGGTGATCACGCAGCCGGCGCCGACAAAAGAATTCCTCCGCCGTCAGCGCGCCATTGCCGAAGCCGAAGCACGACAACCAGAAGGTCCGCAAAAAGAAGGCAAGGTCTTTGTCGCCCCCATCACCATCGCGGGCCAGCGCCTCGGCACCATCCGCATGAGCTCCAACGGCACGCTGCTCGGCCTTGACGACGAAAAGCTCACCGGCCTCGGCGAAAAGTTTGGCATGGACGTCCGAAAGACCAAGACCCTGCTCAACCAGGTCCTCCGTGCCCGCAACACGCGCCCGGCGTCCATCCAGTTTCTTTTCATCCTCGCCAACGCCATCGCACGCCTTTGCTACCAGGAATTCCAGCTCCGCCAGCGCATCGCCGAGCTCACCGCCGTCTACAGCCTCACGACTATTCTCGCCGACGCCCGCGATCTCCAGATCGTGCTCCAGCGCACCGTGCAGCTCGTCGGCGAAGTCATGGAAACCAAGGCCGCCTCCATCCGTCTGGTTGATCAGGAGAACGACGAGCTGGTCATCAAAGCCGTCCATAACCTCTCGCCGCAGTACCTCAGCAAAGGTCCTGTGCGCCTCAGCAAAGCGGGGATCGATCTCATCGCGCTCGGCCCCCAGGGGTACGAGTACGTGCAGGACATGACCACCGATCCGCGCGTGCAGTATCCGGAAGAATCGCGCCGCGAAGGGATCGTCTCGATGCTCTCTGCCGGCATGCTCTACAAGGGCAAATCGATCGGCGTGCTCCGCGTCTACACGGAACAGGAGCAGAAGTTCAGCAAGTACAAGATTGACCTCCTCAAGACCATCGCCGCCCAGGCTGCCGCCGCCATTGAGAACACCCGCCTGGCCGAAGAAGCACGCCAAGCTGAGGAAACCGAGCGCCAGGTTGGCATGGCCGCCGACGTGCAGCAGCGCATGATCCCCCAGACGCCGCCGGAAGTTCCCGGGCTCGATCTCGCCAGCGTCTACGTGCCGTGCTACACGCTCGGCGGGGACCTGTACGACTTCATCAGCCTCCCCGGCGACAACATCGGGATCGTCATCGCCGACGTCTCCGGCAAAGGCGTTCCCGCGAGCCTGATCATGGCGTCTGTTCGCGCCGCGCTGCGCGCGCAGGTCGACAACGTCTACTACATCTATGAAGCTGTCCGCCGGCTGAACATCATGCTCTGCCGCGACACGAAGGTAGGCGAGTTTGTCACGCTGTTCTACGGCGTTTACGACGCCAAGACCCGCCGCCTCACCTACTGCAACGCCGGGCACCCGCCCCCAATGCTGCTGCGCGATGAGAAGATCAGCGAGCTCACAACCGAGAACATGGTGCTCGGAGTTAGCGAAGCCGAAGAGTATCGCCAGAACTTCATCGACCTCCGCCCCGGCGACGCGCTGCTCATCTACACTGACGGCGTCACCGACGCCATGAACTACCAGCAGCAAACCTTCGGACGCAAACGCATCCTCGACGCCTTCTCAAAAGGCGGGGACACCGCCGACGAAATCGCCCAGCAAGTCCTCTGGGAGCTGAGAAAGTTCGTCGGCATCTCCCGCCGCAGCGACGACGTCACCATGATCGCCGCCAAAGTCCAGTAGCGCGCAACGTAGCATGAGCATCCTGCCCGTGCCCTCATGCATCACTTACACGGAATGATGTAGAAGGGCTCCCCGTTAAACTCCTTCTTAATCCAGTCCTTGGGAGGATTCTTTGGATCCGGCACCATCAAAGTCCCCGCGTTCGGCATCCAATCACGTGATGGAAATGGTCGCGTCGTGGGCGGCACGACCCGAAACCGAAAACCAAATGGTTGCGTTGCCGGCGGCTTCAGCGACTTCTCGAACTTCTCAATCAGCTTGTCATTCTCCGCCAGCTTCTTCTCCAAATCCTTCAGCCGCTGCTGGAGCTTCTGGTTGTCCAGCCGAAGCGAATCCGGCTTCGTCGTCAGCGATTGCGCAGGGCGGCTTTGCGAGAGAGAATTATTTGTGCAAACCAGAAGCGCGACAGCCGCGACGACCACGATCAAGACTTGGCGCATAAGACCTCCGTCTTCTCGGCCCGACGCACCACTTATCGAAAGTTCCCGCTCCCGCTCAAGATTTTCGGAATGTCTCGAGCAGCGCCGCCACCACCCGGTCATGCGCCTCTTTGATTCCGATGCCTTCCATCTTCAACCCCGCCGCCCGCGCATGTCCGCCGCCGCCGAACTGCTCCGCAAACTT
>DASVUC010000066.1:0-3095 GCA_036387255.1 Tepidisphaeraceae bacterium | reverse complement strand
AGGCGATGCTCCTCGCGGATGGCGCGCGGTTGATGGAGGGGACTCCGCCCAAGCCCGTATCGGCTCGGCTGACGGAAGCGATGACGGCGGTGGATCAGAACAAGATCCCCGCGAGCATCCTGCTGCCGGGGGATGATTGGTTCACCCGCGATGAGTTTGCGCCGGCGGTGCAGTATGTGCGGAACTGGGCGCTGGAGCGCGATCAGGTTCGCCTGGTGGAACTGGATCCGAGCAACAGCGTGATGGACCAGGCGCGCACGTGGCGGACGCTGCTCTTCAAAGCGCACTTTATTCGCGAGCTTTACGATGCGCCCTATCCGTTTGTGGATTCACCGCGGCCCGAGATCAGCGAAGAGCGATTCAAGAAGGGTGAGCAGTTCTTCTACCAGATGCAGTGCTTGAAGTGTCACGTGATGGGAGATCCGAGCAAGTCCCCCGACAGCAAGCCGACGGCGCCGAATCTATCGATGGCGTATCGGCGGTTGCAGCGACGCTGGGTGCGGCACTGGGTGCAGGAGCCCCCGATCATCCAGACGAACACCCCGATGCCCCCCTTCTTCACGGGAATCCGGCTATGGGAAGAGCACGGCCAGCCCTGGCCGAGATCGCAGGATGCGGCGCCCGCCGAGGTGCGGAAGGTGGAGTACGCGTTCGGGAAAACGGTTGAAGAGCAGACGGAGTTGGTGTTGGATTTCCTGTATGCCGCGGGCGTGCGCGGGCACAACGGCGCGCAGCCGACAACGATGCCGGCGCTGGCGGAGCCCCCTGTTGACTTTGAACCGGTGAAGGCAAAGACGCCGCGCAAGGCGGCGACGCGCAAGGCGCAAGCGCCCGTCGCTTCAGCCGCGCCGGCCGCGAAAAGCGCGGGATCCGGTGTCATCAAGGGGCGGGTGATCATGACGGGCCCCGTTCCCGCCGCCGCCGTCATCGAGATGGCCGGGACGAAGGAGTGCGCGGTGAAGCACCAGGGGCCGGTGACGGATCCAACCGTCACCGCGGACAAGGCGGGAAACCTGCGCTGGGTGGTCGTTTCCATCAGCGACAACGTCCCGGCGGGCGCGAGCGTGCCGGCGCAACCCGCGGTGCTGGATCAGAAGGGTTGCATGTATGAACCTCACGTGCTGGCGATGATGACGGGGCAGCAACTTGTCGTGAAAAACGACGACGAGTTCATGCACAACGTCCATTCGCTGGCGGAGAAGAACCCCACGTTCAACTTCTCGCAGGCGACGGTTGATCCGGGGAAGGTGGTTCCGGAAAGCCCGCGGACCACTGAGTTCTTCCGCGTGAAGTGCGACGTGCACCCGTGGATGAGCTCTTACGTGGCGGTGTTTGAACATCCGTATTTTGCGGTGACGCAGGCGGATGGCAGTTTTGAGATTAAGGGCTTGCCAGCCGGTGAGTATACGATTAGAGCATGGCACGAGAGCCTGGGTGAACGTGAGCAGAAAGTCACCGTTTCCGACGGGAAACCGGCGGATGTGAAGATCAGCTATCAGGCTCCCTAGAGTCGTTCGTGGCAGGGCGTCTCGCCCATGCAGAAGTGAATGCATGGGCGAAACCCCCATGCTACGAAAGTCGGCACAGTCACCCTATCGTGAAACGGCTATCGAGACAGAGGGTTGAGGGTCTGTAGAGGAAGCGGGAGATGTTCTTCCGCTGCGAATCGTGGAGTAGCACAATCAGGAGATCAAGATGAAATCAGCAGCGTGGATTGCAGCAGTGGCGCTTTCGGTTGGCGCGTGCGGCACATCATTCGGCCAGATCACCGGCAAGGTCACCCTCGACGGAAAGGTTGAGCCGCAGGTGATCGACATGTCGGGTCAGAAGGAATGCGCGGCCAAGCATGCCGGGCAGGTGAACGATCCCGTCATTACCGCCGACGCCAACGGCGGGCTGGCAAACGTGATCGTTTCGATCAAGAAGGAAGAGGGCGCGGAACTGGGCGGCGAAGCAAAAAAGGGCGAGGTCGTCCTCGACCAGAAGGGTTGCATGTATGAGCCCCACGTGCTGGCGCTTCAAGTCGGGCAGGACGTCGTCGTGAAGAACGACGATGACTTCATGCACAACGTCCACTCGCTGGCGAGCATCAATCCCGCGTTCAACTTCGCCCAGCCGAACAAGGATCCGGGCAAGAAGGTTGATGATCCGCTCAAGGCGGCGGAGTACTTCCGCGTGAAGTGCGACGTGCATCCGTGGATGGCGGCGTACGTGGGTGTATTCGAGCATCCGTTTTTTGCCGTCAGCAAGGCCGATGGGACCTTCTCGATCGACACCAAGGGCCTGAAGGACGGCGACTACACCATCGAGCTTTGGCACGAGAAGCTCGCGAGCGATACGCCCGCCGAGGAGAAGGTGACCGTGAAGGACGGCAAGGCCACCATCAACCACGCGTTCAAGGCTGAAAGCGCGATGGCCAATCCGGTGAATCCGGCCAATGCCACGCTGGCTTCGGACACGAAGAAGGCGCCGTGCTGCGACACCCAGGCGGTGTCGCGGAAGACCGTCGCCGCGGCAAAGTAAGTTGCAGGCGATTGCTCCGGTTTGACATCTGATCAGTCAAGGGAAGGGTGGGCTGTTAAGAGCGGCCCACCCTTCTTGACGTTAGGCGGAAATATCGAACAATCGTAGCGTCTTGCCCCGTGAGGTCTGAACACGTCGGCGAGGGCAGCTCAAGTCGGTTTCGAGGTCGGCCAACGTACCCGAGAGGGCACGTCTCAAAGCTTTGTCGCAGTCACGGCCTGTCCGTGCGATCGCACAAGGAGGTTGGTCGGTGATACGTTTTAAATCTCCGCAAGTGACGCGCTTTATCTGCGCCGCGGCAGCGGCAATGGGCGCGACTTTCTTTGCTTCGTCCGCACGGGGAGCGGATATCGGCGAAGGGTGGGGCCAGTGGTGGCTCCCGCCCGTGCGCTCCACGCACGGGCACCAGATCGACATCCTGTTCCTGTGGACGTTCTGGATCACCATGGTCACGTTTGTCCTGGTCGAGGCGCTGCTGATCTACTTCATGATCAAGTACCGCTGGAGCAAGAACAGGGACAAGGCGCACTTCACGCACGGCAATACACGGCTGGAGATGTGCTGGACACTCG
>DASVUC010000065.1:0-23322 GCA_036387255.1 Tepidisphaeraceae bacterium | reverse complement strand
GAGTACCACACCGGCGTCGTCACCACCGCTTTCGACAGGTCAACCTGCGTTGCAAGCTGCGCCGCTTCGTTCATCACGCGCTGTTGCATCACGTCCGAGCCGTAGGTGGATTTCCCCTGGGCAAAATCCACCGTCGAACGGAGTCGATCGTCAAACTGGGGAAATGCCTGCTCTAATTTCCCTGCGATGTCTGACAGCGTCACCTTCGCGCTGGCCGGTTTGATGATCCAGCGTCCAACCACGTACGCCAGCGCGCCCAGTACAACCAGGCTCAGGACAATGCGCGGCGCCGCCGGGAGATTCAGACAGTAGTCGACGAGAATGAGCGAGAGAACCAGCGCCACCAGCGCCGCCAGCGCGATCCCTACCCCGTAAGCCACGGAGTAAAGCTTCACCTTTCGGCGCACACCCTGAAGGGCATCGATCAACATGGCTGGGGGCATAACAGCTCCAATCGCCTGATCATCGCGTCACCTGATGATCGGATTCTTACACCATTCCAAACATCTTACGCCCCACCCACTCGCCGGTAATGAGCAAAACGAAAATCGCCAGCGCCAGCGGGGCGTCCCAGAGCGGCCGGGCCGTTTCAATGGGAATAACCCGGGCCGCCGACTGGATCATCGTCGGCAAAAGCTTAGACGCCTGGTCCAGGTCAACCACTTTGCCCAAGGTTTCTGACGCTAAACGGGTGAGAAAGGTCCGATCCACCTGCGGCTGGGCCAGTTCCAATCGCGGCACCGCCACCGTGATCGGCAATTCCTGTGCATCCACCTGCCCCGCAACCGACGGCAGCTTCACCGTGAAATTCCCCACCCGGTCGGCAGTGAATGACGCAACATAAAGCTCCGGCTGCCCCTCCTGGCGCACGAGGCTCTGGTGGGAAACGATCTGCCCGCTGGCGTCGGCGATTTCCACCCGAACCTGCTCCGGAAGCTGCTGGATCAATTGCGGGTCCATCACCCGCAGGTTCACGCGCACCTGATCGCCGAGCTGATACCCCGGCCGAAGCGACGTGAAGGTAATGCGCCGCTGCCCCAGCTTTTTCGATCGTGCCAGGTAGCGGATCTGCTGCACCCAGTACGTGTCGAAGACGCTCTCGCCTGTGTAGAACCGCCAGCGCCAGGAATCGTCGATGCCGCTGAACAAGGTGCGCCCCGCCCCGTAGCGCCCGAACACCAGCAGCGGCGCTTTGCGACCGTCCGGGCCCGTATCGCTGGGATGCGTGGCGTAAACCTCGCCCACGCCGGGCTTGGCCATGATGTTCCGGCAATACCAGAAGATGGGCTGCAACCCCTCGGCAAGATACTTCTCGTTCTGCGCCCGCTCCGCGAAGAAGCGGAAGATCGAGCTGCTGCTTCCCTCCTTCGTCAGCAGCGGACGGAACCCGGTGCTGATGGCGCCCGGCGCATCATCCGATTCAACGCGAGAAATCGCCACCGGCAGCAGCGCTTCAACCGGTGTGTTCTTGAACGACTGCGGCGACCACTTCGGACCCGCAATCATCCCAAACCCTCCGCCGCGCCGATTCACGAAATCGGCCACCAATTGAAGCTGCGCATCGCTGAACTGCCGCGGATCGACATCGCCGAAGATCACGACGTCATAATCCATCAGTTCTTCAATGCTCTCGGGAAACCGCCGGATCGGCTTATCCCCTTCCTGCGCAAAGTTCGGATCCGCGCTCGTCAGCAGGCACGAGACGTCCACCGTGGCATCGCGGATCATCTCGTTCTTCAGGTATCGATATTCCCACCGCGGATACCCATCGACGTACAGCAGCGCAATCTTCGCATCCAGCACGGCAATCTGCGCGCTGCGCACATTGTCTTCATCATCGATCTCGCCCGGCTGCTTCACCGCTTCCACGACAAGATCCAGCGCCCCCACTTCATCCGCCTTGAACTGCACCTCCGCTTCCGTCGGTTCATCGCCAGCGAGGGTCACCCGCGTCTCCCCCGTCTGGCCCGGGGCGGTCAGCATCTGGCCGGTCTTCTTGTCTTTCACGACCAGCGTGACCGGATGGCCCGGCTCATAGCCGGTCCCGCGGATCATCGCGCGGACGTTCACGATGTCCCCCTTGAACGCGCTGTCCTGCAGGCTGATCGATTGGATATCGATGTTCGATGGCGCCTTATCGGAGCCAACGGCGACGGGATAAACCTTCACCCCAAAATCTTTCACCGCAGCAAGACCTTCATTGAGCGCGCTGCTCGGCGTCTCGCGTCCATCCGTCAGCACGACAACACCCGCCAGACGCTGCCCCTGAAGATCCGCCAGCACGCCGCGCAGCGACGGGAGAATCTGCGTGTGCTGCCCGGCTGGTTCCAGCTTCGCGAGCGACTCCGAGGTAATCGGTTCCTTGTCGCTGTCAAAACGGTAAAACCGCACCTGGTGCTTGCTCGATAAATCCTTCAGCAGCGAACGATCCCCCGGCGCCAGAAGCGTCTGCACCGCCTCCAGCCGGCTCACGTTCTGCGCATCCCGCACGCGCATCGAGATCGAATCGTCGATCATCACCGCCAGCACGCTCGGCTCCGTCCGGCTCTGCCCCAGCGTCAGCACCGGCCGGTTCAGCAGCACCAGCAGAAACGCCAGCAGCAATCCGCGCACGATGCCAAGTCCGATCTTGATCGGACGCGTCCGTCCCTCGCGACGGTACACATAAATCACCAGCGCCAGCGCAACAACCGCCAGCAGGATATTCCACGAAACCGCCCCCACCCACTCCTGCCCAGGCCAGTGCGGGTTGAACTGAAGCGACAATTCCCCTTCACGGGAAAGAAATCCCTTCTCCAGCCCCAGCAATATTTCAAGCAACCGTTGCATCAATAGGTCCTGGTACTCACGTTCTCACGTGGCATGGAAGACGAAGACGCATGGGCGAGACCCCCATGCCACGAGAACAGCCTGTTCAAGCCGGTTACTGTTCTCACACTACGTCCTTCGATAGTGCCCAAAGCGCATTGCCATCCAACACTCCGCTCCCACGAGCAGCAGACCGGCCATCATGATCGGCCAGCCGTAGTCGTCACCGGCAGCGGTGGCGCCGACGACTTCCGACGGCAGCTGATCCGCTTCTAGATCGACGTCGATGTCCCCCAGCGCCTTCTTGATCGCCCCATTCTCAACCGTCCGCACGTCCGCTTCATCGCTCGGAACATTCACCGCCACCGGCATCGTCTGGTTGCCCGTCATCAGCCGGTAAACGCCGGGGCGGGTGAGTGGACTGCTCCGATACGCCACCGCGCCACCGCCGCTAACCGGTTCCAGCACAACTTCCTTCTGCATCGGATCGGCCAGCGTCGGCGCCGCCGTCAGCTTCAGGCTCGTGGGCACTTCCACGCGCTGCCCCACCTGCACGTTCATCCACGCATCCCCCGTGCTCACGCTTCCGCTGAGCAGCTCATGAACCAGGGCCACATACGCGGGCTTCGCGGGAAGCGTCGTCCACTCGGCATTCGCGCTGGTGGTGACGACCACCACCCGGCCCTGCCCCAGCGGATGAATCGTGATCGCGGGATCAGTTGCACCGCCGGTCGCGGGCTCGGTCGTCGCCCGCGCCGAGAGATAGTTGAGCACACGCTCCGCCTTCGCATCCGGCTTCACGTCCATCTGCCAGTACGTGAAGATCTGCGCGGTAGCAAGGCCGGAGTTTTCTTCCCCTTCAAAGATCCGCAGCAGCGAGTGCAGGTTCCCCCGCGGCTTAAAGTCGAAGACGAATCCGCCCTGGTCCGAGGCTGCGTTCACGCGCTTGGTCAGCGGACCGGGGAGCAGGCCACGCGCGAGAAGCACCTCGTTATAATTTTGCGCCACAACCGGATCCCCCAGGAACAACAGCGCGGTTCCCCCCTGCTTCACGAACAGCGCAAGCTGATCCGCAACCGCCGGCGTCAGCTGACCCACCGCCGTCAGGATCACCGCGCGATAATCGGTCAGCACCCGATTGCCCAGTTCCAGATCGCTGATCACTTCCGGAGCGATATAACTATCCGCCTTGGCGGCAGATGCATCAATGTTCTCGCGCGGCGGCGCGAGCGCGAGCGATAAAAACGCGCCCGATCCTGCCATCCGGCCCACGCCGCGCTCGCCTTCAACGATCAGCACCTTCAGCGCGCTCGCGACGTTCACCACCCGCCAGCGCGCGTTGTCGAGCTTCAGCCGATCATCGCCCACCAGATTCAGGCTCACGACGTGCGCGCCCCCCTCTCGAAACGCCAGAGATGATGCCGCCAGCGTCTGCGGCTCCCCCGTCATCTTCACCACGCCCCCGCCGGGCAGCACCGCATCATCCAGCTTCCACTGTGCCGACGGATCCGGCCCGGAACCGAACCGCTGCGCCGTCGCCAGAAAATCGTTGTTGAATTTGCTCGTGACCAGGTTCGTGTTCGGACGCAGCGCCAGCGCCGACTGGTTCCACTGATCGCGCCGGCCCAGGTTGAAGTTCGTGATCTTCTTGTAAATCGTCGCAAGGTCCCGACCCACTTGCGCCAGCGCTTCCGCTTCGCTCGGCTGCCATGCGCTTCGCGTGCCGTCGGTGAGGAGGTAGAGCGATTTGCGAAACTGCGCCTTCTCCTGCCGCCCCACCTCCGCCGCCGCCCGCAGCGCTCCGGGAAGATCCGTCCCATTGAACGACTGCTCGACCTTGTCCACCGCCGCCGTCGCGGCCGCGAGATCGTATGTCGGCGCCGCAAACACGTTCGTCGCCGGACGCGACGCCGTGACGATCGCCACCGATTCACCACCCGCGCTCAGCCGCGCGATCTGATCCTTCACCAGCCGCTTCGCTTGATCCAGGTGCGTCCGCGCGTCAGGCCGATCCGCTTCGTACGCCATCGAGTACGAGTTATCCATCACGAACACGTGCAATCCCGACCTCGAGCCGGCAATCGATGCAAACGTGTTCTCGCGGCACCCCAGCGGCCGCGCCAGCGCCGTCGCAATCAGGAACATCACCAGGCAGCGGGTGGCGAGCAGCAGCCACTGCTCGAACTTCAGCCGCCGCCGGTTCTTCTTCATCGCGCGGAGCAGGAAGTCCATCGCCGCCCACTGCACGGTCTTGTAGCGCCGGCGGTTGAGGATGTGGATGATGATCGGGACGGACGCCAGCAGAAGACCCGCGACGAAGAACGCCGGGGTGATGAAGGCGAAGCCGAGGATGTTGAACCGAATCATCATCATGTGGCACGGGTTTGTAACCCGTGTACGAACAGCGCACGGGTTACAAACCCGTGCCACGAAAGGTTTATCACTTGATCGAGGCCGCTCGGGTTGCCAGAAACCCGCTCAACGTCACATCCAGCGGCTCACCGGAACTCATCCGCGTAAAGTCGATGTGCATGCCTCGGCACATCTTCTTCATCTCCTCCGTGAACTGACTCAACTGCTCCAGATACCCCTCCCGCAGCGACCGAGGCTCCGTCAGCAGCTCACCGGACTCCTCCAATCCCTTAAACAGCGTCACGTCCTCATACGGAAACTCGATCTCCAGCGGATCGAGCACCTGGAACACCATCACCTCGTGTTTCCTGTAGCGCAGATGCCGAAGCCCTTGGGCGATCCCTTTCATGTCATCGAAGAAATCGGAAAGGACGACGATGAGCGAGCGATGCGTCAGCTTCTCTGCAAGCTGATCCAGCACGTGGCCGGTACCCGTCTTGGCGCGACGCGGAACAATGGTGAGCTCCTGCGTGATGGTCTTCCATTGGGCGGGCGAGTTGCTCGGCTTGAGGTATTTCTTCAACTCCCGATCGAATACCGCCAGTCCCACCGAATCCTGCTGCTGGATCGCCATGTAGGCCAGCGCTGCGGCGATGGCCGTCGCGTGATCGAACTTCGACCAATGCGTTCCCGAACCCTGCACCCCGAACCCCGAACCCTCTCCCACGGAGCCGAAGCCCATCGATTCGCTGGCATCCACCACGCAGATCAAATGCAGGTTGGTCTCTTCGATGTACTGCTTGAGGTAAACGCGGTCGGTTTTGGCAAGCACCTTCCAGTCCACGCTGCGGATGTCATCGCCGAACGCGTAGGGCCGGTGCTGGGCAAACTCGACGCTGGCACCCTGGTAAGGCGAGCGGTGCATGCCGGTCATCAACCCCTCAACAATGAGCCGGGCGCGCAGATCCAACGACCCCACGCGCGCCAGCGTGCGCGGGTCGAGGTACTTGCGATAATTGGTGATGTTAGGCAGGGACATGCTCGGGTCTCGGGGTTCGGGTTCCGGGTTTCGGAGGGGAGACACTTTTCTTGAGCGAGGTGGTCAGACGGTGGAGCATTTTGCCCACGTCCTGCGCCAAGGGCCAAACCAGTACGGCATCCTCACGAGCGACGAGATTCAGTCGGACGGTTAGCGTGAGCAGCGTCTCAAGCTCAAATAAGGATCCCCGTGCGATCGCCAGATGCTGCAGGTACTCGGCTCGGTGCGCCCGGCCGTAACCCTCAGCAATGTTTGCAGGTATTGAGACTGCGGCACGCTGAATCTGGCTGATCAAACCGTAGCGCTCCTCCCTCGGCAGCGCCTTGGTCAGCTCATAAACCTGTTCCACCAGATCCATCGATTTCTTCCAAACGTCAAGTTCCCGGTAGTTCCGCATCGCCATCGCCACCTCCGGAACCGGGAACCCGGCCTCCGAAACCCGCCGCTGCTACGCCGCGCCCGCACCCTTGAGCATCTTCGCCGCCTGCTTGTCCATCTCCTCGTACTGCTGTCGCGGGATGTGGTCCATCAGTTTCTTCACGATCACGTCGCTCTTGATGCCCTCGGCCTCGGCGTTGAAGTTCGTCACGATCCGGTGCCGCAGCACCGGCAGCGCGACTTGCCGGATGTCTTCCGTGGAGACGTGATAACGCCCCTTCAGCAGCGCCCGCGCCTTGCCGGCGAGAATCAAATACTGCGACGCCCGCGGCCCCGCGCCCCACCCCACGTAATCCTCCACAAACTTCGGCACGTTTCCCTCGGTCTTCCGCGTCAGGCGCGAGAACTGAAGGGCATAGCGAATCACGTGATCCGCCACGGGAACTTTGCGAACGACATCCTGAAGCGCCATGACCTCTTCGCCGCTCAGCACGTTCCGCAGATCCATCTCATGGCCCGCCGTCGTCAGGCGGACGATCTGGAACTCTTCTTCTTCCGTCGGGTATCCCACGTTGATGTTGAACATGAACCGGTCCAGCTGCGCCTCGGGCAGCGGATAGGTTCCTTCCTGCTCGATCGGATTCTGCGTCGCCAGCACGAAGAACGGCTGCGTCAGCCGATGCAGCTTCCCCCCCGCCGTCACCTGGTGCTCCTGCATGGCTTCCAGCAGGGCCGCCTGAGTTTTGGGCGGTGTGCGGTTGATCTCGTCGGCGAGGATCATGTTGGAAAAGATCGGACCCCGCACGAACCGCAGCTCGCGCCGCCCCGTGCTCTTGTCTTCCTCGATCACTTCCGTGCCCGTGATGTCCGAAGGCATGAGGTCCGGCGTGAACTGGATGCGGTTGAACGAAAGCCCCAGCGTCTTGGCCAGCGTCGAGATCAGCAAGGTCTTGGCCAGCCCCGGCACGCCCACCAGCAGCGCGTGCCCCTTGCAGAAGAGGGCGATCAGCAGCTCCTCCACCACCAGCTCCTGCCCCACGATCACCTTCCCAAGCTCGGACTTTAGGTCGTGGTAAGCGCGCTGGAGTTTCTCCACCGCCGCCAGCTCGTCGTTGGAAAGATTCGTCGTCGTCGGCTGCACGATCCCGATCTGATTTTCCATAAGACTCCTGAATTGGCCCTGATGCCCTGCCCCCCTAAGATCGACGGGAAGCGACGCAACCGGACAGCTTACATCCTAGCCCTGCCGGCGCGGGGCCTCAAACTTAAGCAGACGGTTTCGCCGCTCTAAAGTTGCATGCCTGAACTCCCGGAAGTGCAGACGGTTGTGAACACGCTGGCCCCGCACATCGTGGGGACCAAGATCTTGCGCATCGTCCACCTTCGCCCGGATATCGTCACCCCGCCCACCTGCGACCTGGCGAAGAACCTGACCGGCCGGACGATCCAATCGATTCACCGCCGCGCCAAGCGGATCGTCATCACGCTGGATGACGGCCACACCTTCTTCATCCACCTCGGCATGTCCGGCCGCCTCACCCTCGACGCAACAGAAACCCCCATCCCCCTCCACACGCACCTCATCCTCGAACTTTCTCCCCGTAGCATGGGCGTCTCGCCCATGCATCTGCGGTTCAAGGACCCGCGCCGCTTCGGCGGCATCTTCGTCTGCGCCGACGACACGGCCCACGATGCAAACCTCGGCCCCGAGCCTCTGACCCTGAAGCCAAACGACCTGGCCCCGCGTCTGGCTAAGACGAAACGCGCCATCAAGAACGTCCTCCTCGACCAGCGCGTCATCGCCGGCCTCGGCAACATTTACGTGGACGAATCCCTCCACGACGCCCGCATCCACCCCCTCGCCCGCGCCGACCGCCTCAAGCCCGACCAGATCCGTTGCCTCACCGCCTCGATCCAGCGCGTCCTCAAGAAAGCCATCCAACACCGCGGCTCCACCCTCCGCGACTACGTCGACGCCCAGGGCGGCAAAGGCGCGTTCCAGCGACTCCACAAAGTCTACGACCGCGCCGGGCACCCCTGCCCCGCTTGCCGGACGCCGATTCGGCGCATCGTCCTCGGCGGCCGATCCACCTGCTTTTGCCCGGTTTGCCAGCCCCGCCGAGCTTCCGCTAAGTCTACAGCCCGCCACAGGATGCAGTGAGCGCCCGGCGGATTCCCGCGTAGTATTGGAAGAAAATCAGCGCGGGAGCGGACTATCTCTGTAGGGCGAGGTGAAACTTCGCGCGAGATGGGGTCTGTTGGAGTTGGAATGCCTGGAATGAATCCGCAGTCGAAAATCAGAGCCGCCGTCGTGGAAGCCCTCGAAACCCGCCGCCTCATGGCGTGGAGCGGCTACGCGCAGCTCGTTCACCAGGATCAAGCCGCTTCCGATTTCTCCTCCGTCACCGGCAAGGGAACTACCGTCGCCGTCCTCGACACCGGCGTCGACTATTCCATCAAAGAGCTCGGCGGCGGATTCGGCGCGGGCTACAAGGTCGTCGGCGGCTACGATTTTTACGACGACGACGCGGATCCGATGGATGAATCCGGTCACGGCACCAACACCGCCAGCGTCATCGCCGCCAGGACCTACACCGTCGACGGCGTCACCTACCGCGGCGTCGCCCCGGACGCCAAGCTCGTCGCCCTCCGCGTCGGCACCGAGGACAGCATCTCCGACTACGACATCGAAGACGCCCTCCAGTGGGTCATCAAAAACCACAAGACGTTCAACATCTCCGTGGTGAACATCTCGCTCGGCTCCGGGTTCTACCCCGACAGCGAAACCAGCGACATCATGAGCGATGAGTTCGCGCAGCTGAAGAAGCTGGGCATCTTCGTCGCCGCCGCCAGCGGCAACAGCAACGACCAGATCTCCGGCCCGATCAACCAGGACGGCATCGCCTACCCCGCCGCCGATCCCAACGTCTTCGCCGTCGGCGCCGTGAACTCCTCGGACGTCATCGCCGACTGGGCGCAGCGCGGGGATGAACTGGACCTGCTCGCCCCCGGCGTCGACATCACCATGCCCAAGATGGGCGGCGGCTACGTCACCGAAGACGGCACCAGCTTCGCCTCCCCCTACGTCGCCGGAACCGCCGCGCTGATCAAGCAGCTTAACCCCAAGGCCCTCGCCGGCGACATCGGCTCGATCCTCATGACCGCCGGCCGCAACAACCGCGACGGCGACCAGGAACGCGGCAACACGACCACCCTCGCCTACAGCCGCCTGGATATCGAAAACGCCCTGCGCCTCACCAAGCAGCGCGCCGGCGTCTACTCCAATCTCAACTTTGGCTCGCGCTTCGACACCGCGCTCGATTCCAACGGCGTCCTTCACGCAGCCTACTACGACGCCGGCAGGGGCCGCCTGCTCTACACCACGCGCGACACCTCGGGCCTCTGGTCGAAGACGCAGATCGTCGACGATCAAGGGAACGTTGGCTACGAGCTCTCCCTCGCCGTCGACAACACCGGCAAGGTCGGGATCGGCTACTACGACGCCACCAACAGCGCCGTGAAGTGCGCCCAATTCAACGGGACCGCGTGGTCCACCCAAACCGTCGAATCGAGCAAGAGCGTCGGCCAGTCGCCATCCCTCGCCTTCGACATCGACGGCAACGTTTACCTGGGCTACTACCGCAAGAGCAGCGGCGACCTGCGCCTCGCCCTGCTCGATCGCGACACCGGCGCCTGGACCCGCAAGACCATCGACGGCGCCGATGGCGCCGACGTCGGCCGCGACCTCTCCGTCGACGCCGGCGAAGCCGCCGTCCGGGGCAATTTCGGCTTCACGCAGTACGACACCACCGTCGCCATCGCCTACGCCGACACGACGAACGGCGACCTGAAATACGCGCGCCTGGACCTGGATGACCCCACCGCCACCTGGTACATCAGCACCGTCGACAACGCCAAGGGCGTCGCCAATATCGATCTCAATCTCCACGCCGGCCCCACCGCCGCCGGCTTGCAAGCCCAGATCGCCTACCAGGACACGAGCGGCGCCGACGTGAAGTACGCCTACCGCAACCAGGACTGGTTCACCGAAACCGTCCGCTCCGCCGGCAAAGTCGGCGACACGGTCCAGCTCACCTTCAACGACAGCGACGACCCCGTGGTCACCTACTACGACCGCACCAGGAAATCCCTCTACACCGCCACAAGACAAAGCGCCACCCGCTGGACATTATCTAAAACCGCCACGGCGTCGGGCCCGATGGCGCTGAGCCTCAACGAGCGCACCGGCGAAACCGTTTTGAGCTGGCTCAATCGGCCGAAGTCGAGCGTGTTCTCGAGCCAGTTGATCTAGTGCCGAGAAGCCGCGCTCGGGGAAAGCCGAAGCACGAAATCCGAAATCCGAAATCCGAAACAAATTCGAAATTGAAAACGGGAAATGACGGAAACGGAGCAAGGGATGGAACCGCAGATGAACGCCGATGAACGCGGATTGCTTCTGGCTGAAAGCTGATAGCTGACAGGGCAGAACACCTCCCCCTCCGCTCCCGTTTCCAGATTTTCTTCTTCGTGCTTGTGGTTTGTTTCGGATTTCGGATTTCGAAATTCGGATTTCTCTCCCAGCTGTTCTCCTCCCTCCCCTCCAAAGGTCCGGAAACCCGCTCCGCATTCATCTCCCTCCGCCGAGGAGAGGCCCGAATGCGTCGCTGATTTATCCCCCCCTCCCCTGAGGGGCCCGAATGGCTCACTGATTTGTCTCCCTCCGCTGACGGGGGACCTCCCCCGCGCCGGGAGGGGCCCAAATGCCGAGCTCATTTACCTCCCTCCCGGCGCGAGGGGACCCAATGAGAAGCTCATGTCCCCCCCTGCCGGCGCGAGGGAGGTAAATCCGCCGCTCATTTACCTCCCCCGCGCCACGAGGGAGACCAATGCCGCGAGCGCCTCCCCCGCCGCGAGCCGCGCTAAACCGGATCTTCTGGGACGGCCGATTGGCGAAGCCATGCGCGTCGGTTTTATGGGCGCGGGTGATTCACCACGGAGGACTCGCAGGGCACGGAGGGTGGAACCTCGCGAGAACCCAGATGGACAGAGGGACACCAATTTGACGTTTGGCTTCTGATCCGCTCTCTGATTAGGAATGACCGACCCCTCTTGTTCTCGAGTTCTCCTATCGCTTCGCGCGCGGGGCGCGGGGGAGGCGGATGGTGAATTCAGTTCCGGCTTCGGTGGTTGATCTCACGCGGATGTCGCCGCCGTGGGCGGCCACCACTTCGCGGACGATGTACAACCCCAGGCCGATGCTGCCCGGCCGGCGCTGCTTCTGCACTTCATCGGTTGCGCCGCGCACGAGCGGATCGAAGATCGTCGGCAGCGATTGCGGGGGAATCGGCGGGCCGCCGTTGTGGCAGCGCACCTGCACATCCCCCCCCGCGGCACTGACGGTCAGTTCCACCGGTCCGCTGCCGCCGCCGTGCTCCACTGCGTTGCCGAGCAGGTTGGAGACGACCTGGCGCAGGCGGGCCGCATCCCAGCGTCCGGTGAGATCGCCCTGCGGCTGAAACCGCAGCACCCGCCCCGGGTACACCGCGCGCATCTCATCGACCACTTCCTCGCACAGCGGCTTGAGGTCCATCGCCGCCGGCGACAGCGGCATGGCCGCGCCGAGCCCCGCGCCGGTGAAGACCAGCAGGTCGCTGATGAGTCGCGCCATCGCCGCGGCACTGGAAGAGATCTGCGACACCATCTCTTTCGATCCTTCGTCCAGCGTCGCCGTCTGCCCCAGCACCTCCGCCGACATCATCGTCGAGTTCAGCGGATTTCGCAGGTCGTGGCCGAGGATGGCGAGGAACATCTGCCGCGAGCGGTCCATCCGGTGGGTGTAGCTGCGGACGGCTTCGGTGAGCGACTGGTCGATGGATTCGTTGAAGCGGGTGAGGTCTTCCAGATCCCGCAGGTCCGGCGATGGGCGGCTTTCGCGCCACAGCCGGATGACGCTCGCGCGCAGGGCCCGGTACTCGGCGATGACCGCCATGAGATCAAACCCGGAGCGCACCCGCCCCACCGCATGCACATCCGATGCGCCATCGATGCGAGCGCTCGCCGCGCCCGCGCCCGCGCCGGCATCACTCTCTCCCGCTTGTCCCCTGGACTTGTTCGATTGCTGGAGCGTGGTCTGCGCCGACTTCATATCCCATGCGGTCGCGGCAAGAATGTCCTTGGCATGATCGCGCAGCTCCAGCGGATCCATCTCGCCCCCGGGCCAGACGCTGCGCGCAAACGCCTCCCACTCCACCAGAATGAGCTCAATGTTCTCCAGGATAAAATCCGCCAGCCGCATGCCGCCTTCCGTTTGGTGATTTCGAGGGATTTGCCCACGGCCCGTGCAGGCAGGAACGTGGAGTATAGGCGATGGCGAGGCAAATTGCTTAAACGGTGGCGTCCAAAGCAGCTATTGGCGCATCCGGCCATCGGGGGCCCTCCCAAAGCGGGTACGAATCCTACGACGGAACGTCCGATTCCAATGATGGAATGCGCTTGCGACGACAAGAACCCCTTTGATCCTTCCGGTGATTTGGTTCGCGCGTCGGCTAGACCTACCGGATGGCGGCTCCGACCGCCGATCGTGACTCGAGCAGGATCATCGGCGTGATCTGGTCGAGCTTATCCTGCAAGGAATCCAGTGATGTCACCGTCTGCACGCTGTCCAGCTCCACCCTGCTCGTCTTGTTGTTCGTCCACAGGCCCACCACGATCTTCAGGTCTGGATAGCGCGCCTGGATCAGCTTCGTGAGATAGCGGGCGTGGAGGGCAGCCTTGGGCGGCAGGGCCGAGACGACCACGATATCGACATGCCGGGAATCGATCGAGGCGACCATCTCCGAGGCGAGGGAGACTGTGTCGGGGACGGTGACGACGAAGCCGCGGCGACCGAGGACCTGGGCGAGCATGAGCCCGACCACCTGGTCGGCGTCATCATGCGCCGGCAGGCAGCGTACGTGCACTGATGCACCTTTTTGGAGCGCCGGGCGCGCCACCGGCCCGGGCGAGGAGGGCGGCGCTTTACTGGGCGCTTCGCGATCGGAGTGACCTTTGGCGCGCAGGACCGCCAGCTCCGCGGCATCCGCGTTGTCCTGGTCCTGCTGCCGCTCCCCCAGTGCCTGAACGATGTCTTTCAGGCCCTGGCGGATCCAGGCGTGGCGGGCGTCATCAAGCTTGCCGTGATGCCAGTCGCGCTCCGCTTCAGCGAGGGCGGGGATCAGGATTTGATCGTAAACCGCTTCCAACGGTCTCTCCTCAAGATGCTCCAGTGCAAGCTCGGTGGCATCTTCATCGTCTCCGGCAATCAGCCGCTGGTAGATCCGGGTGGTGGGGTCCAGTACAGGATCATCCCCAAGAAGCACATCCAGCACCGCTAGCTGCGGGATGTATTTGCCCATGACCACGAGCAGCACCGTCAACGGCGTGGAGAGCAAGAGCCCGATCGGACCCCACAGCCAGGTCCAGAAAACCGCCGCGACCAGGACAGCCATCGGTGAGACGCCGGTGCTGGAGCCCAGGACATGAGGCTCCACCGCCTGGCTCACGAGGATCTCCATGCCGACAAACATCGCGAGGGTGACGAAGAAAACGCCGTTGCCTGGAAAGGCAGCGAAGGCGATCGCCAGGGGAACAGCCGCGCCCAGCCACGGGCCGATGTAGGGGATGAAGCGCATGACGGCGCAAATCATCCCTCCCAGCAGCGCGGTGCGGATGCCACCTTCGCCGTTGCCCATGGTGCGGTCGATGATCCACAACCCCAGCGCGACGGCGACGCCGTAGCAGAGGTTGATCAGCGACTGCGCCGTCAGGAAGCGGCCGATTCGCGTGGCGGCATCATCGAACGCCTGGGTGGTGACGTGCAATCTCCCGCCTCCCGCGCCGCCGGCGAGAAGGATCATTCGGTCGCGCAGGTTCTCCCGCCCGATCAGCATGAAGATGATGAAGACGATGACGAGGCCGGCGGTGGCGACGGGGCTGATCACCTTGCCGACGTACTCGCCGAAGAGCTCCAGCGCGGTGGCGGGCTGCGGATACAGCCGAACGGCCCACGGCTCATCCGGGGAGGGGGGAACCAACTGCCCCGGCGAATCCGTCGGCTTGATCACGGGTGGAATGAGCGGACGCGGCAACGTGCCTGTTCCTTCGGTCGGGGGCGTGGCGACGGTGACCGCGTTCTGCGTTGTGGAGGACGGCCGGGTGGCGGCGGACTGTGTCGTCGGCGCTTCCTGAACCGTCTGGCGCAGTTCCTCGCGGGCTTTGTCGATCAGGCCGCCGGAGCGCGTGAGGCGCTGGAACTTGGTCTGGATGCTGTGGCGGTAATCCGGGAGCTTGTTGACGATCTCGACAAAGCGCTGCTCGACGATCCATCCGAAGCCGCCCATCAGCGCCAGGGCCGCCACGACAACAAGCAAGGTAGAAGTAACCCGTCCCAGGCGCAGCCGCTCCAGCGCCGTCACCACCGGCGCGAGCAGAAAGGCGATCAGCACCGCCAGCGCCAGGGGAATCAGAACTTCCTGGCCGAAGTACAGCAGCGCCAGCACGATGGCGATCGACGCCAGCGCGTAGAACTGAGTTTTCTTCGGCGGCTCAACGCGCGGCGATGCCATGGTCGGTGATCCTGGTGCGAAGCGCAGCGCTTCTAGTTGGTGGTCTTTTGCGTCGTCGCGGCGGCGGTGTTCCGGGCGCGGTGGCCAAGGTCCTGCACCTTGTCGACCGCCTTGTTCTTGTCATCCTGCATCTTGTCCCTGTCGACGGAGAGGGTGACATCAGACTGACCGCCGGCATTCTCCGATGCCGCGCGGAACCAGCCGCGATGGAAACCGAAGGCGATGATGCCGCCCACAACAAGCACGAGTACTACAGCCATTCGCTTCATGAATGCTCCTTCGAGCGGTTGGAACTGCCCCTGCAAGCTGGCCAAGCCCGCGGCCGAGCCTCAGGCGGGCCAATAGCCCGAACACGAACATCCTCTGGACGTGCGAAGGTCAGGGCAACAGGCGGGAAAAAGGGAAAATGCTGCGGTTGCCCAGAATGGATCATACGCTTGCGCCTTGACGAAAGACACGTCAAAAGCGACCGCGCGCGAACGATTCCACCGCGTCGATCAGGGACAACTCCATTTGCCGCCCCTGGGCGAGGCGTGACCAGTGCGCAATGGGCGGGCGCCGGCGCATTGCCGGTTCACTGTTCCCCGCGCTCACGCTCACGCTGCCGGTTTGGGGTGGGCGGCCTGCCATTCCGTCCAGACGCTCAGGGCGACCAGCCAGGCGGCCAGCCGCTCGCCGAACTCGCCGATCATCTCACCCTTGGACGCCAAATCGGCCGTTCCGGAGAACGTCAGGGACAGGCGGCTGACGAACCCTTTGGTCTTGCGCGTGATGATGGTCTCATCCGGCCGCGGCTTGGCCAGCTCCTGCGCGATGGAGACGGCCTCGTGGCCGGCGGCCTGCGCCTCATCGGCGTCGATTAGTTCGCGCGTGAGGTTCACCAGTTGCGCCGTGATCTTCTGGAAGCGGAGGGCGATCGCCTTTTCGTCGGCGACCAGCACCGCCGACGCGCTGGCGGCGGCGGCCGCCGCCACAGCGGCCGCGTCGCTCGAAGCCGCGCCCTGAAAATTGCTGCCGACAGCCTCGAAGGCGAGGGTGGTCAGGCGCCCGGCCCCCTGATCGGGCGTGTGCCAGCGGAAAAGAATCAAACCCTCATCCTTCAGCACGCGAAGGTCACGCTTGGTCAACTCCATGACCTTGCCCGCCAGGCCGAAGTCGAGCCGCGCCCGTTCACGTGCGGGCCCTTGCGCGTCGACGTCCACCCGCGCTTCAAACCCGGCCTTGGAGTTTTTGGAAAGCTTCAGCAGGTCAATGAGGATTTGCCGCTCGCGTTGCGTCAGATTGTATTCCATGATCAGGCATCCTGTTCAGCGTGCATTTAAGGCTCAGCACTAGTTCGCGCGGCACGTGCCTCATGCAGACCGTCCCGGCGTCGGCGCAGGACCTCAAATCGATCATGCCGCCTTTGCGATCGCGCTCTCGGGTGCCGTGTACGACCGGCGAACGTCGAGAGGCGTCACTCCTGCTCTGTCTCGACCCCGGGGGTTCCTGTCGTTCGGGCGACAGCGAACCCTGGACTTTTCAAGCATACAGCTCCCGCATTGAAGCGGAGTCGCGCCCGAGAAGCGGTGTTGGGACACGAGCAGGTCACGCAGATATGTTATTCAGAAACAGAAAAGGGGTCATTGCTGATTTTACGTCCTTGTTCTGACACCGCATGTCAACCTCCCGCTCATGCCGCTCCAAATCGTCTCTTCCCCCGCGTCCCACCCGTCCCCGATTCCCTCCCCCCAAAGGTCCGAAAACCGGTTCCGCATTCATCTCCCTCCGCCCCCGAGGGGCCTAAATGCGCTTCCCATTTGTCTCCCCCGTCGGGTGAGGGGCCCAAATCGGTCGCTCATTTGTCTCCCTCCGCTGACGGGGGACCTCCCCCGCGCCGGGAGGGGCCCAAATGACGATTTCATTTCCCTCCCTCAGGGCGCGAGGGGACCAAATGAGCAGCTGATTTCCCCCCCCTCCGTTGACGGGGGAGGTAAATCCGCCGCTGATTTACCTCCCCTGTCAACGGAGGGAGACAAGTGCCGCGACCACTTCCCCGACCACTTCCCCCGCTGACGAGCCGGAGAAACGCGAATCTTCTGGGACGGCCGATTGGCGACCGTGCTGCGGCTGGTTTTATCGGGCTGTTTGCTCACCCAAGCCGAACACGAAAGGACACACGCGGTCTTCCCTGCTGCGAGCTCCCGTCGGATATGCTGGGGCACATGAATCTGATCTTTCCAAGCGTGCTGCGAGAACTTACTTATGCGGACTCACTCTCCGCGAAGGATCGCCGCAGCGTGTCGCTGTCCTACGAGGAAGCTCTTGATTTGTGCCGGAGCTACCTGCGGGATATGTACCTTGGCGTACGCTACGATGGGATGATCCGAGAGGACTGGAACACCTCAACACCCAACAAGCTGGTGGACCGCAATATCGAAGCGGCCAACGCAATCGGTGCACGTTATAAGTACCAGCCCGACGATCCGCTCGTGCAAGTGCCGATCCCTGCGTTGGAGCGCATCCCAGTCAACGCGGATGCTTTTGAGACGGATCAATTTGATGGGATTGCAGCAGATATTTTGTCCTATCTCGACGACTTCAAGGGTGTGGACGTCTCTGTCGCGTCGAAGCTGATGCATCAGAAGCGGTCGAGTTATTTCCCAATATTCGATATGCAGGCGCGACGTGTTTTAGGCGTGCCATGGACTCGCGGGTACGGTTCATCGGACTACCAACTGTTATTCACCTGGTATCGAGAAGCGGCGTTCCAGGACGACAACGTGGCGACGATTACGCGCGTCGCGGATCGGCTGAACAGCGAGACCGACGAAGGCAGGAGGTTCTGCTTCGCCCGTGTACGTGTCTTAGACATCCTCGCGTGGGGAATCTCGCAGTACCGCGACCCGTTTAAGTAGCGGCGCCAGAAAATACGAACACGGGGGCTCGCCGCCGCCCCCGGCCCTGCGGGCCTCCCCTCCTCACTTCCCCGCCCCCTGTTGCGGGCGCAGCTTTCAATCCGACGCCGACCGCGCCAGCCGTTCGCTCACATCGCGCCGGAAGCTTTGGGGAAGGAAAGAGTGGTGAGGAGAGGGTCCGGGAGAGACTTGCCGTCCGCAGGACCGGCGAGAGAAACCTGGGCGATGGTTGCTTTTCGCTCCTTTCCCGGTTGCGCGCGTCCCAAAGCACAGCGGCTTTTGTCTCCGACACGCTATAATTCAGACGCTAACAGTGTCCTTACCGATAGTGAAGCACGGTGGCGAAGACTAACCCAACAGTGGAAGTGCGGTTTCGTGGCTCAGGCGTTTCGCCTGAGAAGATACCGTTGTCGACCATGAGCCGTGCTCTAGCGGCCGTACAACGTCTTGCCATCGGAGAGGACTTGCTCGGTTCGGACGACGATGCCCATCTCACCGCCTTGCGTTTAATTGGAGTACGAAAGGGTTCGGCGGTGTTCCCTTGCGTTTCGGAGATTCCCGACCGAACCGTCTCAAATCTACGCTTGGTAGGTCACGTTATTGAGGATCCCGAAACAGCAGATCGAATCTCTTATGGATTTTCACCACTGCGTGACTTAGCCGCGGTTGCGAAGCAGTTGCATTGCGAAATCATCATTCAGACTCCCGGCCGAGAGGGTAGCGTCCTGGCGACGATACAGCCTGACAGTTACGAGAGGATCGCAAAGTCATTATTGATCCAGGGCGAGACGCTGCTGACCGGACGTGTCGAGCGCGCCGGCGGCACCACAGAAGAGAAATGCGCGCTGCGGCTGTCCACGCAGCCCCGATTGCTGTACTGCTCCATCGAAAGCACGGATTCGCAACTGGTGCGGAAACTTGGCCAGAGGCTGTACGAAGACGTTGCTGTGTCCGGACTCGCTACATGGATCCGTGGCACTTGGCGCATCATTTCTTTCAAAATCCGAGAACTCCATGAACAACGACATGCGCGCTCGTCAGAACTCGCAAAACGATTGAAGAAGGTGGCCGGTCGGGGGTGGGGAGTCGTCGAGGACCCGGATGCGTATCTTCGCGAGGTGACTGGGGAAGGATGAAAGCAGCGCTCGACAGCAATGTGTTGATCTACGCATTCGACGACAGCCACGATGCTGAGCGAAAGGAGCGTCGTCGCCGTGCGAACATCCTTCTTGAGCAGTTGTTAGATCAAAACGCTATTGTGATTGTTCCCACCGTTGCACTCGCAGAGTTTCTAGTTCCGTACAGGCCGGCGGAGCACGGACAAGTGATTGCTACGCTCAAAGATAGCTTCATCTTCCCACCTTTTGACGTACACGCGGCCGCCATTGCTGCGGAGGTGTGGTCAAAGCATCAGAGCTTCGCTGAGGAAGACAAGATCAAGAAGCCGTTCCTTAAAGCGGACGCGATGATCGTTGCGACAGCTAAAGCTGTGGGGGCAGAAGTAATTTACAGCAATGATCCCGGGCTCCGGCGATTGGCGGATGCTGTCCACTTGAGCTCGCGCGGCTTACCTACTCATGCCGAAAACTTGTTTCTTGATCAGAGATCGCGAGAGGAACGTAGTGATTAATCGGGGAAAGGCGCGGCAAACCAGCAGGGCAGGCGAACTGCTCACCGGCCCCAGCCGCTAACTTCTTGGACTTCCGTGGTCTGGTTCCGCGGAACTGTCTATTGAGCGGTCTTTTCCCCCTTAGCATTTTCGGAAAACTTCTTCACGTTATTGTCGTATCTCGCCCGCAACTCTCGGAAGCTGGCACCCGCTGGAAGCGACGCAATAGCGGCCCTCTGCTTTTCAATTGCCTCGGTAACACGATTTGCCTGAAACAACGCTTCTGCCAGGATCTGGAGCACGCTCGCTACTCGATTGCCGGTCAATTCATTGCATGTGGTTGCAAAATCGACCGCTGCCTTGGCGTCGCGCAAGCCTTCGTCCTTGCAGGTTACGAGGAAGGTAGCGTAATTGAATAACAACTGTGGATTTCGGGGATTATTCTCAGCCAGCTTCTGAAGCTCAAGCTTCAAAGTACGCTCATCTTTCTCCGGCAGCGCGAGGATGTCGTACGAGTACATGGAAGCGGCTAGGATACCAGGTGTCTCAGTATCCCCGTGGCGATCGATTTTCCACTGCCCGTTCGCCTTGTGAAGCTCCGCGTGCCACACCTCTTCTGAGATATTCCACTTGCTCGTCCACTGCGACCATCCGGTGTCGTCTTTTAAACCGGCATCTCTTGATCTCAAAGCTTTAGCTCGCACCACAACCCTGCCCCGCCATTCAACGCCGTTCAACGTGTCCGCCTCGTTTATCGGTGTTGTGAATATCGCATAAGTTATCCCTTTGAATTGCTGAGTTAAAGGGGGTACCGACAGCCAAGTGCCGGCAACCGTGTGACGGGCGCACACTACGCAAAACCAAGAGTCGCCGACCTCCAGATAATGGCTCCTACGGAGCTGCTCGGCCTCCTGCACAGCCTCTCTCTCCAGCTTCAAGGGTGGCCGCTCTCGCCGATGATCACCTTCGTACTCGATGACAACAGCATTCTTCGCGGCAAGACCGTCCGCAGGCGCGGTCGTGGCTGCCTCCGTCGTGGTTACAGAGGTGGTAGCAAAAGGAAAATTTGGGGATGGCGCGGGCAGTGAGTTGCCGACGCCATTATTGCCCAAGGCGGCGCGGAATAGGCCGACGCCCTCGCGCAGGGCGCGATCGTACTCTTTCGATTTGAAGCACTCCAGCAGCCTGTCTCGCAAGTGGTCACGATCAGCAACGGTGAAGGCTTGCCGACGCGTCTCTTCTCCGACGCTTATCTGAAGTCTCCCAGGATCCTTAGTGATCAACACCATCACGCCGTGCACACCCGCTGCTTTCGCCCGCTGATAGGCCCATTTGGCGTACAGCTCATCCTTTTGATCCGCCGCGTACGCGGCCTGCACGTCAGACGGAACTGTGAGATAAGTCTCCACTCTAAAATCGCGACCATATTGCTGCCGGATCTTCTTAAGTTCGTCGTTGGCTTGGGCGACGGCATCAGGGCTGAAGTATCCCGCCTTATCCACTACTTCTGCCGCCGCACCAAGAGCTACCGCCGTGGGTAAGAGAATCACGGTCGCTAGAAGACAGCGAATAAAGGCGATCTGTTTCATTGGTGGCTCCTGAGCGCAATTTCGCAAGATGAGGGCGATCCGTTCATATTGCTGGCATGCCGTAGATGCTCGTGGCTACGATTCGGCAGCCAACAGAAGGGCTTCTAGTAACGGCAAACTCCCACGTATGCTTTGCCATTATGGGTTCATGAACCAAGCGCTTCAATCAACAGGCGTGAGTCGCAACACCCCTTCCATGCTCGTCCATCTGAGGCTGCATCCCTTCCGTCTCATGGGCTGCGTTCATCCGTGCCAAAAAGCGGTCTTTGTGCCCTCCAGGTTCTCTGTGGCGGTCCCTCGTCCCGAACCCCCGATTTCCCGGCCATTATCGGATGTTATGGAAGTGCGTAAGTTTTTGCGCATTTTTCGCTGAATTGCTCCGCGGATCGCGCCGAAAAGATTTCTGCAACGCAGCTTCACAACGATTCAACCGGTCAAACGCACGACCTTTCGTGCGGCGGCGGGATCGGGCTGGTTGGCCTTCTACTCTCAAGAGGAAACACCATGTCGAAAGACTGGATCATGAAGAAAGAGTCGGAGTTCATCGTGCAAGCGGCGGATTTCACGGCCAAGATCGCCGCGGCACCGACCAGCTATGGCCTTTCATCGTCCGACGCCACGGCCCTCAGCACCGACAACACGGCAGCGCAGGCGGCGTACGAATTGGCGGCGGATCCCGCCACGCGGACGAAGCCCATCGTCGAGGACAAGGACACCAAGCTGGCGGTCCTGGAAGCCCGCATGCGCAGCTACGGAAAGCGCATCAACGCGAACTCGAGCGTCACCAACGCGCAGAAGGCGTCGCTGGGCCTGACGATCAAGAGCGCCCCCGCGCCGATCCCGGCCCCCAGCACCATGCCGAGCATCAGCGTCGTCTCCAGCTTCCAGCGCAGCGTGCGCGTGAAGATGACCGACTCGGCCACGGGCAAGAAAGCCAAGCCCGCGGGCGTTTCCGAGGCGGAAGTCTTCACCCACATCGGCGCCACCGCGCCGGCCAACATGGATGACTGGAAGTACCAGGGCCAGGCCACCCGCAGCCTCTTCGACATCACTTTTCCGGCGACCGTGCAGAGCGGCGCCAAGGTGTGGATCGTCGCCCGCTGGTGCAACGAGCGGGGACAGGCGGGGCCGTTCGGTTCCCCGGTCGGGACGATTATTGTGGGCAGCATCGCGGATGCGGCGTGATTGAGAGAGAGGCACGGAGGCACGAAGGCACAGAGGCACGCAGTGGGGATAAGGGAAAGAGGGAGCTAGTGAAGCCTGCCCTGTCCCCCACTGATGCCTTCCGCCTTTCTCACTCCCTTCGTGCCTTCGTGCCTCCGTGCCTCCGTGCCTCATGAAGTCAATGATCGTACGAAGGCACGCAGTGGGGACAGGCTTAAAGGGAGCAAGTGAAGCCTCTCCGTATCCCCCCTGCTGCCTCTCGCCTCGTCCCTCCCTTCGTGCCTTCGTGCCTCTGTGCCTCCGTGCCTGATGAAGCCAATGATCTCCTACCCCATCCAATTTCCCCGGCTGCGGCGCAAGCCCGTCCGCCCGACGTCGAATGAGACGAGCGTTGTGGTTGATGCGCAAGTGACAGCTGTTTTGGCCAGCTTCGGCGTCGACACTGCCGTGTTCGTGTTCGATCAGCCGCTGGTGCTGGAGGCGGGCGTGACGGTTGACATGTTCTACCTGAGCGAGAACACCGGCCTGTCCGTCCTCACCGGCGTGAGCGGCGAGCTGCTCGACCCGCAGCACCTGCGAATCACCTTCGACGGCACCGTCGCCGACACCGGGGAAGGGTGGACGTGGACCATCAACCCGCGGCCGGAGAAGATTCACACCGCCAGTGGCGGAAGCGTCCTGGATGGATCGGGGCCGGCGACGTTTTAGGCCGAGAAGCGAACAGCGATCAGCCACAGGGGCCCGGGAATCAACCCACACCCCCGCCTGAAGGGTCACACCGAAAACACCCCCGCCCCTCCTGGCCATTGTGCGGATGACAGAATCCGCCCCCGCGTGGTGGAACGTCCTTCTCCAGCCGGTTAATCCAGCACCGCCGCACCCG